>NZ_JBQDAA010000283.1:0-2515 GCF_052089545.1 Tissierella sp. | reverse complement strand
ATAAGTATCTCAGTTTCATTGTCTAGTGCTGAAGTAGCTTCATCTAATATTAATATTGGTGGATTTTTCAAAAACAGCCTTGCAATAGATATTCTTTGTTTTTGACCTCCAGATAATCTAACTCCCTTTTCTCCTATGTCGGTATCGTATCCTTGTGGAAGTGACTCTATAAATTCGTGAATACTAGCACTTTTAGCAGCCTTTATTATCTCATCTTCACTAGCTTTAGGATTTCCATATAAAATATTTTCTTTTATAGTCCCAGTAAATAAGAATACATCTTGTTGTACAAGGCCTATATTTGATCTCAAGCTTTTTAGTTTTATATCTTTTATATTTATATCATCAATAAATATATCTCCATTTTGTGTTTCATAAAACCTAGGAACCAAGTGACAAAGAGTAGTTTTACCTGCTCCAGATGGCCCTACTAGTGCAACAGTTTTACCTGATTCTATTCTTATATTAACATTTCTAAGCACAGTATCTTCATCATCACTATAGCTAAATGATACATTTTTAAATTCTATCTTTCCTTTTGGATCTTTTAGTTCTATAGCATCTTTTCTATCTATTATATTTGGTTTTATTTCCATTATCTCTAAAAATCTTTTAAACCCTGTCATACCGTCTTGAAATTGTTCAGTAAATTGAGTAAGTCTTTTTAAAGGTTCCATAAAGAAGTTTACATAAAGCGTAAATGAAAAAAGGTCTCCAAAGTTTAGAATATCTAAATATACAAAGTATCCTCCTACACTTATTACTAAAAGATTTAATACATTTGTCATAATTCCCATAACTGATGTAAATTCAGCCATTACTTTATAAGCTTCTCTTCTTGCATTACTAAAAGCGTAGTTTCCTTGGTTAAATTTTTCTATTTCATATTCTTCATTTGTAAAGCTTTTTGCAACTCTTGCACCAGATATACTATTTTCAAGTTGTGAGTTTATATCTGCTATTTTCATTCTTACCTTTTTAAAAGACTCAGACATTTTCTTTCTTTTAACTATAACATATCCAAGCATTATAGGTATAAAGGCAAATAATATTAAAGTAAGTCTCCATTCAATAGTAAGTAATATTAGGAAAGAACCTATTAACATTACCAAGGAAATAAACAAATCTTCTGGACCATGGTGTGCTAATTCTGTAATATCTCTTAAATCATTTACTATTCTAGACATAATATGTCCTGTTTTATTTTTATCATAATAGCTAAATGGCAATGTTTGAAGGTGTGTAAATACATCACTTCTCATGTCTCTTTCTATTTTAACTCCAAGTAGATGGCCCCAATAAGCTACTATATAAAAGCTTATAAATCTTATTAAAAATAGGACTGCCATAAATATAGTCCATTTAAATAATAAGTCCATCCTACCATCTGGAATAATTTCGTTTATCATCTTCCTACTGAACATAGGAAAAATTAAGTCAGCAGCAGATATTAATAGCGCAAAAAACATATCTATAAAAAATAGTTTTTTATGTGGTTTATAATACGATATAAATTTTCTTAACAAATAATCTCTTCCTCCTATTAAAATTAATCTTGCCCCCCTATAATTATAGCACTTTTTATAAATTTGTCACCTCTAATATAGATTAAAGTATACTTATATTATAATTAGTTAATTGTTATAAAATAATTTTATGATAAGATAATAAAGAAGAAAGTTTTTTATAAACTCTTTCTAATTTTTATTAAAAAACTAATTTATTACTATAAAAAAGAAATGATGTGGAAAAAATGAATTGTATATTATGTGGGAATAATACAGGTTTGTTTCAATTATTCCGGGAAAATAAGTATTATAAATGTAGTGGTTGTAACTCACTAATGTTAGATCCTAAAAACTATATAAATGTAAACCAAGAAAAATCAAGGTATGAAGAACATAATAATGATGTAGAAGATAAGGGCTATCAAAAGTTTGTATCCCCTATCGTTAACAGTATACTTGAAGATTATAAGGCGGAAGATACTGGGCTTGATTTTGGATCAGGCACAGGACCTGTTATATCAAAATTATTAAAAGATAAGGGATATAATATAAAAGAATATGATCCTTTTTTTGCAAATTATCCTAGTAGATTGGAAAAAAGATACGACTATATAGTATGCTGTGAGGTAGTTGAACATTTTCACAGACCCTTAGATGAGTTTAAACTGATGAAATCTCTTTTAAAACCAGGCGGGACTCTTTATATTATGACAAGCATTTATAGTGAAGATATAGATTTTGCTTCCTGGCATTATAAAAATGATATAACTCATGTCTTTTTTTATCATAGAGATGCTTTAGAGTGGATAAAAAACAATCTAGGCTTTTCTTCAATGACCATAGAAAAAGATCTAATTCACTTTAATATCTAGTAAAAATTTGCTAATAATAATTTTTATAAATTTCTTGCAGAATACTAAATTTTATGTTATTATTATCTATTATAGGCCGGTGTGTCGGAACTGGCAGACGAGACAGACTCAAAATCTGTTATCCGCAAGGGTGTG
>NZ_JBQDAA010000282.1:880-2519 GCF_052089545.1 Tissierella sp. | reverse complement strand
TCCATTGTACTCAGCTCCTATAGCTTGGCATGCATCTTCTATTACATATAAGTTATGTTTTTTAGCAATTTTATTTATTTGATCCATATCTGCTGATTGTCCAAATATATGAACTGGCATTATAGCTTTTGTTTTATCTGTTATTTTATCTTCTATTAATTCCGAGTCCATATTGAATGTATCTTTTTTCACATCTATAAAGACAGGTGTTGCACCGACTGCTGATATGCTTTCTGCTGTTGCAAAGAATGTATATGTGCTTGTTATTACTTCATCACCTTCACCTATTCCAAGAGCTTTTAAAGCTATAACTAGTGCGTCTGTTCCATTTCCTACTGATATAGAATGCTTTGCTCCTAAATACTTACTAAATTCTTCTTCAAACTTTTTAACATTCTCGCCCATTATATATTTAGAACTTGATAATACATCTAATGTAACTTTATCTAATTCATCTTTTAAATTTTCATATTGTGCTTTTAAATCTATTAATGGTATGTTCATGATTACACCTTCCTAATCTAATATTGTCATTTCTAATTTATCTGTTAATTTCTTGAAATCAAAATCTTCAGATGCTTCTAAAGCATTCTTACCATATTTATTATATTCTTCTCTATCCATATTGTAAAATTTAAGTATTCCATTTATTAAAGCTTCAGTAGAATCTCCTTTTACTGTTAATCCACAATTATATTGTTCTAATAAATCATACCCACATTCTACATTTGATAATGTAGGTGTTCCTGATGCAAAATAATCAAACAGTTTGTTTGGACTAAGTCCATATTTAAATAAATTAGGTAAATGTTCAAGTGATAAAAGATTTAATGAAGATTTACTCAATATATTTGGTACAAACTTCTTTTGGACTCTACCTTTAAAAATTATATTATCTATTTTTTCTTTTTCTACTTTCTTAATTAATTTTTCTTTTTCAGGCCCATCTCCAAATATTAAAAATACTATATCATTATAGTTCTTCTTTTTTAGTTCAATTGCTGCATTTACTATATTCCTTATCCCATTTGCATGTCCTATAGTACCTGTGAAAATGACTTTAAATTTATCATCATTATCTAAATCACTGTCTTCATATATAAAATTATCTTTATTATAATTAAATTCTTCTAAATCAATTCCATTATTTATATATCTTACTTTATTTGTATCTATGCCTAATGAATCTACATAATCTTTTCCTCCTGGAAAGGTAAATATAAGTCTGTCAGCCTTCCTGTATATGAAATCTTGTAATTTATATAAAATTTTAGCGGGAATACTTTTTCTACTTATTTGTCCCATTGATACCAATGTTTCAGGCCATAAATCCCTTGTTTCTGCTATAAACTTGGCCTTATATCTTTTAGCTAATCTATATCCTGCAAGCCATGTAAGTGGATGAGCAGAAGATGCATATATCACATCTGGCTTTTCTATATCTATTTTTTTCGTTATATTTATGATTTTATATGCATATTCTATCATATTTAATATTCTTTTCTTACCATTACCTTTATAATCCATTGCCTTAACAAAAGTAAAGGGAACTCCATTAAATTCTTTGTGTAAGAATTTCGCATTACCTTTTATCATATTTTCATCAGAATAATGCAACGAACTTGCTGCAAAAACATTC
>NZ_JBQDAA010000282.1:0-870 GCF_052089545.1 Tissierella sp. | reverse complement strand
CTTTATATCCTCTTAGTATTAAATTTTCAGCAAATTTATAATGACGAATTAAAGGACCTAATTCAGGGGGGATTGCATAATGATTTAAAATCCATATATTTTTCATATTATCACTCCAAAACTACCTTAAATATTTATATTAATTTTTAAATTCCATATATATATTATTGACTTTTCCAAAATTATCTCGTATTTCAAATTTTTCTTTTACATATTTTCTACCTGCTTGACCCATTTTAATTCTAAGTAAATCATCATTAATCAATCTATCTAATGAACTAGTAAGTTCTTCTATGTTTTCTTTTTCAACTACTATACTTGAAACACCTGGATTTGTTGCTTCAGGTAGTCCTCCCACATTTGATACAATAACAGGCACACTACAAGCTCCAGCTTCTACTGCTGCTACCCCAAAACTCTCACTATCAAATATTGATGGAAATGCTGCTATATCAAATGAATTAAAGGTCTTTATTACTTGATCTTCCGATAAAAAACCTAAAAATCTAACTTTATCAAAAACCTCTAATTTTTTAGATAGTTGTTTTAATTCTTGCTCTTGAGGTCCTTTTCCTGCTATATGAAGTTCTAAATCTAAGTCAGGATTATTTTTAACTGAATTAGCGAATGCTTTTATCAAATAATCTACTCCATACTTAGGGTCTAATGTTTTTACTGTTCCAATGATAATTTTATTCTCGTTTTTATATTGGTCATTTGGCTTATATTTATTAGTATCTACACCAAAAGGTGTAACTTCTATAGCTTTATTAGTGTATTTTTTAGTTTCTTTAGCCATAACTTCACTTGTAGATAATATTTTATCTGCTCTATTTAATACATATTGTATGCTTTTTTTATGTGCTATAG
>NZ_JBQDAA010000281.1:0-2529 GCF_052089545.1 Tissierella sp. | reverse complement strand
TTTCAAAGGTTTGATTGGATTAATATATAGTTTATTTGAATACGGTTTCAAAAATCTTTCGATAATGATAAAAAATTCACTTACTCTCATTCTATTATAATTTAGATGCTGAAATTAATTTATGGTTTAATCAGAAATATTGTCTGGATTTAGTTATTTCTTGCTTTCCATTTGTAATAATGGTTTAATTGAAATATAAAAAAATCGTTGAAAAAGACAACAAAACATATCACTATTTTTTACAGAGAAGGGACTAGTAGCTGAGAATCCCAAAAATATATTTGTTTTGACCACTTTTGAGTGCCATTGTGAATCCAATAAGGTATTAGCATATGGTCGTTTAGCTAGCGTTAATAGCATTGAGGAAATTTTTTTAAATTTTGAATTTGGGTGGAAACACGTCTGAGACGTCCCATTTATGGTAATTTTTACCATAAATGGGACGTCTTTTTTTTTAATCATAAGACGTATATCTTTCCCAAAAATATGGTAAGTGGAGGAATGAAAAATGACAGAAATTACGCTTTCTTTTTTAGATGGATCTAAAAATGTATTCCCGGTCGGTTCATCTACAAAAGATATAGTTCAATCTATTGATAAAAAAATGGTTAAGAAAACTTTAGCAGGGAAATTTAATGGAGTATTAGTTGACGTCAGTTACCCTTTAAAAGAAGATGGCATAATCGAATTTGTTACCCCAGAGCATGAAGATGCTTTGGATATTTTAAGACATTCAACTGCTCATCTTATGGCTAATGCATTAAGAAGATTGTATAAAGATATACATTTTGGCGTTGGGCCAACTATTGATAATGGTTTCTATTACGATACTGATTCAAGCACACCCATTACTGAAGAAGATTTACCACTTATCGAAGAAAAAATGAAGGAAATTATTAAAGAAAATAATCCTATAATTCGTAGAGAAATTACACGAGAAAATGCTTTAGAAATATTTAAAGATGATCCTTATAAAATAGAGTTGATTATGTCTTTGCCAGATAATGAAATAATTACAGTTTATGATCAAGGAGATTTTGTGGATTTATGTCGTGGTGTTCACGTACCTTCAACGGGTTATATTCAAGTTTTTAAATTACTTTCACTTGCAGGTGCTTATTGGAGAGGGAATTCTAATAATAAAATGATGCAACGCATTTATGGAACTTCTTATTTTAATAAAAAAGATTTAAAAGAATTTTTGAAAATGCGGGAAGAAGCTAAAGAAAGAGATCACCGGAAACTAGGAAAAGAATTAGATTTGTTCATGGTTTCTCCTGAAGTAGGAGCGGGATTACCTTTTTGGTTACCTAAAGGTGCAACTATTCGTAGAACAGTTGAAAGGTATATTGTAGACAGAGAAATTAGCCTAGGATATCAACACGTCTATACACCTATTATGGCTGACGTTGGCTTATACAAAACTTCTGGTCATTGGGACCACTATCAAGATGATATGTTCCCGCCAATGGATATGGGAGACGGAGAGATGTTAGTTTTAAGGCCGATGAACTGTCCACATCATATGATGATATATAAAAATGATATTCATAGTTATAGAGATTTCCCTATTCGAATTGCTGAATTAGGACAAATGCATCGTTATGAAAAAAGTGGGGCACTATCTGGGTTACAACGTGTTCGAGAAATGACTTTAAATGATGCTCATGTATTTGTTAGACCTGATCAAATTCAAGATGAGTTTAAAAGAGTTGTAGAACTAATGTTAGCAGTTTATGAAGACTTTGAAATTACTAATTACCGTTTCCGTCTAAGTTATCGTGATCCAAATAATACAAAGAAATACTTTGATGATGATGTTATGTGGGAAAAAGCACAAAATATGTTAAAAGCAGCAATGGAGGACCTAGAATTAAGCTACTTTGAAGCAGAAGGTGAAGCTGCTTTTTATGGTCCTAAATTAGATGTTTTAGTCAAAACGGCTATAGGTGTTGAAGAAACTCTCTCAACTGTCCAGTTAGATTTTCTTTTACCTGAACGTTTTGATTTAACGTATGTTGGAGATGACGGAGAAGATGTATACCGTCCAGTTGTTATACATCGTGGTATAATATCAACAATGGAAAGATTTGTCGCTTACCTAATTGAAGAATATAAAGGTTCATTCCCTACATGGTTAGCACCCGTTCAAGCTACAATCATTCCTGTTAATTTAAAACTTCATTCTGAATATGCTGAACAAATACAAACTAAAATGACAGCATTGGGAATGCGTGTTGAAGTAGATACACGTAATGAAAAAATGGGATATAAAATAAGAGCTTCTCAAACTCAGAAAATACCTTACCAATTAGTTGTGGGAGATAATGAAATGGAAAATAAAACTATTAGTATTCGTAAATATGGAGAGAGTAGTACAAAAGAAGATAATCTAGATAGTTTTCTTGTTGATATAAAAAAAGAAATTACTGAATTTGGTTATCAAAAATTCTAGTTAGTTAAATAAAATAAATTAATAATACGATTGAAAATTTATATATTTAGAACTGTCTAGTAGCTAAAATTAAT
>NZ_JBQDAA010000280.1:0-2533 GCF_052089545.1 Tissierella sp. | reverse complement strand
CATTATGGCGAGGTTTTGCGTAATACACTCTTTAATCCTGAGTTGAATGACAATTTGAATGGTATCTTGTCGCTTGGTATGTTCGGCTATCTTGGAAACCTTACTTTGCAAATGCCACTTTGGTTAATCTTTATTGATATCGTAGTTCTTACTATTTTATTCCTATCAAGTAAGAAGGATTTCTTTACAAAAGATTTTGCTAATGCCTCTTGTATTCTCTTCATACTAGAGGTTCTAGCTGCTGTTACAGTAATGTATATTGCGTGGACACCAATTGTTCTTGGACAGGGAGCTAATATATCAGTTGGTGCTCAAGGACGTTATTTTACGCCATTTATCATTCTCTTGTTACCGTTAATTGCTAATACAGCTAAAGTTGATTTAGCTCGACAGAAAAGATTGAAGATAGCAACTCTGACTTTAATTGCTAATTTCTTAGTGGCTATTTATTTGATTCTTTTCCATTATTGGGGGGTATTTGCATAATTTATGACTAAGACAATTTTATTTATATCTCCGACGGGGACTCTGGATAATGGTGCCGAAATTTCTATAGTCAATCTTATGAAATTTCTTGTAAAAAAAGGTTATCGTGTATTAAATGTTTTTCCTGATTACAAGGTGCCGTCTCAAGAGGAATATCAAGTAGAACTTCAGAAAGCAGGGATTGAAACCCACGGTCTTTCAGCTGTCAAATGGTGGTGGGAAGAAGCACCGGGTGGTTCGCCAGGCAATCATTATAAGCGTATTCAAGGCTACAAGAAAAATATTAGAGACTTGAAGAGGATTATTATATCTGAAGATGTAAACCTAGTGATATCAAATACTGTGAATGTTTTCCAAGGTGCACTTGCTGCAACTTTTGAGAATGTCAGACATTTTTGGTTGATTCATGAATTTCCTGAGGGAGAATTTGGTTACTATAAAGAAAAACTTGACTTTATAGACAAGTTTTCTGATGAGATTTTTGCTGTAACAGGAGCGTTGACCGAGGATTTACAAAAGCATTTCCCAAATAGGAAGATTTATTCTTTTGCCCCCTATACTCAAATTGAAACCAAAGAAGGGGTGTCACTTGGATCCAACGACCACCATCGTATCGTTTCAGTTGGTCGCTTGACTCAGAGAAAGAATCAGCTTGAGTTGATTAAAGCTTTTCAAATGCTTAATCTAGCAGGCACTGAACTTGTATTTTTAGGTGCATGGGATGAGGATTATAAACAACTCTGTGATGATTATATTGCAGAGCATAATTTGAAAAATGTTTCATTTATGGGATATTTAGATGATCCTTGGTCAGAGATTACTGATAAGGATTTAGCTGTTTTCCCGTCGAGTATGGAGACGTTTGGTCTTGTTTATGTTGAATCTGTTTTAAATGGTATTCCAACGATTTTATCAGATAATGCGGGACATAAATCAGCCTTCGAGTATATGAATGAGCAAGGGCATATCTACCCTTCGGGGGACTTGGATACCTTAACTAGCATGATTTCAGAGGTCCTTGGTAGATTTGACCAAGAGAAACTTGAAGCAGTAAAAGCTGTTCCAAGTTTAAAAGAGAGATATTCTCTTGAGAGTGTCTATGCTAATATTACTGAAAAGATTGAGGACGATGAATTGCGTCATAAAAAAGTAAATCAGAAAGAGATCGATTTTTTAAACAACCGAAAAGCACTAACGAAAAGTGTGAAATCTGCTGTAAGAAAATTATTTCAGCTTAAAAAAATGAGTTAGAGGTTTAAATGTTTCAATGATTGAATTTATGTCTAAGAAAAAATCTTTAGTCATTTATACTATGTTTTTAATAGTATTGATCTATGGATTAAAAATTGCAAATACATCTTATGGAATGGATACCAATTGGTTTATTCAAAATCCATCAGGCTATATGAATTATTGGATAAGTATTGGACGTTTTGGCGAGGTGATTCTAAAAAAAATATTTTTGAAAGAGTTCACCAATATATATATGATAAATACCTTAACTTGTATACTTTTAGGGATAACTTCATTATATTTAACTTATCTTTTTAGTGATTATATAGAAATTAGAGAAAATAAGAAACTTTTTATAGTTCCTAGTCTATTTACTACAAGCCAGTTATTTGTTTTTCAATATTATTTTGTTCTTCAGAATTTTGAGTTTTCGCTAGCAATGTTACTGACTGTTATAGTGGCTAGTTATTGCTTAAAAGTGAGAACTTTTTCTGGATTAAAAAAAATAATCATTTATATTATCCTAATTAGCCTAATGACCTTAGTTATAGGTGTCTATCAAACATTTATTTTATTCTTCATACAGATAATTGTTGCGATGCTTTTGTTGGAATATAAGAAATCAAAATTCTCTTTTTCTGAATTAATAGTAAAAGCTTTTCCTAGTGTAATAGTTTTACTATTAGGCATAGCTTGTTATTGGTTATTAGATAGACTTATTGTCTTTGCTCTGAAAACAACACATGCTAATCACTCCTTAGGAATGATAACGTGGTTTGATAAGTCATTTGTAGATGGTTTATCAAGTTTGAGA
>NZ_JBQDAA010000279.1:0-2533 GCF_052089545.1 Tissierella sp. | reverse complement strand
TTAGCTATATTGACTATCTGTCAAAGTGGTGAGCATATAGTAGCTTTAAATAATATTTATGGCGGTACGTTTACATTGTTAAGTTCTACCCTAAAGAAATTTGGAATAGAGACCACATTTGTAAGCCTAGATTCAACTGATGAAGAAGTAAGTAAAGCAATACAAGAAAATACAAAATTATTATTTACAGAATCCTTGGGAAATCCAGGTGTTAGAGTATTGGATATAGAAAGATATGCTAATTTAGCCCATAAACATGATTTACCTTTAGTGATAGATAATACCTTCCCAACTCCATATTTACTTAGACCAATAGAATATGGTGCTGATATAGTGACTCATTCTACTACGAAATATTTAGATGGTCATGCTACATCAGTTGGAGGGATAATAGTAGATAGTGGAAAATTCAATTGGGATAATGGAAAGTTTGCTTGTTTAACTGATGAGGATCCTAATTATCATGGACTTAGCTATACAGAAACCTTCAAAGAACAAGCATATATTACTAAAGCTAGAGTAGTATTTTTAAGGGATTTAGGTGCTACTATGAGTCCATTTAATGGATTTTTAACAAACCTTGGTATTGAAACCTTAGCTCTTAGGATGGATAGACATTCTGAAAATGCCCTTAAAATAGCACAGTTTTTAGAAAGTAATCCAAATGTAGAGAGCGTGGCTTATCCTTTATTAGAATCTAGCCCTGATTATGAATTAGCAAAGAAATATTTACCTAAGGGTGCTAGTGGGATAATATCCTTTGAAGTAAAGGGTGGAGTAAATGAAGGAAAAGAATTTATAAACAGTTTAAAGTTAGCAAGTCTAGTTGTCCATGTGGGAGATATAAGGACTCATGTATTACATCCTGCAAGTATGACTCATAGACAATTATCAAAAGAAGATCAGCTAAAAGGTGGAGTTACAGAAGGTCTGATTAGATTATCTGTAGGTATAGAAAATGCTGACGACATTATAGCAGATTTAAAGCAGGGATTGGAGAGAAGTCAAAATGCCGTTAATAATAGATAATGATTTACCATCAAAGAAGATATTGGAAGATGAAAATCTATTTATTATGGGGAAAGATAGAGCTACGACCCAAGATATTAGGCCCATAAAAATAGCAATAGTAAATTTGATGCCAAATAAGGAAGAAACAGAAATCCAATTACTAAGATTATTATCCAATACTCCATTACAGGTAGATATAGACTTAATACGAACTAAAACACATAATTCAAAGAATACAGATGAAACATATTTAAAAAGATTCTACAAGGATTTTTCACAAATCAAAGATGAAAAATACGATGGTATGATAATAACTGGGGCTCCGGTTGAAAAACTAGACTTCGAAGAAGTTGACTATTGGCCTGAACTTAGAGAAATATTTGAATATGCTAGGACAAATGTTTATTCAACCATGTTTATTTGCTGGGCTGCTCAGGCAGCACTGTATCATTATTATGGAATACCTAAGTATATTGAAGATAAAAAGGTATTTGGAGTATTTGAGTATGATGTTTTGGAAGAAAGTGCATTGACTAAGGGTTTTGATGATGTATTTTACTCTCCACAATCTAGACATTCTATTAATAGAGAAGAAGATGTAAGAAAAATAGAAGATTTAAAGATAATTGGTAGTAGACCAGATACTGGAGTTAGCCTGGCTAGAAGTTTAGATAATAGATTTGTATTCGTATCAGGACATGGAGAATATGATAGAGACACTTTATACAAAGAGTATATAAGGGATAAGTCTAAAGGACTAGAAATACAAACTCCGGTAAATTACTTTAAAAATGATAATGAAGATGAAGGAATTCAGGTAAAATGGAAATCTCATGGAAATTTATTATTTATTAACTGGATGAATTACTGTGTATATCAAGAAACACCATATGATATTAATAAAATAGAAAGAAAAAGAGTCTTAAAATTTGGTGGAAGTTCTTTAAGTGATAGTAATCAATACAAAAAGGTTAAAGAGATTATCTATAGCGAAGAGGGTAGAAATCTAGTCATAGTATCAGCACCAGGGAAAAGACATAAAGGTGATATCAAAGTTACAGACTTATTAATTGGTTATTTTGAATGTAAATATGAAGATGAAAAGGAAAGTCTATTAAAGATAATAAAGGGAAGATTTTTTAATATAGTAAAAGATTTAAAATTAGATAAAAGCCTACTAGAAACTATAGATAAAACAATTATTGAGATAAGGAAGTCGAAAAATAGAGATTTTGTATTAAGTAGAGGTGAGTATTTATCCAGTATAATAATGGCTGAGTATTTAGATTTTAAATTCTTAGATGCTAAGGATATAATTTGTTTTCATATAGATGGAGAACTTGATTTGGAAACAAGTTATAAAAGAATAAGGGAAAATTTAGATACAAAGAAAAAGTATGTAATACCAGGTTTCTATGGTATTGGATTTGATAATGAGATAAAGACCTTTGAAAGAGGTGGCTCAGATATTACAGGATCCTTAATAGCAGGTGCTATGAAATCTGATATATATGAAAACTGG
>NZ_JBQDAA010000278.1:0-2555 GCF_052089545.1 Tissierella sp. | reverse complement strand
AGGAGGAAGTTATGGAGAGTAAAAAAATAACATGTAGAATTAGAAAAATAGATGTACCTAATACTAAAGAGGAAATAGTAAGACAAAGATACATAAAAATACTAATAGAAGATTATGGATATGATGAAAAAGACTTAAAGGTAGAGTATGGAGTAAAAAGAAGTCCATCAGATACAAGAAGATCTTTGCCAGTAGATATAGCTGTTTTTGAAGATGAGAAACCTAAAATATTTGTTGAAACTAAATCAGGAGAAATAGATATAGGTTTGGATCAATTAAAAGATTATTTAAACTTTGAGAGTGATGTAAAATATGGTGTTTGGACAAATGGGAATTTAGAAGCTGATGAAATAGGAATTCAATATATTGAAAAAGTTGTAGAAGATGGGGTTATTCGGTATAAAGAACGCTTTAATATTCCAAGAAAAGGTTATGGAGATGTAATTGAGGAAATACAAAAAAAAGATTTAAAGCCTACTAGCAACTTAAAAGATATATTTAAACAAATGAGAGGGTTTATATCAGCTAATGCTACTGGAACTACAAGAGATGAGAAAATATTAGGCGAGCTTATGTCTATTTTGATATGTAAAATATATGATGAAAGGTATAAGAGCGATGAAGACTACATGGAATTTAGAATAATGAATGATGATGAGAAGAAAACAGCAAGTAATTTAAAAAAGATATTTAATGAAAAAGTCAAAGTAAAGTATAATGAGGTATTTAAGAAAGAAGATAAAATAACTTTAGAAGATAGTATAATCACTTATGTAGTAGGACAGCTACAGATGTATTCTATTACAAGAAGCTCTCATCAAGCGATATCTGATGCATTTGAAAGTATAATTGGCTATGCATCAAAAGGGTCACAAGGACAGTTTTTTACACCTAAAAATGTAGTTGATTTGATGGTGTCTATTTTAGATCCTGAAGAATATAACAGTTTGCTAGATCCAGCGAGTGGAACAGCAGGGTTCTTAACAAGTTCAATGAATCATGTTTGGAACAAAATAGATGGGAAAAGTTTAGAAGATTTAGCAAAGCAAGAAGAAAAGAAAGAATATGCTATGAAATATTTGTATGGGATAGAAAAAGATGATTTTTTAGCTAAAATATCAAAAGGATATATGGCTGTTTTAGGAGATGGGAAAGCTGGTATTTATATAGAAAACAGTTTAAATAGCAAAAATTGGGGAAATGGCGCAAAAGGAGCTATTAAAGAAGATTACTTTGATTACATTTTAACAAATCCTCCTTTTGGCAAAGATGTTAAATTAGATAAGCAGACAAAGGAATTATATGAATATGAAGCTGTAGATTTAGCGTTTGTAGAAAGAGCACTCAGTCTATTGAAAGATGGTGGAGTATTAGGAATAGTATTGCCAGAAACAATATTCCACTCTCCAAGTAATAGAAAAGTTAGAGATTCATTATTTTATAAACATAATATAATGGCGATAATTGATATACCTCATGATACATTTAGACCTTATAACAATGCTAAAACTGATATAATTTTCATTCAAAAAGGAACTCCGCAACAAGATAAAGTATTAGCAATTAAAATAAAAAATATCGGACATAATCATCAAGGCGAAGTAAATTATATGTATGATTTGGAAACAGACACCTTTGACAAATCTAAAATAAACGATGATACTATAAAAATTATTCCTGCAATCAAAAACAAAGATATTATGTCTTTAATAGAAAATAATTATAATCCACTCAACGAAAGAGAAGAAAAACTGTTAGAAGAAAATAGAGAATTACAAGAGACGATAAAATATATTGATTATAAAGATATTGAAGAAGAAGATGTGTTAGTAGCTAGAAACTATTTTGAAGAAAAATTAGTTACAGATAACAAAGTTCAAATAGAAGATTTGATAAATGAGGGAATTTTAGAGTATTTTGATGGGCATGGTTCTCCAAGAGGCTACTTAAAAGGTCAAGGAACATATCCTTATATAAGAGTGAAAGATATAGTTAACTTAGAAGTTTACACCAATCCACAAGACTTAATCCCAGAATTTGAGTATGATAGATTATTTAGACCTGAAAAAGAATTGAAAGCTAAAGATATAGTTTTTGTAAGGCGTGGAAGTTATAGAATTGGTGATGTAGGAATTCTGTATGAAAAAGATACTAAATCAATTTTTACAAGAGAACTATTGATATTGAGAGTTGTTAATAGTGAAAATAAATATAATATAACTCCATATAATTTACTGTTTTTAATGAACTCTGATGAAGTCAGAAGTCAGCTAGGTAATAAGATAATGCTAGATACAACTTTACCTAATATTGCAGATAGATGGGAAAAATTATATATTCCAATATTTAGCGAAGAAAAAATGTTAAATATTCATGAACGAATGAAAAAGAATTATGAAAATAGAGATAAGTTTTGGAAAGATTTAAAAGGACTAGAAAAAGATTTTAAGGAAATGTAAAAAATATCTCCTTTTTATATTTTATGCTTAGTGTTTTTGTCTATTATAATTAAAAGACCAAAAGACAAAAACAAATCTAATTTATTGAGTTGGCTT
>NZ_JBQDAA010000277.1:0-2555 GCF_052089545.1 Tissierella sp. | reverse complement strand
CTCTATCCTAGTTGTATCAATCTTTATAGCTATTTTTCTGAATTTGTCATAATTTAGATTAAGACAAACTCAGAATCATATTAATTATTATTTTGATATGTGTTTCTTTATTAATTTTATCTCTTCTTTGAGTTTCTTATTTTCTTCTTTAACTTTTTTCACATCAGATATGGTAAATACCAAACTCGCTAATGTCAGGTATGCCACAATTGTAGTTATTGTTAGGGACATAAATTAGACCACCCTTTATATTTTATTATAATTAAAAGTAACTTAATTTCTATTGTATCTCAACATCAAAACATCAAAAGATTTACATCTCACTTTATATCTATGAGTTTTACTCAATTGCTATTAAGACAAACTCAGGCAATTCCTGTGAAACTATTGTATTTTTACACGATAAGGTCATTCAATTATTCACATTCGATAAAAACAAGAATTCTATTTTAAAAAACGGCACAGATACTAAACATTTTTATTCAAAAAACTATTCTAATAGCAAATGGATAAAAAAAACTGTTAACCAAATGCAAGAGAGTTTTCAGAGATATCTAAACCTGATGCAAGAGCAAGAAAAGAGAAGCAGAGAAAGGTTAGAGAGCTTGAACAGAGAAATCGTAATGAACACGCAGAAAGGGATAGACCTTCTAAATCAAGAGCTAAAGAGCTTGAGCAAGGAAACAAGGAGAAACACAGAGAAAGAGTTAGACCAACTAAATCAAGGGGTAGGGAACTTGAACTCTAATTTAAAAAAATCTATAAACAGGATATTTAGTGAAATGGATTCAACCGTAAATAAACTAAAGAATAATATCCAGCATACAGAGTTTAAAGATAAGGCAGCTAATGCTTTTCCTATTGCTGTATTAGCTAGTATATTTACTTTGTTTTTAAATTGGCTGTTTAATTATTTTTTTTAATTTCCAGTCATTTTTTAATTATTTCAGAGATGACTCAGGTTCTGCAGAACCTGAGTCATCTCTTTTGATTTTTAGTTTGCTCTAAAGGAAGTTTGCACTCCGGGAAGTACCCTATATTTTTTAAAATTTAAAGAATATGCGGTTCCTGTAAGATAAGCAACTCCTCCATTATTTTTATTCATTGTTACTGCACCATTAAGGGTAGAACCTAAGGCTCCCATTCCCCCTATTACTGCATCCCTTCTGAATCCAGAATGGTACCTAAGCTTTACAAGCCCTTCAAAATGGTAAGGCCATGCCGTTGCAGGCCTAACAGTCCAGTATACAATCCTACCAGAATCTCCTGCATAGATACTAGCATATCCTCCTGGCCCCGTGGCAGAAGAAAATGGTGTAATTTCTGAGTCCACATTGCTCACGACACTGTCTGGATGATTTAAAATAGAGTCCGAAATTTCTTCATCATTCCCTAAGTCCCAAACAGTAATCTCGTCATCCTCATACTTAATTGTACCTATTTGTTCCAATTGCTTTAACTCATCTTCAAAGGTTTTACTTTCCCCATCAACCGCTGAAACAGGAACAGTCATAACCAAAAGAACTAAAGCTACAGAAATAACTGATAATAATCTCTTCAAAATCAACACCCCTTTGTGTATTTTATTTCTATGGTATAATATAACATAAAAAGACATGGGGTGGTAACAGTGGAACAAAAATATGATAATTATTATAAAAATATGTTACAAGGATTCTGTAGAGTTAATAATATTTACTTAGGTTTAACATTTGAAGAAATAGAAGGTTTAGTTGCCATTGATATTAAAAACAATCTTGAGAATGGTGTTAATCTTGATTGTCTACGGATAATAGATTTTATTTATCGAACTGTTACACCTTTTGATATAAAATATACTCAAACTTTACATTTATATCCCAATTCCAAAAGATTAGATAAGGTCACGGTATTATTTGATAAAAACGATTATATGCTATTGAATAAAATTCTTGGAGATAAAATATCAAATTGACCAAAATGCAGAACTTAGTACATTAATATTTTGTTCTAAGTTAGTTCTATTCTATCAATTAGAGCCCCCTATGCGATAACCTAATCTTAGCTGTGGAACAGCAGTTCCATAATCATTTTCTACAGCTTTTAATAAATATCCATATTTATTTCTTACTTTGCAACCTTTAAAACTCTTCTTTCTAAATCGTAGAATATTGAATACATATCTTCTTCCATTCCTAAACACTCTTTTAGTTTTTTTAGCTTAATCTCCCTTTTTACAATCTTTTGTCATAGATTGTCCAGTTATCTAATTTTTTTCTGACAAACAAAATGTATTAAATACTACTTATTATTGTGCATAAAGATGTTTTTTCTTTCGTTAACTAACTTTATTACTACAACTAAGGCCTAAGTTATCATACCCGTTTGATTAAGTTTACTATCATAGTCATTTTTTAAAGTTGCTATTAAATAATTATATTTATTTTTAACAACTCCCTTATTCGATATTATACCCTAGATTCAACTAATTTTTTTCATTTATCGGCTCATACCTCTTGATTTATTTTTTTCTTCTAAATATATGATACCATTTAGATTTTTTCTCTATCTCTTTT
>NZ_JBQDAA010000276.1:0-2556 GCF_052089545.1 Tissierella sp. | reverse complement strand
AAGGGGGACAATATGAGGCTTAACTTTGTAAAGGTAAACCCAGTAGAAAATATGACCATATTTATAATGGATCAAATTCCTAGAAAAGAACATAAAACTGTATCAAATAGGATTATGGATTACAATAATTTACATGCTGAACAAGTGGGATTTATTGAAAAAGCTGATGATAAAGAAGGAATAAGACTTCAAATGATGGGTGGAGAATTTTGCGGAAATGCTACTAGATCTTTAGCTGCCCTGTTGGTAGACAAAGGCTATCCTCAAGTTAAAAAAGAAGAAAATAAACTCTTTGTAGATTTAGAAGTTTCTGGTATGAAAGGAAAGATTCAATGTGAGGTAGAAAAGATAGAAGAAAATAAATATCTTTCTAAAATTGAAATGCCAGCGCCTAGATCTATAAAGGAAGATGCTATAGAATTTGAAGAAAAGACCTTAGAATTTGCAAGGGTTAATTTTGAAGGAATTACCCACTTTATAGTAGATAAAAATAAAATAAAGAATAAAGATTTATTTTATAAAACTATAAAAGAATCCTTAAAAGAGACTGACTATGAAGCGTTTGGAATAATGTACTATGATTTTAAGAAAGACTTTATGGAGCCTTTAGTATACGTCAGGTCTACTGATAGTCTATTTTGGGAAAGGTCTTGCGCTTCTGGTACATGTGCATTTGGAGCATATAGATCACATGAAAACAAAGAAAATATAAATATAGATGTAAAACAACCTGGTGGAAGTTTAAGTGTAAATGTAGAATATAAGAATGATAGTATTTCACATATATATTTAAATGGTCAGGTAGAAATAGTAGCAGAAGGAACATTGTATGTATAAAAAATAAAAAAGATAAAAAAAGTTTCTCTGGAGAGAAACTTTTTTTATTGGGAAATTGAAGAAAGGGTATTATATAAAAGAAAGAGGGTGGAAAAATGAATATTAAGACTGAAAGAATGAAAAAAGCAATGTTTTTAATAGTATTTACAATATTTATATGGTGGATTTTTGAAAACTTTAAATTTGTAGGCAAAGGATTTAATTTATTCCTTGGAATAATAGCACCTTTTATAATAGGACTTGTCATATCATTTATATTAAACAAGCCTATGAGTTTTATTGAAGAAAAATTGTTTGGAGAAAGTAGTCCATTAGGTGGGATAAAGGATAAATACAAAAGACCTATTAGTTTTTTTATTACACTGATACTTTTTATATTAGTAATTGCAATAGTTTTAATATTAGTAGTTCCAAATCTAGTAGAGGCCGGAGCAGAACTAGCTGACAAACTCCCTGCATATTGGGAAAATATTCAAGAGTATATAAAGAGCAGTTCAATAAAATATTCTAGGATAAATGATCTAATTCAAGATATTAATTTTGATGATATAAATAATAGTATTTATTCCTTTGTAAAAGGTGGACTATTAAACTGGCTTGATTCTACATTTAATGTTTTTTCTTCCGTAGTAGGAGGGCTTATATCTTTTGGACTTGGTTTTGTATTTTCAGTATATTTTTTACTACAAAAAGAAGAACTTACTAAAAGTCTAAAAAGACTTCTTTATTCTGTTTTCCCTTTAAATGTAACAAGAAGAATCTTATATATAGGTGATATAACGAGGGAATCTTTTTCACAGTTTATAACAGGTCAAACACTTGATGCTATAGCACTTGGAGCTATGTTTTTTATTACTATGATGATATTTAGTTTTCCTTATGCTTTAATGGTTAGTATAATAATAGCCATAAGTGCATTTATACCTATAGTTGGATCTTTTATTGGACTTGTAATAGGTTCGTTTTTAATATTTGTAGAAGACCCAAAAATGGCTGGATTTTTTATAATACTTTTCTTTGTACTCCAGCAAGTTGAAGGAAATCTTATATTCCCAAAAGTTGTAGGAAAGGCCTCTGGACTTTCATCAGTGTGGATTTTAGCTGCTGTAACTCTTGGAGGTAGCCTAATGGGAATTTTGGGAATAATAATATTTGTACCCTTGTTTTCAGTTATCCAAAAGCTATTAAAAGAATATACAGATAAAAGATTAGAAGAAAAACAAATAGATAATTTGGAGTGATAAGATTTGAAATATAATGTAAATATAATAAAAAAAGAAGATTATAAAGTTTCCAATTGGTCAGGAGGCAAGACGACAGAGATGTATATTTATCCAGAAGACTCTGATTATAAAAAAAGAGATTTTTATTTTAGGATAAGTTCAGCAAGTGTTGAGCTTTCAGAGTCTGATTTTACAAAACTTGAAGGTGTTAAAAGATGGATTACAACTCTTGATGGTGATTTAAAACTAAGTCATGACTACAAAAGCTTTATAAACTTAAAACCTTTTGAAATTTATGAATTTAAAGGTGACATAGAAACTCATAGTTATGGGAAAGTACAAGATTTTAATCTTATGCTTGCAAATGGTGCCCAAGGCGAACTTGAAAATATATCTTTAAATAAAAAGAAAAATATAAAAATATCTGATGGAAACAATAAATATGATTTTAATATATTTTATTGTCCACACAATGATGTCAGTATATTTATTGAAG
>NZ_JBQDAA010000275.1:0-2565 GCF_052089545.1 Tissierella sp. | reverse complement strand
GTAGTAATATGATGGCTGATATGGCAACACAATGTTTTGCAGGAAATGCAGCTAGAGGTATGAGTCTTATAGCTCTACACAACGGTGGTGGAGTAGGTATAGGTAAAGCTATAAATGGTGGTTTTGGAATGGTCTTAGACGGATCAGAAAGAGTAGATACTATACTTTCAACTGCTATGCCATGGGATGTAATGGGTGGAGTTGCAAGAAGAGCTTGGGCTAGAAATGATCATTCTATTGAAACTGTTATAGAGTATAATAATGACTTTAAAGATACAGACCATATAACTCTTCCTTATGTTGCAGATGAATCACTTGTTAAAAAACTAATGGATGAGAATGTAAAATAAATTATAAAAAAGGATTGTAAGATTAGAAATGGTTTTACAATCCTTTCTTATAGAAAAAAGGAGTAATATATGGAGATAAAACTAGACGGGACAAAACTAATAAAATTTTTGTTATATGCATTTGTAGGTATATTTATGTTTTTTATTCCAATAAAAATAAATGGTGATAGCTCCATACCATTAGATCATATGGTAAACTTAATTAGAACCATCCCATATTTTTCACCAGTATATGGTGGAATAATAGTAATTTTAGGTGCAATACTTCCATTTGCTAAAGGGACATGGAATAAAAACACCTCAACTACAATATTTTCATTTTTAAAACTTTTAGGAATTATATTTGTAGTCATGGCAATTTTAAATAAGGGACCTGCTTTTTTAATGGCACCCGATGTTATTCCCTTTATATTTGAAAAGATAGTAGTAGCTGTAACAACAATAGTACCACTAGGATCTATATTTCTGGCCTTTTTAATAAATTATGGACTTATGGAATTTATTGGAGTATTTATGAAGCCTGTTATGAGTAAAGCTTGGAAAACACCTGGAAAGTCTGCTATAGATGCTGTAGCTTCATTTGTAGGAAGTTATTCTTTAGCACTACTTATTACAAACAAAGTATATAAAGAAGGAAAATATACAGGAAAAGAGTCAGCTATTATAGCTACAGGATTTTCTACTGTTTCCGCTACTTTTATGGTTATAGTGGCAAATACTCTTGATATAATGAATTATTGGCTATTATATTTTTGGATAACTATACTAATTACATTTTTAGTAACAGCTATTACGGCGAGGATATATCCACTAAGTAAAAAGCCTGATACTTTTTATATGGATCAAGAAGGTCAAAGAGAAGAAGAACCTGAAGGTAAAAGATTTACTATGGCATATAATGAAGCTATGGAAGCTTTTGATAATGGACCATCAGTAATAGCAGGTGTAGTTTCTACTTTAAAGGATGGTATAGGACTTGCTCTTTCAATAGGGCCATTACTTATGTCCATAGGTGTAATAGGAATAGTGCTTGCAAATCATACTCCTATATTTGATGTAGTTGGATATATATTTTATCCTTTTATGGCACTTTTTAAAATTCCAGCGCCACTACTTGCAGCCAAGGCAGTTTCACTTAGTATAGCTGAGATGTTTCTACCTGCGCTTTTAGTAACAGAGGCACCTTTAATTACTAAGTTCTTAATAGCTATAGTAAGTGTTTCAGAGATATTATTTTTCTCAGCATCAATACCTTGTATAATGGCTACAGAAATACCTTTAACTTTAAAAGATTATGTTATTATTTGGATTGAAAGAGTTATTTTAAGTATTTTAATAGCTGCACCAATTTTACATTTGATATTTAAAATAATATAATATAAAATAAAATACAAGATACAAATAAAAAATATAGATCTTTCAAGGTCTATATTTTTTATTTGAAATATAGAAATATTCCAATTAAAAAGCCTATAACTACCCCTATAGAAGATAAATTACCTAAGTAGAGTTTCTTTCCTTCAGGAAGTATTTCATCTGCAATAATATATAACATAGCTCCTCCTGCAAATGATAAACAAAAAGCTATTAAAGTATTAGAAAGCATGCCAAGACTTGCTCCTAAAAATGTACCTATACCAGTTGGAAAACCAGTTAGCATTGTAAAAAGAATTATTTTAAATATATTTACTCCTTTAGATTTTAATGGTATAGCTATTGCAAGTCCTTCAGGAATATTATGAAGAAGCATAGCCAAAGAAAGAGTAAGTCCAAACTCTCTCATAGAAAAAAAGCTTGAGCCAAGGGCAAGTCCTTCAGGAAAATTATGCACTGCTATACTTAAGCCAAGGACAAGTCCACTTATTACTAGTGGAGACCTATTTAAAAACTTTAGTCCATATTGTATAAATATAACAAAAGATGCACCAATCATTACAGATATAAAGGTGATCCACTGTCCTCCGAGTACAAAAGATTCGGGAAGCAAATGAAAGGTAATTATAAACATCATAAATCCACCCGTAACCCCTAAAAGAAAACTAAAGAATCTTTTACTTTCTCCTATAAATATTGATAAGACTCCTCCAAGACCAGTTCCAATCATTCCAACTATGAAACCATATAGTGTTATCGTTAAAATACTATTCAAAACAATCACTCCTTCTATGATAAATAGTATTCAAAGAAAAATGATATATTCTGTTTATCTATAGAA
>NZ_JBQDAA010000274.1:0-2591 GCF_052089545.1 Tissierella sp. | reverse complement strand
AGGAGGGATGGTTATGAAAAATGTTGATATAAATAAAATTAAAAAGAAAAAAAAGAAGAAAAAAAAACTTACAAAAGATGATATATTAAAATATGAAATAGCAGAAGAACTAGGATTATTAGAAAAAATTGAAGATTTAGGATGGGGAGGCTTAACTGCTAAAGAGTCAGGTAGGATAGGCGGAATTATGACTTCTAGAAAAAAGAAAAAGAAAACAAAAGAGGAGTAAGGATGGATATATATAATAAATTTGCAAAAATATATGATGAACTTATGAATGATTTTGATTATGAAAAATGGTTTAACTATATTGAAGAGATATTTGAAAAATACGACAAGCTTCCCAAAGAAATATTAGAAATGGCTTGTGGGACTGGGAATTTATCATATTATCTTGCGGAAAACATGTACAAGCTTACAGCATTTGATTTATCTGAAGAAATGTTGTCAAAAGCATATGGTAAAGTGGGTAGATATAAGAATGTAAAAATTTTAAAACAGAACATGGTGGATTTTAAATTTAATAAAAAGTTTGATTCTGTGATATCAATCTGTGATAGTATAAACTATATATTAGATTCAGAAGATCTTATAGATACTTTTAAAAATGTATATAAACATTTAGAAGATGGAGGTATATTTATATTCGATATTAACTCTTTCTATAAACTTGAAAATATTCTTGGAAACAATATATTTATAGAAGATAGGGAAGATATATTTTATTCTTGGGAGAACTTTTTTGATGCGAACTCGAATATATGTGATTTTTATCTAACGTTTTTTCTAAAAGAAGGGGACCGATATAAAAGGTTTGATGAAAATCATAGGGAAAGGGCTTATAAAACTGATGAAATATTAGAGGCCTTAGAAATAGCAGGTTTCAAAACAAATCATATGTATGATTGCTTCACCTTTGATAGACCTAAGAAAGATACAGAAAGAATTAACTGTATTTCAATAAAGTGATAGAAAAAGTAATAGAAAACTTATTTTAAAGCAGGTAAATAATTGACTATAGTAGTATGTTGTGATATTATACATAACTAGATGAACAATTCATCTTGATTAAAAGTATTTTATTAAAAAGTGTTATTGGAGGAATGGAAAATGGAAAAAGGTACTGTAAAGTGGTTTAACGCAACAAAAGGATTTGGATTTATTTCAGGAGACAATGGAGAAGATGTATTCGTACATTACTCAGCAATTGAAGCAGAAGGATTCAAAACTTTAGACGAAGGCGACCAAGTTGAATTTGAAGTAGTAGAAGGAGAAAAAGGCCCTCAAGCAACTAATGTAACTAAACTATAAGATCTATTTGACATAATGTTAGAAGCTTAAAAGCCCCTATATAGGGGCTTTATTACTTGTAGGAGGTTTGTATTGTGAAAGACTATCTAATACGTGGTACAGATAAATTAGGAAGAATCAGAGTGCTTGTAGCAAAAACTACAGCTATGGTAGAAGAATCAAGAAAAATTCATAATACCTCACCTACAGCAACAGCAGCTCTAGGTAGAAGTCTAACTGCCGGTGTTTTAATGGGCGCTATGATGAAAAATGAAAAAGACGTCTTAACTTTTAAAATAAACGGAAAAGGACCTGGAGGAAATATTTTAGTAGTAGCTAGAAACAATGGAACTATAAAGGGAGAAATAATGCATCCATCAGTAGATTTACCTAGTAGAAAAGATGGTAAACTTGATGTTGGGGGTTTGGTTGGAAATAATGGTACATTAACTATAATAATGGATCTTGGACTTAAAGAACCTTATGTAGGGATATCTAAACTCGTATCAGGAGAGATAGCAGAAGATCTTGCTCACTATTATGCTTATTCTGAACAACAACCATCTGTTGTAAGTCTTGGAGTTTTAGTTGATAAGGATATAAGTGTGAAAGCAGCAGGAGGATATATTATTCAACTATTACCTGGTTGTACTGAAGAAGATATAGTATTACTTGAAAATAAATTAAAAGAAATAAAACCGGTATCAGCTTTAAT
Source organism: Tissierella sp. (assembly GCF_052089545.1). Taxonomy (GTDB): domain Bacteria; phylum Bacillota; class Clostridia; order Tissierellales; family Tissierellaceae; genus Tissierella_A. The sequence continues at coordinate 586 of NZ_JBQDAA010000274.1, read as the reverse complement.
AGATGAAGGTTTAAGTCCAGAAGATATATTTAATAATATATTTGAAGACTTTGAAATGAAAATTTTAGAAAAAAAAGATATAGAATATAAATGTGACTGTTCTAAAGAAAAGATTGTCAAAGTAATAAAGGGCTTAGGAAAAACAGAAATAAATGCTATGATAGAAGAAGATTCTGGAGCAGAAGTTATGTGTCATTTTTGTAATACAAAGCATAAATTTGATGAAGAAGAATTAAAAAAAATTATGATTGACATTTAAAAAAATATAATGTATACTAACTAATGTAGTCAAAAACATTCATTGTATTACATATATTTAAGCGGTTCAGTCGGTATAAGTAGAGAACCAAAACAGTGAATTTCTGTTTTGTGTGAATCACTAAGTCCGCTAGTTAAAGTAAAGCAAAGTAACCGAATATTTTACTGCAAGTAAAGTAAGATAATATGCCCAAATAGCTCAGTCGGTAGAGCAGTAGACTGAAAATCTACGTGTCGCTGGTTCGATTCCGGCTTTGGGCACCAAGTAAAATGGTATGCGGAAGTGGCTCAGTGGTAGAGCATCGCCTTGCCAAGGCGAGGGTCGCGA
>NZ_JBQDAA010000273.1:0-2615 GCF_052089545.1 Tissierella sp. | reverse complement strand
TAGTTTCTTTTCTTTTACTTAGAAATTATCTCTTGACATATTACCAGATTGCTTTAACAATAGATGTATAAAATATACTCCCCCTATAAAGTTGATAATTACACTAATTGGTATTCCAAAGTTAAATATTCTTTCTATCAATAACTGTCCTCCTATTAGAAAAACTATGCCAAGTAAGGATGAGACTATAAAGAGATATTTATGTTCAAATGTTTTCATAACTTCACGTGCTAAATTAACCACAAGTAATCCTAAAAATGTTACTGGTCCTACTAGAGCAGTAGAAACTGAAACTAAGATTGAAACTATAAATAATAATCTTTTTATTATCTTGTCATAATCTATACCTAGGTTAATTGATTGTTCTCTTCCTAGAGCTAATACATCTAAGATTTTAGTGAATTTAAACGAATATATGACTACAAATCCTATAATTAAACTTGTTAGTGCCAATATGTTTGTATTTACATTATTAAAACTTGCAAACATTTTTCCCTGTATGTGCATAAATTCATTTGGATCTATCATCATTTGCATAAAAGAAGATATACTTTGGAAAAGTGTACCAAGTATCATCCCAACTAGTAGTAGTTTTAATATATTACTATCTTCCTTGATAAATAAAAATTTATATAAAACACTAGAAAACATTAACATAAGTATCACAGTGACAAAGAAATTTATACTAGAATTTCTTATAAATATGCTACTTGAACCCAATAGAAATACAACTAATGTTTGTATTAGCATATAAAGTGAATCTAAACCAAGGATACTCGGCGTAAGTATTCTATTATTTGTTACAGTTTGAAATATTAAAGATGATAGTGATATAGATATTCCAGTTATTAGAATAGCTATAATCTTTGGAGTACGTTTTGAAAGTAAGTATCTCCAATTGGTACTTTTAAGCCCTAAAAATAAGAATAAGGATATTAAGATTATGCCTAAAGCAGTCAAAATATATATTTTTCTTTTTTTCATCTTATTTATTCCCCCTTATCAATAAATAGAGGAATATAATGCTTCCTACTAGCCCTACGATTAAACTTATAGATACTTCATAAGGATATATAATAATTCTTCCAACAATATCACTAGCAAGTAGAAATGTAGCACCAAATAAAGCTGTAGGTATTATATTTTTCTTCATATTATCACCCATAAAAATTGTAATAATATTGGGTATAATAAGACCTAGAAATGGTATTCTACCAACTGTTATAACAACTAATGATGTTATAAGGGCTACTATTCCTATCCCTAAGTTTGCAATCCTATTATGATTCAAACCAAGATTTGTTGAAAAGTCTTCACCCATTCCTACCACTGTAAACTTATTTGCATATATAAATGCAATTATAATTAATGGAACACTTATGTATAAAAGCTCATATCTTCCCTTAATTATCATAGAGAAATCTCCTTGTAGCCAAATAGATATATTTTGTACCAAATCATTGCTATAAGCTAAAAAGGTAGCTAGAGAATCAATAATACTACCCAGCATCATTCCAACAAGCGGAATAAAAATATCATTTTTAACCTTAATCTTCTTCAAGATATGCATAAACAGAAATGTACCCATTACTGCAAACAAAAATGAAATAAACATCTTTTCTATTGCGCTAGTTCCATTAAATAATAATATGGAAACTAGAACACCAAGCTTAGCCGAATCAACAGTGGTTGCAGTAGTCGGTGAAACAAACTTATTTCTATTAATCTGCTGCATGATCAATCCTGAAATACTCATTCCTACTCCTGCAAATATAATGCTTATAAGTCTTGGCAATCTTGTTAAAAGTATTATTTGTAGCCCTTCTCTATTTAAACTTAAAATATCTAGAACACCTATATCACTAACACCAGTAAATATTGATACTACTGATAAGGTAATTAAAACTAGAAATAAAATTATATTAATCATCTAACACTCCTATTCATAAAATAAGTCCCTCTTTCTTTTATTATCTTTATTTGATATAATTGATAATCATTATCAACATGAGCTATATTATCATTTCTTTTTACATGAGTCTTTGACAGTATTTATATTTTATTACTATATTTATATAAAAGCATTTTGACATAGAAGGAGTTGTACTAATTTGGATAAACTTAGAATAAAAGAAACTTTGGAAAGTTTCAACTTGGCTACTCATCTGCCAATAATAGCTATTTCATCACATGGAACTAGAATACATTCATTTGGATATGATAAAAGATTACATATGTATTTAAAAAACTATAATATTAAAAATAAATTTCTTTCAATACTAAAGCAAAAAAACAGTATAAACACAGCTACTATAATGGTTTCAAAAGATATATTTTTTACAGCTTCTACCATATGCCCTAGGAATTCTTGTGAAAATCTTTTTATTTTTGGACCTTATTCTTATGATAAAGATAATGTACAGAATATAATCTATAAACCTAGACATATTATTAAACATCATCTATCTCTACTTACTAACTTATGGGAAGATCATTGTCCTAGAAAAAATTCAGTTTTAGAAAATACAGCTTTTAGTCTTCATATAAAAAAGGCTATTGATTATATAAGTAAGCGTCAAACACAGCCCACATTTTAATCTCTAAATTTCTATGGG
>NZ_JBQDAA010000272.1:0-2636 GCF_052089545.1 Tissierella sp. | reverse complement strand
GGAGATAAATATGTTTAATAAAACTTATAATATAGTAGATAATTCCCAATGGGAAGGTAGAATAGATAGCGAAGATGATTTTGATAGCTTTAGATGGCATCAGTGGGTAGAAATACTCGACTTAAACAATGAAAATCTAAAACCCTTTCAAGGAAAATTAGGCTTTGCTTTTTTAGGATATAAGTGTGATGCTGGAGTAAAGTTTAATAAAGGAAGAACCGGAGCTGCTAATGGTCCTGATAGTATTAGAGGAGAACTTGCTAATCTTCCTTGCCAATTTTCTAAGGATATAGCACTCTTTGATGCTGGTAATATTTGTTGCGAAAATTCCACACTAGAGGATGCACAAGATGGGCTTGCTAAAGCCGTTCAAAAGCTATTGGATTTAAATCTTTTTCCTATACTTTTAGGTGGAGGTCACGGAATTGCTTTTGGACACTATAAAGGAATATTAGGACATTTAAAGGACAAGGGTAAAGAAAATAATATAGGAATAATAAATTTTGATGCCCATTTTGATTTAAGACCTTATCCAAAAGGCGGAACATCTGGAACTATGTTTAAACAAATAGCTGATTTAACGGATGCCCAAAACATTAATTACTCTTATTTTTGTCTTGGAATTCAAAAACATGGAAATACTTTAAGTCTTTTTAATACAGCTGAAGAACTAGGAGTAAAATATATTTTAGCAAAAGATATTAGCACTACAGATTATTATCCTATGATTGAAAGATTAGATGATTTTATAAAAGATCAAGATCATATATATATTACAGTTTGTTCTGATGTTTTTTCATCTGCTTTTGCTCCTGGTGTAAGTGCACCGCAGCCCCTAGGGCTTGATCCAGAGAAAGTACTAATCTTTTTAAAATATATACTTAGGTCTAGAAAATCAATTAGTTTTGATATAGCTGAAGTATCACCTAGATTTGATCAAGATAATACAACTTCAAATCTTGCATCTGTTATAATCTTTACAGATTCTTTAAGATTATACAAAATCGAATATTGATTAAAAGCTAGATTTTCTAAAAAAATAGAAAATCTAGCTTTTTTGTTTTACTCTTAACTATAGGATTGATTTATTAAATCTTTAATCCTTGTAATAGTTTTCTATATTTATATAAATATTATAAATTAAACTTATCCTTGTTTTTCCTATAAAAAATTCCTATACCTATAAATATAATTATTGAAATTATAATAGACCATTTGAACTCTGGTGTTCCAGGATTGTTTATATTGGAACCTAAAAGAGTTGTAGCTATCATTGAGGGAGTTTTTGCTAAAACTGCTGCTGTTACATATGTTCCATATTTTGTATTAATACTTCCAAATACTAAGCTACTTGGCTCATTTGGAATAAATCCTAATATTTTTATAATAAAGACAAAAAACCATTCCCTATCTTCTTTCATTTCTATTATATTCTTTACCTTGGGATATTTAGACGCCACTTTATCTAACAAGCCTCTTCCAGAAAATTTACCTATAAAATATGGAATAGTCATACAAACTGTTAAACCTACAATATTTATAGCTATAGCCCAAAAACTTGGAAATATTATGGCTACACTTATATATATAATACTAAGAGATATAAACATTGAGATTGATTTTACTGCATAAATAAGAATTATTACAAAAGCTGTTAGAAAATAGTTGGAAGGTGTAAAGTTTAAAATATCTTCAGTAGATATATTCCTATAATTTAATGAAAAAAATAGAAATAGACTTATCATAATAATTAAAGGAATAAAACGAATAATTTTTGATTTATCTCTCTTATTTTCTCCCAAGATCTCACTCCCAGTTTTATTACTTTCTTTTGTTTAGAAAAATTGACATTATATATAAAAAGCCTTAAAACAAAAGTTTCAAGGCTTTTCTTCTAAGCATATATTATTTTGTATATCTTTTAAAACTAATAATTTAATATTAAAATCTTATTTAACTATTAATATATTTGTTTCGACATGATTTAAAACTTTGTTTGATACGCTTCCAAGTATTGCTCTTGAAAAAGTACCAAGACCTCTACTTCCCATGACTACTAAGTCATAATCTTCTTTTTCTGCTTCTTTTATTATTGCATCAGCTGGGTCTCCTCTTCTAAGCTTAACATTTAATTCACCTTCAAAATCATCAAATAATTTTAGTGACTCTTCTAAAAGTTCTTCTCCAAATTTATCCAGTTCTTCTTCTGTCCTTCCTAGAGAATAATATTTTTCTTCCATATAAGCGTATAAAAATGAATTGTCTACTACACTTAGTATATCTAGTTTTGCATGGAAAGTTCCTGCATATTTCTTAGCTTCTAGTAATGCTTTTTCAGAATTTTTTGATCCATCCGTAGTTACTAAAATCTTTTTCATTCTTTTATTCCTCCCTTATATTTTTAAGTAATACTCTTAATTTATTTATATATATTTATTATGTTTAATATTTATTTTACTATTAATACATTTGTTTCTACATGATTTAAAACTTTATTTGAAACACTTCCAAGTATTGCTCTTGAAAAAGTACCAAGACCCCTACTTCCCATGACTACAAGATCATAGTCTTCTTTTTCTGTTTCTTTTATTATTGCATCAGCTGGGTCTCCTCTTCTAAGCTTAACATTTAATTCA
>NZ_JBQDAA010000271.1:0-2645 GCF_052089545.1 Tissierella sp. | reverse complement strand
TTCATTTTTACTAGACCCCGTTCCATGACACAAAATAACTGTAGGAAATTTTTTACCTACCTTGGGATAACTAAATATAACAGGAATATCATACAAATTACTTTTTACTGTAATTTTATTATCCATTTTAATCGCTCCTTCCAAATTAAAACTTCATTGTCAATTTATTTAACCTTTGTCGCATAAATCCACATATGCGTAACTAGTTACCATATTAAATATAATTATACTAAATAATTGTAAATTATTAAAATACCAAAATCCTTACTTCTCATACACTGCTTACAACAATTAGATTCTAATTACTCTAAGCAATGCACGAAATATATTTGTTTAAAGTTCCTGAAACCCTTGATTTTATAGCACAAACTGCACCCATCACTATTATGACACGTTCCCCAGTTGCAAAACAAGTATATGCTATATCAATATTATTGCTTTCAATCTAGGTTTATAAAAAAAAGATTCTTAGAACATATTGTAATTTAGATTGTTACAAAGTATATTTAGTACCACAAACTCTTCCTTCGACTTTTATGAAGCTTTGGTCTACTAAAGACTTTAATAGTTTAACAACTTTTGTCTTTCCAAATCCAGCATATTCAACCACCTCGGAGCTTGAAAGTTTCCTGTTACTTGAAAAAAATTGATATATAAGTTTTTCATCATCACTTAAGGTTAGTTCTTTTTTCATTACTGGAGTTACCACCTTTATCGAATTCTCATATACTTCAAATCTAGGTTTTACCTCACTTTGAGAATATGAGTTGTTAATTCCTTTGACACCAGTTCCGAATCTCTCAATATTGTGAAGCCTAAAGAATATATTTCCTATTATTGGATTTCTCAAGATAGATATTTGCACATCAAGGTATTCTTCCTTGGTCATGTCCTTTGGTAGCCCGCCCGGAGATATTATTTCAATTAGATTTTCGTACATAGCTACACGAATATGAGTATCTATATCCCAAACCCTATGAATCAATGCGTTGGCGATTGCCTCCCTAAAGACTTCTTCTGGGACTTTTTCTACTTTTACACGTAAGTCTCCTTTAATTTCTTCATATTGGTAATACTTACGATACATAGTCATGACTTTTTCGTATTGGTCTAATATGGATATGTCAACAAAAGTTTATCTATCTAATATTATATTAATAATATCTCCGAATCTTGCCACATCAACTCATAAAAAATATTTTCGTCTGCTAATATCTCTCCAGCTTGGTTGTATCCCTCATCTACTTTATATAACTCTAGGCTAATTTGACTTTAGGCTACTTTCAAGATACTTAAAGCTTAAGTCTTGATTTTTTGCTAGTAGATTTTAAAAAGTTTTATTTTGTCCTTCCAATATAAGTCTTTTTAGCTCATATGACTCAACTTGTATAGTTGATGAATCATTTCTTTTATAGGCTTTAGACTTATAAAAGAGGGGATATCTTTCACATAGTTATAACATAGTTATGCAACTATTAAATTTAAAGATTTTTTACTTATCCAAATAGATTGTAAAAATCAGCTGCAGATTTTTCTACAAGCTGCAATGGCAGCACCTTCTTTAGCATGTTGATAGTAGGTCTTTATTTTAAACTATCGATAAGTTCCTCTATTCTTATAATACCTCTGCCTTTCCCACCTAGCTTATTTAAAACAGAAGGAACATAGGGTTGTTTTAAAGAGGCTTTTTCTAGAAGATCAGGGGAAGTTAATATTACCTCAGGCCTACCTTGTTTTAAAATTTCTCCCCTATTCATAACTATAATTTCATCTATACCATCTGTAATAAATTCCATATCATGAGTTATAATAATAATGATTTTTCCTCTTTCCTTTAATTTTTCAATAATTGACTTAAGTCTCCTATTTCCAAATATGTCTTGTCCAGCAGTAGGTTCATCAAAGATAACCACCTGAGGGTCTAAATATAGTAAGGTGGCGATAGCTACAAACTTCCTAGTTGACCAGGATAAATTATAAGGGTGATTATCTAGTTCATTTTCTAAACCACATAGTTTGATAATATCTAAGAACAATTCTTCATCCACTTCTTCTTTTTTATTCGTGTAAAGTATTTCACTCCTAACAGTTGAAAGAAAAATCTGATCATCTGGGTTTTGAAAAACATATCCAACATATTCAGACCTCTTAGAAGCTGGAAGTTTTGCAATATTATTATTATTTAATTTAATATAACCCTTACCAGGCTTTAATAATCCACAAATTGCCTTGACCAAGGTAGTTTTCCCAGCCCCATTTTGTCCAATAATTCCATAAGCTTTGCCCTTATCAAAGGATAGGCTTATATTTTTAATAGAATCTTTTTTATTTTTAGGATAGGTATAGGAAATATTATTTACTTCGACAAAAGCATTTTTAACTTCTCCTAAAGCTTGATTACAATCAAAGTTATTGTTTCTTAAATCCTTAGACTTTAATATAGACAAAATTTCATCTTCTGAACATGGCAAAGCTTCCAAATTAAACTTCTCTTTTAATCTTAGTCCCAGCTTTAGGCTATTAGGTTTTGCAACCCCATATTCCTCTAGTTTAGGGTTAGAAAAAACCTCCGTAGCTCTACCATTTAAAACTATTTGTCCATCACTAACTACAAGGATTCTATCTGCATATTTATATAATAGATC
>NZ_JBQDAA010000270.1:0-2649 GCF_052089545.1 Tissierella sp. | reverse complement strand
AGTCCTCCTAAAACTGAGTATGTAGTAACAACTACTGAAACTATAACTACAGCTAAACTATATTTTATTCCAATCATAACTGAAAGAATAGCGGAAGATGCAATTATTTGACTTGCAGTAAGTCCAATTAAAGGTAGTATCATTATAATTGCTGTAACTATTCCAGGGGCTTTACCATATCTTCTTCTAAAATATTCAGGAACAGTTTTAACCAAAGCATCACGAAGTTTGGGTGCAACAAAAGCAAGTACAATAAAAGTAACAGCCATTGTAAGCACATACCAAATAGCACTCATACCCCAATCACCATATGCTTTTTCTACAACACCCATAGAACTACCTCCACCAATTTCAGTTGCCGCAAGAGTTCCTGCCATCATTATGGGTTCAAGTCTTCTACCTGCAACCATAAAATCTTCATTACTATCAATTTTGGTAGAAGCATACCAGCCTATAAAAAGCATAATACCTAAATAAACAAAAACAATACTAACTACAATCAAATTCATATAACTCATCCCCTTTTTTGTTTTATATTAATAGTTATTAATAATATATATTAAATATTTCTGTTTTTATTATTTAATATTTAAAAGTGAAATGTTATTTATCTAATGATATAATGAAATACAAATAAAACATTAGGAGGATTTTACATGAATAATAAAGATATAAAACAACCAGCAAGTGCACTTTCATCCCCTAGATTTTGTAATATGGGAAATTTCATGAGGATGGAAAGAATAGAAAACTTAGAGGGACTAGATTTTGCTATCGTAGGAATACCTTTTGATACAGCAAGTTCCTTTAGATCTGGCTCTAGATTTGGCCCAAATGGCATAAGAAATATTTCTGTTATGATGAAACCTAATAATGCTATTTTAGAGGTTAATATATTAGAAGAATTAAAAGGTGGAGATTATGGAGATATCAATGTAGTTCCAGGATATATTAAGCCTACTTATGAAAATATAAAAAATGAATTACAACCTATATTAGATGCTGGAGTTACTCCAATAGTTTTAGGTGGAGATCATTCAATAACTCTAGCTGAATTAAGAACAGTAGCAGAAAAACACGGCAAAGTTTCATTAGTTCATTTTGATTCTCATGCTGATATAAATGAAGAAGTATTTGGAGAACCTTATAATCATGGGACACCTTTTAGACGTGCAATAGAAGAAGGATTAATTGATCCACATACTTCTATTCAAGTAGGAATGAGAGGCTCACTGTATGATGCAGATGAATTTAAAAAGGCAGCTGAATTAGGTCTAAAAGTAATACCTGCTCATAAGGTACGTGAAATGGGATTTGAAGAAACAATAAAACAAATAAAAGAAAGAGTAGGAGACAACAAAGTATTCTTTTCATTTGATATAGATTTTGTAGACCCTGCATATGCACCAGGTACAGGTACTCCAGAAGTTGGTGGATTTACTTCATATGAAACATTAAAAATGATAAGAGATTTAAAAGATTTAAACTTTGTAGCATTTGATGTAGTAGAGGTTTCTCCTTCATATGATAGTAATGAAATAACTACATTACTTGCAGCAAATATTGCATTTGAGTTTATATCTATTTTAGCTTTAAGAAAGAAAAACAAAAAATAATATTTTAAATTATGAGACATAGGAGTGATCCTATGTCTTATAATTTTATCCTTCAAATAGAACTTATTTTCCTATATAATGGAATTAGAAATAACTTATGGGGGGATGTGCATGAATAGAGGTAAGGTAATTGTTCCTATAATTTCGTTTTTAATTTTTGCTATCTTTTATATGTATTTAAATTATGATGGTTTTGAAGGATTCACTGAATATTTTAAATCACAAAGTTTCAATAAAATAGCACTTAAATATTATGATGATACTGAATTTGATTATATATCAATGGATATTAATGATCGTGAAATAGCTAATAGTACTGATAAAGAAAAAATGAATAAATTAATAAGTTATTTTAAAACTTTAGAATATAAAAGGATAAATGATGATAAATGGTATTCTTTACAAGGTGACAGAAGACGGATATGGTTATCTGATAAAAACTCTGATACCTTAGGTATTGAAATATATAATGGAAGATATATTAGGCTATATTTAGGATACATAATTGAAGAAGATAAGGGAAGTAGAGTAACTAAAATACATCCAAATGATGAATATAAAGCATACAAAGTTTTAGATGATAAAATAGATATAGATTTAATTGAATCTATATATGAGACAATGGAAATAGTGGAAGATTAATAATAAATTCTAGAGAATTAAGGGGAGATTTAAAAATGACATTTTTTCTAGCATTAATAGTAATACCAATTATTTATTTTATAGTTTCGAAAGCAGCAGAAGATGGGACTAGAAAGGCATTAGAAGAATTCAATAAAAATAAAAATTAGGAGAAATATAAAATATTACTTGTTTTTTCTGTAGTAGTTTTCTTATTATCAGGATGTGTTGCTGAAACTGAGTTTTTATCGGAGGAAAAATTACCTGATGATAAAATTAGTGCGATATTATATAGAAAGAATGCTGGAGCAACTACTGCATATGGATATCATGTTGATATTATAAAAGAAAGAAAAGTTTTTAAAGATATAGAAATCAATGTTTTTAGAGCCAGTAATACTACTCATATAAG
>NZ_JBQDAA010000269.1:0-2657 GCF_052089545.1 Tissierella sp. | reverse complement strand
TAAACCATTATATCTGATAATGAAATTATATTTTTAGATGATTGTAAAATTAAATAAAGAGGAACACATGATATATTATTGAAATTAAATTGTTTATACAAAGATTTGTATGAAAAACAATTATTAGAAGAAAAAGTTAAAAAATAGGAGGTGAATATATATGATAAATAAAAATAAAGATAAAGAAAAAAAAATTATAAAAAATCATGACTCAAAACTTCTAAAAAGATTACTGGGATATGCTAAGCCTTATTGGAAGCTATTACTCCTATCCCTTGTAATACTTTTAATTATAACAGGTCTTGAACTATTGAACCCTTATTTATTAAAGGTAGCTATTGATGACAAGATAAATGTATTAGATAAAGCAATGTATGAACTAGATACATCTTTTCAAAGTGATAATAAAGGAGTAAATTTTGACAATAAAAAGTATATAAGAAAAGATAATTTAACAGAAAGTGAAAAAGAAAAAACAGAAGATGTAAGACTAAAGAACATTTTAAAAAGTAATGGGTCCTACTATCTAGTAGACTATGGTGATAGTAACATATCAAATGGTATAAAACTTAAACAAGATGACTATCTAAGCTTTAGAAAAGATGATCTCTTAGGTATAAATAGGATTGCCATTTACTTTTTTTTAGTTATTTTATTTACTTTTTTATTTAACTATATTCAAGTATATATATTGAATTATACAGGTCAAAAAATAATATTTAATATTAGAGAAGAGGTTTTTAATCATATACAAAGCTTAAATGTATCATTTTATGATAAAAATCCTATAGGAAAACTTGTAACTCGTGTTACCAATGATACAGAAACTTTAAATGAAATGTATACATCTGTACTAGTAAATTTATTTAAAGATATATTCATGCTTCTAGGGATAACTATTATTATGATTCAACTTAATTATAAATTAGCTCTTATAGCATTTGCACTATTACCTATTATTCTTGTTATTTCTATTGTATTTAGAAATAACATACGAGTCGTATATAGGCTTGCAAGACTTCAATTAGCTAAAATAAATTCTAGCTTAAGTGAATACTTCACTGGTATGAAAACTATACAGATTTTTAATAAAGAAAAGAAAATAAAGAAAAAATTTGATAAAATAAATAATGATTATTTAAATACAAACTTAAAACAAATGAAAATATATGCTTTATTAAGACCTTCTATAGAGATTGTAAGATCTATAGGCATTGCATTATTAGTTTATTATGGTGGTGGCAGGGTTATTTCAAATGTTATAGAATTTGGAGTTTTATATTTATTTATTGATTATTTACAAAAGTTTTTTGTTCCAATTATGGATCTTGCAGAAAAATATAATGTACTGCAAGCTTCAATGGCATCTAGCGAAAGAATATTTAATGTTCTAGATGACAACAGCTTTGTAGAAAACGATAAAAATCCAATTAAACTTGATAAGATCAAAGGAAAAATAGAATTTAAAAATGTTTGGTTCTCTTATGATGATGAAAATTGGGTATTAAAGAACATCAATTTTGTTATACACCCTGGTCAAACTGTTGCATTTGTAGGTTCTACTGGAGCTGGTAAAACTTCAATCATAAATCTTATAACTAGATTTTATGATATACAAAAGGGTGAAATATTATTAGATGATATTAATATAAAAAACATAGATAAATATGAATTAAGAAGATATATAGGTGTTGTTCTTCAAGATGTCTTTTTATTTACAGGTACAATTGAAGATAATATTAAATTAAATAATTCAGATATAAAAAGAGGCAAAATAGAAGAAGTTTCAGAGTATGTGAATGCCACTCATTTTATAAATAGGCTTAAAAATGGATATGAAGAAGCTGTTATGGAGAGAGGCTCAACATTATCTTCAGGTGAAAGACAACTTTTATCATTTGCAAGAACCCTTGTATATAATCCAAGTATCCTTATACTTGATGAAGCTACAGCAAATATTGATACTGAAACTGAAATCCTTATACAAGATGCCTTAGAAAAACTTATTAAAGGAAGAACTTCCATAGCTATAGCTCATAGATTATCAACCATACAACATGCAGACAACATAATTGTTTTAAGTAAAGGTGAAATTAAAGAAACAGGAAATCATCAAGAACTGTTAAAAAAAGAAGGCATATATTATAATTTATATAAATTACAATATTCTAAGCAATAAAAAAATGTCCCATTAAGTTTTAACTTAATGGGACGTTTAACCAAAATGCCGTATATCTAGATAATTCACACCCGCCTATTTTTAGGTGGGTTTCCTGTTAGTATATTTTAACGTCCACTTTATAGAGGCATGTTAGCCTATACTAAACGCAGACTCCCGTGTCTGATATGTCGGTTGAATTACAAAGATCCACAAGCACTTCAGTATCTTTCTTTAATCTTATTATATACTGTTCCTGTTTTTTTTCAAGCGTAAGTTTAAATATAAATATTTTAAGATCCAAATACTATTATATTAATATCTTCTTCCAGTAAAGTTTCTTTTTCTAGTAGTGCTTTAGATAATAACTCTAATTTACTTCTATTGTTTTCTAATATATTAATAGTCTCTAAATATAACTCATCAAGTATATTTTTAGACCTATTAATTAAATAAGTATTTTTATTTAAATCTTCAGATAAAACACCATTATAATTTA
>NZ_JBQDAA010000268.1:0-2668 GCF_052089545.1 Tissierella sp. | reverse complement strand
CAAAAATCAATAGATACTCCCCCCATATATTGCACTAGGATATTCTGTTTTCAATGTTTCCCACTGAACGATAAACAAATCAGCAAAATTGTAAAAGAAACGCCCCGTTTTTGAACTGTTCTCTATACGTGCAAAAGATTCAATAAAGATAACTTTTTTTTTCAATATTTTAGCTAGTAATGAGATAGGTATTGCTAAAATCGCACCAGTAGAAATAATAAAATCTGGTTTTTCTTTTATCCATATATGCAATGATTGAATCGATATCCATATCATCTTCAAAAGATAAAATTTATCAGTTGTTCCAGTCTGTAAGAAGTAATAATCTGCTTTCGATTTGTACGTTGTCTTTTCAGTGATCCATACCAAATCATACATTTCTTCTAAACTTTTAAGCATACTGAGCTGTTCGTAGTGCCCACCTGATGACGAAATCATGATGATTTTGGGTTTACTATTATTCATTACTTTAATTCTCCTTTATAGTGAATTCTATCCTCAACTAAAAATGCCAGAACAATTGTCAAATAAATACTCACTGCTGGGGAGGTTAAGGTATGACCGGCTAAAAATCCAATTCCTAAACCTAAAGCAACAGAACTAAGTAACATTACATTTTTCATTTCGAGTATATCTCCTATTCGTTTCCAAAAACTAATTAGAACTTTGAAACCGTAATATACAAAAGGTGAGAAGTAAAGTACAAATCCTAAAAAGCCGAATTGAAAGAACAAATCATGGAAATCTCTTTCTATGACTTTGGGAGACTGCTCGAAGTTACCAGCGTATCCCATGCCAAAAGTTTTTTGTATCACAGGTGCTTCATCAAAATAGTCCTGGTGAAGATCCAGAAAACCAGAACGACCGCTATAAATAACTCCATTGACAACCTCAGATTCAGATGTACTGCTCTCTCCAAAGTAGTCTTCCTCACTTATATCTTGATCAAAATCACCCTCACCATTTGTCTCAGAAGTATCTTTATTTACTTCATTTTGTTCTCTAAGAGCTGCTATTTGACCAGCACTATTTGTGTACGCTGGTAAGTAGGGAGTCAATACCACAGTTAAAAGTAGTAGTAATGCCGCAATAGATAAATGACCTTTATTAAACTGGTTAATGTTTTTCTTTGAAAAAGATTTAATTGCTAATATGATAACTGTAAGACCTAACACGATTATAACCGCTAGATGACCCACTTTAGTTCCAATGGTAAATAAGGAAAACAAGGTTAATATTGTATTTATCCAATTAAATAGTATCCATTTTTTACCTTTTTTAATATACGTAAACCACATAATAATAGGTAAAGCCAAGGCTAATGTGACTCCTATATCATTAGCAGCATAGAACCAGCCACTATGACCTATTTTATATAGTGCACCATAGGACCTTTTCCCAGTGCCGGTTACCGTAGCTAAAACCATAACAATATTTATAAGAAAAACAGCAATTGCTATATTTTTTGGAAATAAATTAACTTTATTTCTTTTTTTTAATTCTTTAAAAGCAACCATAAAAACATAAAACATAATGATGAAGTAAAGTGATTTACTTAGCGCTGTTAATTCAGAAATAAGATAAAAAGTCTCTTTTAATATATAATTTGTTATAAAATGAAAGAAGGTAAACATCGCCATAATAATCAAGTATAAAAATTGACCTTTACTTAAATAAATTTTCCTTCTTGTTAATAAGTAAAAAACACTCAGCACCAAAACAAGCATACGAACAACCACACCAGGTGTGACAGGAAGTTCAGCATACTCCATACTTATATATGTCAACCAGTCGAGAATTGGCTGTAATATTATAAATAACATTAAATATATAGGATAATCTTTTTTTAATTTATTCACAGTAAGCCTCCATTAAAATAGTTGGAAATGATCAGTATTTACTTTACATGATTTAATAATGCTTTTCAATAAAGATTGCCACCAGGATAAAAATGAATATGAACGAAAAGCACTATAAAGCTATTGTAAGTATCCTTATATGCATAAAAAATGAAAGAATATAGGTATAATTATTCTGTTATACTTATAGGCCAGGATAATTGCCATATTTCTTAGTTAATTATTATATGTAATTTAAAGTGGAAAGAAAAGGGAACTTATAAGAGGTAATTTTTTTGATTGATTATTCACTGTCACCTTTTTGAATAGTCATTACATTATTTGTCTGGTCAGATTTCAATCCACTAAAATTTTATAATGTAGATATGTTCATTCAATTTTTAACATTTGCTTTAGCTTCCCAAATGTTCCCGTAAACTCGTCGATTAAGTGGTTACGACTCTTCATTAGTAATAATGCTTGTTTAAACCTTTTCTTTTCGAGATTCTTTAAAAGAAGACGTTTGAAGGGATTAGGGTCGCTCTTTTTATAAGGCATTATTTTTTACGTTCCGACACGCTGCCAGATACTGCTTAAACGGGTTAGTTTTTCTTCTTCCGTCAGCGGACAGTCAGCATGAACCAGATTGTTTGTTTCAAGGTAAATCGAGTTGAAGTATTCTTGAGCAATCAATTTGCCAAATTTCTGCTCACTCCCCCACTCAATCATCAGTTGTTCGAAGGATCTTGCAATGTTATCTTCCATCAGGTAACGCTCGGGGCGGTAACGATTGACCGATGACCCTGAATGCGTGACGTAATGGTAGTACG
>NZ_JBQDAA010000267.1:0-2668 GCF_052089545.1 Tissierella sp. | reverse complement strand
AAGTGGTATATATTGCCATTAGCTATCCTTGTAATTGTTGTTGCTATCGTAACCACGAAACCCAGTAAGAAAACAAAGGAAGTAAAACACAAATCTACGACAGTTACAAAGGTATCAAACCATAGTACGTCAAGTTCGTCTAAAGAAACACCTAGCGAAACGTCTCAAACGCAGGAACAACCAACACAAATCGAGCAAGCACCTATCACACAAGATGACGGAGTAACACCACCACAAGACACGTTAAAACAAGCTCAAGAACAGTATGGATACATACCGGGTTATGGTGGCATACCTGCAGACTCACCCGAGGTTGCGCGTGAGCAAGCTGAGAATGAGGCACGTCAACGATGGCATGATGGCCAAGTTGAATGGGGTATTCAACAAGGCTATCTTAACCCAGACGGTAGCCCAAAAGAGACAAACTAAAACACCTCTAATAAGCCCGTAGCACGCCCCAAACAAAGAATAGCCCGATAACACTCGAACTATTTTTAAATTGTACCCCCGCCCCCTATATTGCCGTCTGGAGAGCCACGACAAGGTGTTGTCTTACATCACGCGCAACTTCTCACAATTTTTTATGGGGTGTCTATACCAATTTATACTGAGGTTTTCGCTATAATAGAATTATTTAAAGTAGTAGTTTTTTTGAAGTTCAGATAATATAATTACCATGTAAGATATCGATCGCCTCCCAAGCATACGGGCAGATACGTTCTGATGAGAGTTTTTTTATAAACTTGTTAAGTGAGAATACTATAATTGAGCATTTTGAACATAAGAGCTAGAAGACAAGTAGGAGGTTTCTATGAGCAGACAGGAGCTTTTAGAATATCTCCTTGAAGAAATTGAAAAATGTGGATTCAAAATATGTGATATTAAATCTATGCCACTACCGGCAGTTATTAATGTTGATGCTAGGGTAATGATTTATAATTCTGATGAAGCAACTCCTTTCGAAGTTGCTCATGAATTGATTCATATCATTAATAAAGATAAACATCGTGGAAAATATTTTGATGCAATCAATCCACAAGAAGTTAGAGCAAACCACGAAGCGATTCTTCTGCTTTGGGAAATATTTATAGCCAATGGGGGAAGCTATGAATATTTCAATGTGTTTGTGAATATAACAGATGCACCTTTTGAATTGGCTGAGTCAATCATCAAAAATGAATATTTAGAGCTGCATGAAGCTATCACTGAAATATTTGAAGATGAAATAAAAGTTAGTATAAATAAGCAAGAAATGCATGATTATATCGTAGATTACATTAGTTATTTTGATGTAATTGAAGATATTAATGTTTACCAATTTTTGGATCGATATCATCTAAGTCATAATTTCTTTAATATGGCAGAAAAAGAATTCCAGCTATTATTGGGAACTAATTAAATAAGTAAAACTACGAGCAATGTCTTGATTCTCGTTAAAAGCTAGGTTAGGAAATATAAACTTATGGAAAATGGAAAAACTCCTAAAGCTAAAAAACCAATTTATAAAAGAATATGGTTTTGGATTGTTGTAGTAATCGTAGTAGCGGTTATTGGTAGCGCACTTGGAGGAGGAGACGAAGGCACAAGCGGAACATCAACTTCTACATCTTCTACATCCTCAAGTTCTAAAATTAAAACAGCTGAACCTAAAAAAGAAACAGCAACCCCAGTTTCTTTTGAACAAATGATTAAGGATTATTTATCTAACGGAGCGGCAGCTGATGATAAATATAAAGGTAAATTACTTGAATTTCAAGGTAAAGTATCATCCGTTACTGCTAATCCAATTGAAGGTACAGATGTAACAATTGAAGCTGGCAATTTCACTGATAACCAATTTGAAGATACAGAAGCAATAGTCAATATGAATAAAGAGATGGCAAAACAACTTACTTCTGGTCAAACTTATACTTTCCAAGCTAAAGGCGATGGTGTAACGATGTCTGACGGCTGGGTAATGTCTTTAGAATTCAATAATGGTGTAGTTAAATAAACAAAAAAATCCGCTCAAGTTTGACGACAAGGGGCGGATTTAAACTATAAAATAGTATAAAGGCTTTTAACAAGCTTTTTACTATACCATTTTATCAGAAATGAGGTATAAAAATCAAATGTGGGTAGAAGATTTACCAAATGGTAAATATAAGTATTGTGAGCGCTATACAGATACAAAAGGCAAGATAAGGAAAAAAGTATCAGTAACACTAGATAAAAATAGTTCTAGGGCGCAAAATGAAGCTTCTAGGCTATTGTATAATAAAATAGATGCAAAGCTTGAAAAGAAAAACAAAAAGTTGAAGATGAGCAAAACAAAATAGCTTCAATCACTTTCTGGGAAGTCCAAGATGAGTATTTTTCAATTTATGAAGAAACAGTAAAAGCTAAAACTGCCTCACTAAGAGATACCGCAAAGAAAAAATTAGAAGTTTAGTTAGTGAAGAGACTTTATTATCAGACGTTAACTCTGTTTTTATTTTAGAGATTTTGGAAAAATTATATTATAAAGAAAATTATTCTTATTCTTATATCAAGACACTTAAAGCTTCTTTTAACATGGTTTTAGATTATGCTATATCAAAAGAATTTAAAGAAACCCTTATCGCCTTCTATAATGCTGGTCAATCCGTCACCCAGCTGTCTAAAGAATACGACGTGGCCCCTGCAACAA
>NZ_JBQDAA010000266.1:0-2676 GCF_052089545.1 Tissierella sp. | reverse complement strand
AAAAATTACTTAATTTTAGTTTTAGAGATTTGATAATATTTTCATATAAGGAATCCCACCCTTATAAATAAATAATTTAGTCCTAAATAGTGCGCACTAGAGGACGGATCGAAACTCATAGTATAGACAGTCGCTAAACAGACTTACTCTATATATACAGTTTCGCCGTTTCTTTGGTGTGCTTTTTTCATACTCTTTTCGGCTTAGCTAACTGGTTTCTTTCTGTCGATGGACTAGAGAAAGGAGCCAACAGTGGCATATAAAAACACTATCAGACCAGTATACTCTAAACTTTTAGGTAATTTTATCAGGAAACAACTTAAGGAATTAAGTATTTTACAAAATCAAATTGGCTACTATGATGATTTTGACGGAGAGGTCGAACTTCTCTCTGAAACAACCGTAAGCCAAATTATAAAAGGAAAACGCAACATGAGTTTTAACGCTTCATTAGCATTTCAAACTACACTTAATTATCCAACATCTAAACAACTTTTCTTACAAGATGACTCTTTCAAAATTCAGCTATTATCTCAATTAACTACGCTTATTACAACCGATTCTACTTTTGATAATACACTTTTAAAACACACTTTAAACAAAAAGATTAATAGTTATTCTAAAGGTAATATCACAGATTTTATTCAATCTCACAAGAAATTGTTTTGCAACTCTCTCTCAAACTTTTTTCCTGACTTTCCAGAAGAGTCCAGCTCTTATGAAATCGCTGAAAAATTAATAGATTGGCTTTCAGAATTTGCATGTCTCCTATCACAACTTTAGAATGTGTTAAGGAATTGCATGAAATCCTAAAATAAACAGCAAAAGGGAACTAAATTAATTCCCTTTTAACTGTTTATCTATATCACTATTGTAGTTAACACAGACCCAATATTACAGATGATAGAAAAGATTTTAGAAGTCCGACAACAACTTGTCTATTTTAAAAAGTCCATTTTCATATTTTATAACTGCAACGAATCCATTTTTAATGATTCTAAAATATAAATTTTCCTTATCAAGCAGATAGAGTAAAACTAATATCGTTAAACCATGACTAACTATCAAAATATTATTATCTGTCACATGTCTGGCTATATTTAAAAATGACAGCCAGATTCTCTTTTTTAAGTTTTCCCAACTTTCTACTTCGTTTAAAACATCGTTTTCATACAAATAGTTGGCTACATCTTCTAATAATAAATTTGACTTGTCTCTTATATTATTGACTTTTACTATATCATTAAATACTGAATTAATATCTTTCCCATCAAATGAACCAAAGTCCCATTCTCTAAGTCTTTTGTCAATCCTAGATATAGAATTACTCAGTCCCAGAGTTGATAAAATAATTCTTTTTGTCTCAACTGCCCTTATTTGATCACTTGAATAGGCCAGATCAAATTTAATTTTTCTTCTTTTAAACTGTAGGGCTAACTCTTTAACTGCTATTTTACCCTTTAGTGTTAGATGAAAGTCTGATTTTCCCTGAATTTCATTTTCAACATTAGCAAGAGTTTCACCATGTCTTATTAAATAAATATAATTCATGATTCATCTTAACTATCAAATACTTCCTTAGCTATCGTCACAGCATCTAATACTTTTGGAAAGCCAACATTTGGTATGCACTGAATAATTAATTCTATTAACTCTTCTTTCGCAAAGCCCAAATTTAACAGACTGATCATATGAAGCCTAATCTGTCCCGAAGAAGCACCTTGAGAAATCAATGAAGAAAGAGTTATAACTTCTCTTAATCTTAAGTCAAGCCCTGAGCGATTATAAATATCTCCAAACGATACCTCTAGGATATACCTCTCAATATCAGAAAAGTCTCCTTTCAACATTTCTCTGGTTTGATTTGCAGAATCTCCTAACATTTTTGCTAACTGATTTTCACCTATTTTATATTTAGAATCCAATGCTATATACCTCAATTCTTTTCTTGCCAAATTGAATTATCAGAATCAATTTGATCTAAATAATTTTTAGAAATTTCACTAACAGAATGGACTGTATACTTTACTCCTGTTTTTTCCATTTCTTTACTTTGAAATCCCCAAGAATAACTGGCTGGTACACCAATAAAGGGAATATTATATTTTTTGGCTTCCTCAGCTACTCTATTGACATCATCAATAAATAGAACCTCATTAAATTGTAAGTCATATTTTTTTACAATCTCCTTGACTCCAGGCCTAAAGGAATTTGTACATATATAGCAATCAAAATATTTTAGATAAGGTTTAAATCTATCATCAATCTCACTCTCATCAAGACCCCCGTAGCACACTAATTTAACATCCAAAGTTGTTAGCATGTTCAAAAATTCCGGAACTCCATCAATTATTGGATTTCTATCATCTTTAAGAAATTTATTACGTTCTTCAAAATATTCATGTAAAATCTCTTCGTTTGTCACTTTATTGAATATTTTAAAATACTTTCTTAAAAATTCAGCAGCCTCTTTTCTTTTCTGAGAAAAGGTATTGTTTTCCAATTCTGCAGTATAATCTACATTATACTTTTTGGCTAAATTTCTAAGAACAGGACTAAATGTATCCTCCAACAGCACCCCATCTATATCGCAAGCAATTAATTTTAATCTATTCATTTTACCTCCATTAATGTTTCATAATTTCATATATACTTTTATTTTTCAAAACATTTAAC
>NZ_JBQDAA010000265.1:0-2678 GCF_052089545.1 Tissierella sp. | reverse complement strand
GAAGTTTTACGGCTATAGATATTGAAAAACAAAAATCATTCTTAAATATTGCTCTAGAATATAAGAATAAAGGAATAGTAGATGAAATAAGATTATCAACTAGGCCAGATGCAATAAATGACTTGATATTGATACACTTAGAAAATTATAAAGTTGATACAATAGAGCTAGGTGTACAGTCTTTATGTGACGATGTCTTATATAAAAGTGGTAGAGGGCATAACTCAAAAGATGTCTACCAGGCGGTAAAACTTATTAGGAACTATAATTTTAAACTAGGTTTGCAAATGATGATTGGACTTCCAGGTGATACTTTTGAAAGGTCTTTATTTACAGCTAGAAAGTTTATAGATTTAAAGCCGGAATGTGTGAGGATATATCCTACTTTAGTTATTAAGGATACTGCACTTGAAAGTCTTAGATCGGAAAATAAATACAGTCCACTTACTTTAGATAAGGCGGTTCAGTTGTGTACATATTTGCTAGTAGAGTTCTATACAAATTATATTAATGTTATAAGGGTTGGTTTGCAGCCAACTGAGAATATACAACTAGGGAAAGATGTTGTAGATGGACCTTTCCACCCTGCTTTCAAGCAATTAGTAGAATCTAATATATTTAAAATTGTTTTAAGTAGCTATATTGATTCTACTAATATAGAAACAAACGGTAAAGTTCTTAAGATATATTCTAATTCTAAGAACATTTCGGATATAGCAGGTCAAAAGTCTAAAAACATAGATTTCTTAAAATCCAACTATAATTTTAAAGATATTAAAATATATTCAAAAAAAATGTTTAAAAACATTATAGATATTGAAATGGAAAGCTGTTTTGCTAGTATAAATATATTTAATGAGATGAAAAAAATAAAACGTAAGTAGGTGTTTGTGTTGCATTTAAAAAAACTTGAGTTACAGGGATTTAAATCTTTTCCGGATAAAACAGAAATAAAGTTCGAGGATAATATTACAGCTATTGTAGGGCCAAATGGAAGTGGGAAAAGTAATATCTCTGATGCTATAAGATGGGTTCTAGGAGAACAAAGTATAAAAAACCTTAGAGGTAGCAAAATGGAAGATGTTATATTCTCAGGAACAAGGCGGAGAAAAGCGTTAAGTTTTGCTGAAGTAAGCATATACTTTGATAATGGCGATAGAACAATACCAATTGAATATAATGAAGTTGTTGTAACTCGACGAATGTTTAGGTCTGGTGAGAGTGAGTACTATCTAAATAAAAGTGCTTGTAGGCTAAAAGACATACGAGCTATGTTCATGGATACAGGTATAGGTAAGGATGGTTATTCTATAATAGGCCAGGGTAGAATAGATGAAATACTTAGTGATAAACCAGAAGATCGTAGGAGTATATTTGAAGAAGCAGCAGGCATAATAAAATATAAAACAAAAAAAGAGAACTCAGAAAAGAAGCTTAAAAATACTGAAGACAACTTAACTAGAATAAATGATCTAATTTCCGAAATATCAAGTAATAATAAAAAGTTAAAAAAAGAATCCCAAAAAGCTGATAAATTCATAAAAACTTTTGAAGAGTTAAAAAATTTAGAAGCAAATATATACATTAGAGATATTAGAGAATTAGAAGAGAAAAGGAAAAAGATTAGAAATAACAATAAAGGGATTCAGGAAAACATAGATGAAAATAATTTAAAAAAAGAGAATAAAGAAGGTATATTTAAAGAATTAAAAGATAGTATGGACTATGAGGAAAAAACAATAGAAAAACTAAGATCTGAAAGAGAAAAAGTTTTAGAAGATAGGGATAAATCAAAAAATAAATTAACATTGTTAACAGAAAGAGAAAGTTTTAATAAGGAAAATATCACAAGATTAAAAGAAGAGATAAAGAGAATAGATTCTGGAAATTTAAAATTGGAAAATAAATTAGAAACCCTAGAAACATATAAAGAAGAAAATCTTGAGAAATATGAACTTCTAACTTCGGAACAATCCCAGAGTAGAAGTCAACTAGAAGAGATAGAGAAAGATATATCTACTCTGGAAGAAGAGATAGAGAATAGGAATAGAGATACAAACAAGTTATATGAAAAAATAGCCGATAAAAAAGGAAAGCTTAATAATTTAGATATTTCTAACAAGAATATAGAGGATGAGAAACGAGAGTATGAAAGGGAAAATAAAAAACTATATAAAGAAATAGAAATTTTAGATAAAAAGGTAGAACTTATAAATTATCAGAATAAAGAATTAGAAGAAAGCTTAGAAAAACTTTATAGTAAAAAGAAATTTTTAGAAAAAAATTATAAAAAAACACAGATGGATTTAAATGATAATTCTGAACTAATAAAAGAAAAAGAAATAAAACTTGGTAAAGCAAAGTCAAACTATAATTTATATAAAAATATGCAAAATAGCTATGAAGGTTACTTTAAAAGTGTTAAAAATTTACTTATAGCCATAAAAAATGACAAAATAGAGAATGATGGTTTTTATGGTTTGGTTGTTGACCTACTTAAAGTAGATAAAAAGTATGAAACAGCCATAAATATAGCATTAGGTGGGAGCCTCCAAAATGTCGTAGTAGAAAATGAGGATAATGCCAAAGAAATGATAAATTATTTGAAGGAAAAGAAGCTTGGAAGAGTAACATTTCTTCCTTTAAGCACTGTAAAAGGTAATGAATACAATCTAAGC
>NZ_JBQDAA010000264.1:0-2694 GCF_052089545.1 Tissierella sp. | reverse complement strand
ATCATAATAGCCTGGCTCTAATTCGTTAAAATCTTTTACCAATGAAGGCTTTAGTTCATGTGTTTTTGGGAAAGTTATTGGTACAACAATATTTTTCCCATCTTTAATAGCCTGTTTTATAAAGTTATGTGTATTAACCTCATCTGAGAAACTAACAAAAACCATAATAGTACTAGCTTCTTTATAATAATCAGAATCAAGGATTTTATTTATTATATTCTGACTATCAGTTTCCCGCTTGCTTGCTGGTATCTTGCTTCTTTTTTCCAATATGTTTTCCCTAATTAATTTCTTTTTCAATCTATTCACCTCAAATAGTTTGTTTTTTTAAAAGTCTATGCTTTATTTACCATTAAATATATACTATAATGTATTAGAAGTTTTTTCAAGAAAACATGTGCATATTAAAATAAGTATGTTATAATTGTAATATAAATGTAACAAGCTTGTAATAAAATTGTAATATAGTAAAATGATTGGATATAAGAGGGGTATTTATGATAAAGTTAATAGGTATTGAGAAAATCTATGAAGGCGGTGTAAAGGCGCTTTCGGATATAAACTTACAGATAAGGAAAGGTGAATTTGTTTATATAGTTGGTTCCAGCGGGGCAGGGAAATCAACACTTATAAAGCTTATATTAAAAGAAGAAGATCCAAGTTCAGGAGAAATTTATCTTAATGGTAATGACATTACGGATGTAAATAATAGGCGTATACCATATATTAGAAGAAGCATTGGTGTGGTTTTTCAAGATTTCAGGTTATTACATAATAAAACCGTTTATGAGAATGTAGCTTTTGCTATGGAAATACTTGGTGAAGATTCAAAGTTAATTAGGAAGAGAGTACCAGAAGTTTTAAGACGGGTTGGTTTAAATAGAAAGGCTTCTAGATTTCCAGACCAATTGTCAGGTGGTGAGCAGCAGAGGGTATCTATAGCAAGGGCAATAGTAAATAATCCACCTGTGCTAATGGCAGATGAGCCTACAGGTAATGTGGATCCAGAAAATGCCTTAGGTATAATGGAATTGTTGGATGATATAAATTCAAGAGGTACAACTATTATAATGGCAACTCACGCAAAAGACATAGTTGACAAATTAAGGAGAAGAGTTATAGAATTGAGTAAAGGAATAATAATCAGGGATGAAAAAAGAGGTAGATATGATGAATAAGCTTAGAATTATGAAAAACACTTTTAAGCAAAGTTTCAAAAGCATGTGGAGAAATCGAGGTATGGGTCTTGCTTCCGTATCTTCAATATCATCAGTACTTGTAATACTTGGTTTCATCCTAATACTTGTAATGAGTATTAACTCTTTAGTTGTTGATGTTCAAAGCAAGTTTGATAAGATAGAAATATTTTTAGCGGAAGATATTTCTGCTGAAAGTAGAGAGGAAATAGAAGAGTACGCAAAAAATGAAGATAAAATCACTTCAATCGAGTATGTATCCCAGGAGGATGCAATTGAATCTATGAAGGAAGAATGGGAGGAAGAGGCCTATCTTTTAGAAGGGGTTAGCAAGGAAACACTCCCAGACTCTTATGTTGTAGAGGTAGAAGAGATTGAAGAAACTGAGAATATTGTAAATGCTATAGGTGGAATTGTAGGTGTAGAAAAAGTAAAATACCATAGGGAAATAATAGATAAGTTAACAACTCTTGCAGGTTATATACGGACTGGAGGAATTCTTATTATAGCAGTTCTTATAGCAATATCAGTATTTATTATTTCTAACACTATTAAGCTAACTGTATTTTCTAGGAAAAGAGAAATTAACATAATGAAATATATTGGGGCCACAAATTCTTACATAAAAACTCCATTTATACTAGAAGGAGTTTTATTTGGAATAGCAGCCGCCCTCATATCTATAGTTATAGTTTATTTTGGCTATGAGTACCTGTTTGAGTCAATAAATGAGAAGCTATATATGTTATTTACAGTAATACTTGTACCACCTGAAGCGATACTAAAAGATATAACAATTGTATTTTTAGCTATAGGATCTGGTATAGGGGCACTTGGTAGTATGGTATCTATGAGAAGGCACTTAAATGTATAGGAGGATAAGATGTTAAAAAAGAATGCTAAGAAAATATCTATTGCTTTACTTGTAACACTAACTTTATCATTTAGTAGTGTAGGTTTTGCAGACAAGATAAAAGATTTAAAAGATGAACAAGATGGAATTAAGAAGGAATTAAAAGAAACACAAAATAAATTAAAAGAATCACGAAATAATACAAAAAGTGTACAAGAGCAAATAGATGAATTAGACCGAAAAGTTAATGATGCTTCTGTTGAGCTAACAGAAGTAGAAGAAGAATTGGAAGAAATAAGCGGAAACATTGAAGAGAATGAAAAAGAATTAAAAGAGGCAGAAGAAAAACTTGAAGAACAGCAAGAAAGTTTTGAATCTAGAGTAAGGGCCATGTATATTAATGGTGACATGGGTTATTTAGAATTGCTACTTACTTCTAAAGATATAAAAGATTTTTTCTCAAGAAGGGACATGGTAAAAGCTATAGCAGAGCAAGATAAAAAATTACTTAAGACCATGAAAGAGCAGAAAGAAATTATAGAAGAAAAGAAAACAGAGCTTGAAGCTCAAAGGTCATCTTTAGCAGCGTCTAAAACGAAGCTAGAATCTCGTAAGCAGGATTTAGAAGAAGCCACTCGCCAAAAA
>NZ_JBQDAA010000263.1:0-2709 GCF_052089545.1 Tissierella sp. | reverse complement strand
CTTCGGGAAAATCTTTGCTTCTTTATCTAATAGCAAAAAGCATTGATCCGGATCAGGTTGAAAGAACCTCTAATAGATTAAAATTTGACGGTTATAATTTTAAGGAAGATTTTGACTTTACAGTTAAATGGAAGAATGGCGAAGACGATACATTCAAAGACCAGTCGATCGAAAATAAATTACATAAGATAACCTATATACCTCAGTTATATATCAATTATTTAGTAGAAAAAAATAACAAAGAGGAATTAAATTCCCTAATTAGAAGTATTCTATTACAGGACGAAGCATTTAAAAAATTTCATGATGATGTTAACGACAAGATTAAAAATGCGAATGTCGAAATAGAGGCCTTATTAAATTCTTATATTCAGATAAGGAATAAGGCACTTGCAATACAAAAAGAGTCAAATGAACTTGGCAAGAGCCCATCCATTAATAAAAGTATTGAAGGTATTCAGAAGCTAATTGCTGACGGACAAAAAAGCTCAAATCTTTCTAAAGAAGAATTTGATGATTACACCCAGTTATCAAGTAAAAAACAAGAAATTGAGAAGAATATCAACGTAGAAATAAAGAAAGCCCAGGTACTGGAAAAAATTTATTCAGAACTGGAGAATAATAAATCCGAGTTGTTAGGAAGTGTCGATGATGACGGCCTTACTAACCGTGGAAAACTGGATAAAATATTTGATGAATTAAATGATGGAACTGACGTATTAGCCGTAAGAGGTAAAATTGTTAGGGACTATGATTTATTACTAACAAATTTGAAAGCAGAAATAAGTAATCAAAAAATTGAAGAGAACCTTGTGAAATTGAGGCAAACACTTGGCGTTTTGAATCAAAATTTAGCTAAATATTTGTTAAAACTTGCTGGACAAAAGGAACTCGTACGATTAACAGAAAGCCTTACTAAAGAAAAAGTCAAATTTGAACAGGCTATTAATCTAGAAAAGCAACTTAAATCACAGCTTGAAGACTATAAAAATAATAGGGAAAGAACCGTTAAATTATTGAAATGGAGATATGAACTTTATGAGCAAATTGTTTCAAAAGTAAATGATACTAAAAAAAATATAGATGACGAAATAACTTTAGAGGCCAAGTTACTATACAAACAAGAGAATTTTCCCTTTCTCGATCAGGTTAACAAGGCTGCAACGTCACAAGGAAGTGAATATCATAAATTTTTCTTAGATAATAATATTAATTACTCGTTTGTTCCTGAATTTTACTCTCACCAGTTAAGGATAAATGACGACAAGCTTTACCTTGACTCTGAGAGGTATATTGCTGTTAAACAGAAGGTCTCCTTGGAAGGTGTTCTCAGGTCATTAATAAAAGATTCATTTGAAATAGACTATACTGTTAGTTACAAAGGTGATGATTTACTTAAAATGTCTCCAGGAAAGAAAGGTACTGTATTGCTCATTCTTTTCTTACAAATAAGTTCCTCTGAATATCCAATTTTGATAGATCAACCGGAGGACAACCTTGATAATAGAACTATTTATGAATTGTTATGTAGAATGATAAAGGAAAAGAAGAAAGAAAGACAAATTATCATTGTATCTCATAATGCCAATCTTGTAGTAGCAACTGATACCGAGAATATTATAGTAGCAAATCAGGAAGGTCAAACGATGCAAGAAGAAGCCGGAAGATACAGGTTTGAATATGTAAACGGATCACTAGAGCATACTCGGACACTTGATAATGAAAATAAAGCTATACTCCAGAAACAAGGTATTAAAGAGCATGTCTGTGATATACTTGAAGGTGGTAATCAAGCATTTAAACAACGAGAAAGAAAATATGCAATTAAATAAAATGGTAATTGTAAGATTACAAATTACTCCACCAAGAGTATGAGTGTCTTTTCTGTGGAGTCTGCTATTAGAATGGAGGGTTTTTCACTACTTGTCAAAGTAAGTGGATATATTTGCTTTAGTCGGTTGATTATTTAATTAACGCTTATAATATACTCATGGTATTTGGTACAGCTGCCATTTATGGTCTTTCTTTATATTACGCTGAAAAAATTATTGATAAAGCATTTATAGATAATGGGTATAATGGTCTTAAGGGGCTGTTTATGTCCAGACAAAGCTATAAAATTGAACTAAATAAAGTTATTCGGAAAACTATTGATGAATATCAGCAACAAAGTACAAGAGCGGAGGCCGGAAAATTCCCTTTCTACCACTCTTCAATTTTATTTGATAAATTGTCAGAGTACTTTCTTTTCAAAATTGACAATCCCAAATTGGTAGAGGACTTGTTCGAGTCCAATCCAAATATATTTCGTCCCACCGCAGAGGAACTAAAAGATTTTTATGCCATGTTTCTTGATAATATTTCTAAAAATAAAAAGTTAAAAAAGCTTTTTATTGACGAAAACTATAAAGAGGAAATTTTTAACCAAACTGACAAGATCTATCAACTGTTGAATAAGAGCGATGAGATCCTAAAGAAGGTTAGTGGATTAGAGCGAAAGTTAGATTCTATTGCTTTGGTACGCATTAGTGGAAAATTTGATAGCGCTATTCAGATTGATGGTTATTACAGAAATCAGGGATTAGAAATACATCATAAGCTTGAAAAGTTTTCACCTCGTAAACTAGTAGTGGATCTTATTATTGACCTTTTGGAAAAAAATTCATGGGTTAACTTGTTTGCTAACATTTCAATGGGCAAATCCCAACT
>NZ_JBQDAA010000262.1:0-2733 GCF_052089545.1 Tissierella sp. | reverse complement strand
ACTATGGAAATTCATAATTCTCCTCCTAAAATTAAAACTCTAAGATTAATAATATTTCAAAATTAGAATTTTTTTTCTTTTTACCACTTAATTGGTAGTTGTGTTTCCTACTTTCTAATCTAATACTACCATAATTAGACATTAACTTCATGATTTCTTCGTAAGAAGGAGTTGAATTTGAATTTAAACTCATAACAATAAATTTACTTTTAAGTTGTGCTATTCTTAATATGTTTTCTATATTATTTAAAAAATCTTCTTTTTTTCTTATATTAGTTATTTCTATTTCCTTATCAAATATTTTATCAAAACTACCATAAAACCCTTCGTAATTATTCATTGTTCCAGGGTATGGAGGATCCAAATATATAATATCTACAGAGTCTATTGAATTTAATGCATCCATAAAATCCATTTGTATAGCTCTATTTTCTCTAGCATTATCAAAAATAGAGTTATTATAATTCTCAAGATTGTCTAAAATATGATATTCAAAACTTTGGTTATGATAAGCTCTACGTCTTCCATATTTTCGATAAGAATAATCTTCATCTCTTAATTTTAATATGTTTTTCCAATCTACATTCATTCTTGAGTAAGGTAATTTTCTTATCATAGATCTTCTTATTAATGCTTGAAGTAAATATTTTTCATATGTGGGAAGATTAAATGAGTAATTAACAAATTTAGAAAGCTCATCCACTTCATCAGAGTAAAATAAGTTTTTTTCTAACCAATTCAACTTTTTTCTTAATTTTTTATCTATTTTAGTATTTTTAATCTCTTCTATTTCATTATATTTTAATTTAGTATCTTTATTTTCTATCAAAGCTTTATTAATAACAAATGACGCATATAATGCATCGTTTGTTATCACTTCATAACCTTTTTGCTTTAGATAATATGATACCGATGAACCTCCAGCAAATAGATCTAAAACAATACCTTCAGATAAAGGTATATTAGAACCAATCCATTCAACTATTTTCTTCTTATTACCTATATAATTCACTTTAGGGAATTCATAGTTTTCCATTTTATTTAATCCCCTTTTTTACTTGTAAAGCTAATTTATAAGCTAGTTTAGGAGGAACTGCATTGCCTATCTCTTGTTGAATTTTCATACTGTTTCCTACAAAAATAAAATCATCAGGAAATGTTTGAAGTCTTGCTAATTCTCTTTGAGTTAGTGCACGATTTTGTTCATAATGAAATATTTTCCTCATATCTCCAGTAACTGTTGGAGATGGTTTTTTACTGTTATAACAAATATATTTTCTTGCATCTCCAGTTTTAGGTCGTAATTCTTCTGGAATATCATCTCGATCTCCGCCATCTTTTATATATGACATTTTTTCCAACATCTGTGCTGAGTGATTCATAGCATTATGATTTGGTATATTTGATTTTTCCGCACTTTTTAATCTCGGTAAATCATCTATAGCATCTTTAATAGTTAAAACAGACTCATTTTTTTCTGGAAATTTAAATACAGACCCTCTCGTACCAACTATAATAATTCGCTGTCTTTTTTGAGGAATACCATAATCAGACGTTTGTAAAACATCATACTCAACATTATATCCTAACTTTTCAAATTCATTAATAATTTCAAGAATTGTTTTTCCTTTATTATGACTTGCCATTCTAGCAACATTTTCTAATATAAATATTTTAGGTTTAACTATAGAAACAACACGAACAAATTCATTAAACAAATAATTTCTATCATCTTCTATAAATGTTCTACCTATTTTACCAGCTAAACTAAAGCCTTGACAAGGTGGTCCACCTACTACTACATCTATGTCCAATCCACCTATTATTTCTTTTATTTCTGTTTCAGATAACTCAACTATGTCTTTTATTATTAAATTAGTTTCAGGAAAATTTTTTTTATATGTTTCAGCAATTTCTCGATTAAATTCTAGGGAAAATATATTTTTAAAACCTGCTTTTTCAAATCCCAAAGACATCCCTCCTGCCCCTGAAAATAAATCTATATAATTTAACATGTATTATCTCTCTCCTTTTTAATCATTACTTATAATATCAAATTTAGGTGGAAAAGTCACCCCTTAACTATCTCCTTATTATTTTTTAATAAATTATCTTTTAAATCCTCTTTTTTTCTTTTTCTTATTTTCTAAAGTCTTCACTTTTTTTCTTTGCATATCTTTAATGTTAAAACTAAGTTTTTCAGCTTGTTTCTTCTCTACTGCAATCTCTTTTTCTCTTTCTTTCTGATTTCTTTTTTCTGATTCTCTAGTTCTTATTAGTACTTCATAATTGCCACCATATTGCTTCATTTCTTTTAATTCTTTTGTAAGAGAAGCTTTTTTTCTTTTAACTTTTTGTATATCTTTTTTTAATTTTGCTATATTTTTATGCATAGGAGTAGGATTTTCATCACTATAAACCTTTGCTGACATTATATAATCTTGATATTCTTCTTCAATATCTATTTTTTCTAAATCTTTCTCCATCATTTTTCTAATCACAAAATCGATGGGGGCTTTAAAAAAATTCCACTTAGTATAACTTTGATTGGTAACTTTGTCTAACTCTTTGTCTATTTCTTCTTTTTTATCTACCTTTTTATAAAATGTTTGAATCCTTTTTTCATTTTTATCGACAGATCTTATTTTATTCTTTATATATAGTTCTAAATCTTTAATTTCTTTAGTTTTTTCAAAGATTGCTAGTTCCCAGTCTTCTTTATTATCAAATCTT
>NZ_JBQDAA010000261.1:0-2755 GCF_052089545.1 Tissierella sp. | reverse complement strand
AAACTAAATCTGTGTTAAGTAGATTATTGTCTAAAAAAGGGTTGCCATTCCAAACTTTAACATTGGTAATTTCTAAGTTTTTAAACCTATACAATCCATTATTAGCGGGAATAGCAGCAATAATGACTATGGAAGCCTCAGTTTCTGAGACCTTTAATACAGGGAAATTTAGGATATTTGGTAGTGTTCTTGGAGGAATTATAGCATTGATAATAACTATGATACTACCAGTAAAATTTATAACTACAGGTATAGGTATTCTCTTGGTGATACATATATCTAATATATTAAATTGGAAAAATGCAATTAGAATGGCTTTAATAGTTTTTATAGGAATAATAATAGATTTTGAGGTTGGGTATAAATTTATATATGTATTAAGTAAAACGCTAGATACAATTATTGGTGTATTAATAGGTACTACAATAAATTTCCTTATAAGACCTCCTAAAATACATAAAAGAATTGACAGTTTTATAAGAAAGATGATTATAGAAGTTAGAGGAGATATATTTGCTCTCGTATGGGAAAAAGACAAGATTAAATTAAAGAACTTACAAAGTGATATGATGGATATAGAACAAAGTTATAGCATATTGAAGAAAGAATTAAAATTTAATATAAATAAAAAAGAAACACTAAAGGATTATGAGGATATTTTAAAACATATTAAAAACATACAAAGTCATTCAAGAGTAATAAAATTGATAGGCAAAAGAGTATACATAGATAGGGAAAATAAAAAGCTTCTCAAAGAAATGTTTTCAAAAGATGTTCCTAAATTAGAGTATACTGAGGAAGAAAAAATAGATATAA
This sequence comes from Tissierella sp., assembly GCF_052089545.1. Taxonomy (GTDB): domain Bacteria; phylum Bacillota; class Clostridia; order Tissierellales; family Tissierellaceae; genus Tissierella_A. The sequence goes on along the minus strand of NZ_JBQDAA010000261.1, from coordinate 1,939 downwards.
TATATAATTACCACCTAAAAGAAATGATATATGACTTTAAATATATGGAAAACTTATATGGAGATAAAAGATAAAACTTGTAGTTTCTAGATTTAAAACTTTTGAACAATTTTTTATATCTTTTCTATTATTGAAGATCTACTAATTATATCACTGGTGATTGATTAATATAGTATCTATAATACTTTTTAGGATATTTTAAAGGAAGCTAACAAAGCTATAATGTATTGTTATTGAGATCATTAATTTAAGTATATTTATTTTATACATAGAAAAAATTAAGAATATATTAAAATTTTGCTTTATGGGTATATTCATCTATAAGTAATACATTTAATGGGAAAACCAGGTACGGGGTATGATTAATCATACCCCGTAATTGTTGAAGTATGATTCAATATTTTAAAATAATAAAATACAGAGGTGTTCTATGAAGGTTAAAAAAATTGGTATGAGAACTATAAAAACAGTTATTGCAGTAGTTTTAACCCTAGAAATTGCTAAGTTATTAGATATAAATAGTCCTATATTAGCGGGAATCGCTGCTATAATGACTATGGAGACATCTGTGTCAGAATCATTCAGAACAGGAAAGTTTAGAATGTTTGGAACTGTCCTAGGAGCTATTATAGCACTTATTATAACATCTATTTCTCCCGTAAACTTTATAACAACAGCACTTGGACTTATTGTAATCATATATTCATCTAATGTGTTGAAATGGCAAAAAGCAGTTAAAATGGCAATGATAGTTTTTTTAGTAATTATAGTAGATTTTGAAGGCGGAGATGGATTTACTTATGCTTTAAATAGAACCATAGATACATTTATAGGTGTAATAGTAGGTACCACTATAAATTATTTTATAAGGCCTCCCAAAATAGATATAAAAATTTATAATATTATAGAAAATACTACTAAAGAAATAGTAAAAGATATAAAGAAGCTGGTATGGGGAGATGGAAATTTACAACTAGATAATTTAAAAAAGAAAATAGATTATATAGAAGAAAACTATCAAACACTTAAAAGAGATTTAAAATTAAAGAAAAACACAAATTATAAATCAATAGACTATGAACATATATTTGAATTATTTCAAAATATATATAGTCACTTGAGAATAATCAAATTAATAAACAAAAAAATACCTATAAATGAATCTAATAAAGAACTTTTAAAAGAAAACTTTGTGAAGATGAAAGATATACCAGAAATAGAATTTAATGAAAAAGAAGAATTATATATAATTTATAATTTTCATCTTAGAAGGATAATTTATGATTTACAGGATGTAAAAGATTTATATGAAGAAAAAGAAGAATTGAAATAAAATAAAAAGGAGACTAGTATGAAAATAAATGTAAATATATTAGGCTTTAAAAGCTTAGAAATAGAAAAAGGTACAACGCTTTTACAAATATCTAAAAAAATATTTGGTGAAGATTATAAAAAATACTTAGGTGCAAAGGTAGAAAATAGAATTTATAATTTACAAAAAACTGTGGAAGAAAATACTACTATAGAGTTTTTAGACAACCGGAATGTAGATGGATATAGAATATATACGAAAACTATATCAGCTGTATTTATAATGGCATGTAAAGAACTTTATCCAGAAAATAAAATTAGCATAGAATATTTTTTAGGACCAGGTTTATATGGAAAGCTTGGAGAAAATAATCCTATAAATTTTGAAGATTTAAAAAAGATTGAAGAAAAAATGTTAGAAATAGTAAATAAAGACTATGTAATAGAAAGAAAAAGATATAAAAGAAAAGACGCCTTAGAAGTTTTCAAAAATAATGGATATGCTGATAAATTGAGATTGTTTGAATCTATAGATAGAGAATTTATTAGCATATATAAAATCAATGACCACTATGACTCTTTTCATGGATATTTGGCTCCTTCTACAGGATATGTAAAGGAGTTTAAA
>NZ_JBQDAA010000260.1:0-2800 GCF_052089545.1 Tissierella sp. | reverse complement strand
ATTTTAAATTAGGGTACGGAGAAGAGATGTATTTAGTAAATAAAGAAGATATTGAATACGCAGTGGAAAATAACGAACGTACAATGTTTCATCATTTTTTAGTTCTTGCTAAAAATCAAAGAGGATATGAATTTTTAAAGAAATTAACAAGTAGAGAATGGGAAAATAGTTTCTTCTTTAGAGGTGTTCAAAGAACTCCCACTTATTTTGATGATTTAAATGAGTTAATAAAAGGATATGAGAAAGATGTCATATTTAGTACAGCTTGTTTAGGAGGTCCTTTAAGCCAGTTAATACTAGAATATAATAAAAATAAATCTAGGAGAACAAAGAAAAAAATTCATGAGTTTATTATGTATTTTATTAATATGGTTGGCAAAGATAATTTTTATTTAGAATTACAACCAGGTATTAAACACGATAAATCGAATATAGATATTAAACAAGAGCAACAAATAGTAAATGATATGTTAATAAAACTCTCAAAAGTCTATGGCTTGAGATTAATCTTGACCACCGATGCACATTATTTAAGTAAGAAACAAGCAGAGGCACACAAAATCTATTTAAACGCCAGCCAAGGAGATAGGGAAGTAGAAGAGTTTTACTCAACTACTTACATGATGGATAGAGATGAGTTATTAGAATACTTTGATGAGGTGTTGCTAGATAAAATGATTAGCAATAGTCATAAAGTCATGGATAGTCTTGAAACAATTAATTTTGCTCAACAAACACAAGTGCCTGATATTGACATTCCACAGTATAAAAATAAAGACTTGTTTAAGGACTATATCAATGAATATCCTTATATAATGCAATACAGAGCCTCTGACAGAGCCATGGATAGATATTATTTACATCTTATTGGAGAAGGAATGTTATCTCATAATCAAGAGTTTAATAAAGAGAATTTATCACGTATAAATATAGAGTTAGAACAAGTATGGGAGATATCTGAAAAACTGAATCAACCACTATCAAGCTATTTTGTATTGGCACAAGATATAATTGATATGATGTGGGAAGTTAGTCTAGTTGGAACAGCTAGAGGCAGTGCAGCATGTTATCTTACAAACTATTTGTTGGATATAGTACAAATTAATCCATTAAAATATGATTTGCCTTATTACAGATTTTTAAGTAAAGAGCAAGAAGCTCTCCCTGATATTGACATAGATTCTCAGGCATCTAAAAGAGACGAGATTATTCGGTTAACAAAAGAAAGATATGGTTCTGATAAAATTCTTAATAGTTGTACATTTACCACTGAGGGACCTAAGTCAACTGTTATTACATCGACACGTGGTTATGGACTAGACGTGTCAGAGCAACACAATATTGCTAACTTAATTCCTAACGAAGGTGCATTATTATGGTCAGTTCATGATTGCTTCTTTGGGAATAAAAAGAAAAATAGAAAGCCCATACAAGAATTTATTGATAGAGTAGAAAAATATGAAGGATTAAAAGATGTAATGCTATCTATTGAAGGCGTTGTTAGTGGACGTTCTCAACATGCAAGTTCAGTTATTTTTTATCCTGGTAAATTCACTGATGTAGATGGAATGATGAAAACTACTAAAGGACTACCAGTTACCCAATTTAATGCAGATGATGGCGAATATGCAGGGAATTTAAAAATGGATTTCTTATCAATTTCTGCGTTAGATTCTATTGCAGAAGCTATTGACTTATTGCTGAAAGATGGTAAAATAGAATGGCAAGGCTCAATACGTTCTACCTATGACAAATATTTTCATCCCGATGTTCTTGATATGACCTCACATGAGATGTTCGATATGTTAGCTGATGGAGATATATTTGATGCGTTCCAGATGTCTAGCTTGGTAGCGGTAAATGCTATGAAAAAGACCAGAATCATTTGATGAGCTTACAGTCACTAATACTATCATTAGATTGCAAACTGATGGTGAAAGTCCTACTGATAAATTTGTAAGATACAAGAAAGATATTAAAGAATGGTATAATGATATGAATAAATACGGGTTGTCTGAAGATGAGATATCGCTCATGGAAAAACATCTATCATCTCGTACTGGGATATGCGACACACAAGAATTGTTAATGGGTATAATTATAGACCCAGAAATAGCTAATGGGGGATTAAATTTCGCAAATAGATTCCGTAAATCTGTAGGAAAAAAAGACGAGAAGAAGATAGAAAAAGCATGCAAAGAGTTTTATGAAACAATGGAGAAAAATGGTCGGTCAGAAAAATTCGCACAATATATTATAGAAGAACAATTTGCACTTCAATTCAGTTACGCATTTTCACTCCCTCACACAGTGGCATACAGCCTTATTTTAATGATTGAGATGAATATAGCCCATAAATACGGTGTTAGCTACTGGAAGGGTGCTTGTTTAAACGCAGCTATTTTCTCAGGAGATGAAATGAGTTCTTCTAAAGATTATACAGCGATATCTGAATATGTAAACTCAATGAAAGAAGATGTGTCACTTCCAGACATAAATAAATCAGAGCTTAAATTCACAACTAAGGATAGTAAGGTGCTATTTGGGCTTGCTGCCATTTTAGGATTAGATGTAAATACCTTAGATAACATTATAGAATGTCGTCCGTTCAAATCATTAGATGATTATTATGGAAGAATGGTAGAGACTAAACTAACATCAGCGAAGAAAACTATTAGTTTAATAAAAGCTGGAGCTTTCGATAATTTAGTAGACAAGAACAGAAGACAGATAATGGCGGATTTAGTTAAGATGATTATTCCGCAGAAAGAAAAGGTGACTATGGTGCAATTGCCATATG
>NZ_JBQDAA010000259.1:0-2815 GCF_052089545.1 Tissierella sp. | reverse complement strand
AATTTAGATATATTATAGATACAAATAAAGTTGATGGAGAATTTGAAGATGTAAAACAAATTTATGAACACAATGATAAAGATGTTAAAAAGACAATAAAAGATGTATCGAAAAAATTAGATAATTTCATTAAAGGAAATTTAAACTTAAAAACTAAAGACATAGCTCTATACTTTTTAACAATTAATGAAGAAAAAATAAGTAATAACAAGGAATATAAAAATGCAATAAAAGAAGAAATGTACAGTTTAGATGAAAATCTACCAAAGGATTATTGCTCTGTATGTAGTAAAAATAGTCAAGTTACTTCAGATACTAGTAAATTACAGCTTAAATTTTATACTACTACTAATATAAACTTTCCATCAGGATTTTCTAAAAGTAATTATAATAAAAATATGCAAATATGTGAAGAGTGTATGAGTTTTTTAATGAGTGGTGAGCAATATATAAAAGACAATTTAAGCTCTAGATTAGGTGGTATGCCTATATATATAATACCTCACTTTTTATTTGAGCCTGATCCGAGCAAGAAAAAGATGGATGAAATATCAAAAAACATACAAAAGACATTTAATGAAAGTAAGAACGTAGGAGGAATAGAAAATTTTAGAGATGAGTTAATAGAAACCACTCCAGAGGATAATGAGTTTTTATTGAATATACTATTTTATAAAATAAATCAACAGTCAGTTAAAGTTCAGAGGTTAATAAAAGATGTAAATCCTTCTAGATTTGGAGAATTAATTATAGCTTCTAAGGGAATCCAACGAAGATTTGAAGATTTGATAAGTAATAATTTGAAAATACCACTTGGCTTACAATCGGTATATTATTTAACTCCTGTAAAAGTTAAAACTGGTGAAGTACAAGATTTTAGAAAGTTGTTAGCATTATATGATGCTATATTTAAAGAGGTTAAAATAAAAAAAGAAGTATTAATTACTAATTTCTTAAATATGATTAAAATTCATTATTATAATAAAGAAAATCAATTTAATATAAAACCATCAAGATTTTTTAGCAAAAGTATTATTCAATCTCATATGTTGATTAAATATTTAGAAAAAATAAATTGTTTAAAGGAGGGTGAAGGTATGGATTTAGATTCAATAATTTTAGATGAAGAAATAAAAAATTATATGAAGGAGATGAATTATTCAGAACAAGAAGCATCGATGTTTTTACTGGGATATCTGGTTTCACAAGTGGGAAATAGACAAAGAATGGAAAGAGAAGGGAAAAAGCCTATTCTTAATAAAATCAATTTTAATAGCATGGATTTAAATAAAGTCAAGAGACTTTCAAATGAAATACCAGATAAACTAAGACAAAATAAAATCTTAAAATACAATGAGAAACAATATTTTGCACATAAAAAATTAATGGATAAACACAGAAATGATTGGCAATTGAGTAAGCATGATAATTTATATTATATCATGTCAGGATATGCTTATGGAACTACAAAACTAATTTATAAAAAGGGGAATGAAGATGATTAATAATAGTGAGATATTATTCTTATACGATGCAAAGATGACAAATCCTAATGGTGATCCCGATGAAGAGAATAGACCAAGAATGGACTACGAAAGAGATATAAATTTAGTATCAGATTTAAGACTCAAAAGATATATAAGAGATTATATTCAAAATAAAGGAGAAAGGATTTTTGTAACAAAATTAGATGGTGAGACTGTAAGACCTCAAGGAATTGTAGATGATTTAAAAAAGAAATTGAATAAGACTAAATTAGAAAAAGAAGATATATTGAATAATTTAATAGATGTAAGATTATTTGGTGCCACTATACCTATAGAAGGTGATACAAATGCATTTACAGGCCCTGTACAGTTTAATTGGGGCTATTCATTCAACAAAGTAGAACTTATGGAAAGTGCTATAACAAGCCATTTCTCTACAGGAGATACGAATAAACAAGGGGCTATGGGTAGAGACTATAGAGTTAAATATTCTTTTATAGCATTTTCGGGTGTAATAAGTGGAAATAGAGCTAAAGAAACATTACTTAAAGAAGAAGATTTAGAAAAATTAGATAATGCTGTAATAAAATCCATACCTTTACTTGCAACCAGAAGTAAGGTAGGACAATATCCAAGACTATATATGAGGGTTGAATATAATAATAGTGAAACTATTCTGGGTGATATGAGAAGCATGATTAACTTCAAAGAAAACAAAGAAAATGCTCGTGATATCTCAGAGGTGGAAATAAATATTGAAATGTTAGAAAAATATTTAAGAGATAATAAAGAAAAAGTAAATAAAATTTATTATTATAAACATCCAAATATGAAAATAATAAACGGAGAGTTCACGGAAATATTTAATGGGTTTAATTTAGTAGAAATTAGGTGATTTAGATGAATAAAGAAGTGTTAATTTTTGATATAAAGGGGTATGCAGCACATTTTAGAAAATTTTATACTAACTCATCTTCACTTACCTATAGCGTAGCGCCTAGGACCACCATATCAGGAATAATATCGGCAATACTTGGAAAAGAAAGGGACTCTTATTATAATGATTTCTCTACAGAAAACGTAGACATAGCTTTAAGAAAAAACAATAAAACTAGAAAAATATTACAAACATTAAATTATATGCAGATAAAAACTAAAAAAGATTTTGAATTCCCTAAGAATCATACACAAATTCCTTTTGAAATGGTATTAGCTGAAGTAGGACTCATAAGCTATAGACTATATTTTAGTTCAAATGATGAGAATATGTTCACTGATTTAGAAAGGAGACTTAAAAGCAAGAAATATTATTATACACCTTCTTTAGG
>NZ_JBQDAA010000258.1:0-2818 GCF_052089545.1 Tissierella sp. | reverse complement strand
AATTCTATAGATGAAGGATTAAGGGCAGGAATAAATTTTATAGCTACAATCCATGGTAGGGATATAGATGAGGTAAAGAGTAAAATCAATTTACAAAGACTTATAAAAGAAAAAATCTTTAAAAGATATATTGTACTTGATAGGTCAAAAGGAGTAGGTACAATAAAAGAGATAATAGATGGAGATAGCTTTAATAAAGTGTACTCTTATAAAGAGGAATCATATGAATTGGCTTAAATCTATATTCTATTTTATGGTGTTTTTTTCATCTAGCACACTAGGCATACTTTATGGAGGAATGTTTAGCAAAAGGGAAAGAAATTTAATAGATTTAGAATACAATATAAGATTATTGGAAAGTGAAATAATTGCAGGAAGAACTCCTTTACCAGAGGCTTTAGAAAATGTATATAAGAAAGGTAAGGGAGAGATAAAAGTTATATTTCAAGAAATTAAAATAGATCTATTAGAAAATAGAAGAGAAGATATATATATAAGTTTTTCATTTCAAAAAAATTTACTTAAAAAACAATATATGTTTAAAGATGAAGACATAAGTATATTTTTGTTTTTAGGTAAAATATTAGGTAAAAGCAATAAAGAAGATCAAGAAAGCAACTTAAAGTTTATAATAAAACAAATACAAACAATGAAAGAAGAATCAAGAATAGAAAAAGAAAAAAATGTAAAACTTTATAGAACTTTAGGAGTTTTAATGGGCATTTCTATAGTAATTATAATGATATAGGAGAGATGATATATGGACGTAGATTTAATATTTAAAATTGCTGGTATTGGAATGATTACAGCTGTACTCCATACGGTACTTGCAAAATCAGGAAAAGAAGAATATGCCTATCTTACTACTTTGGTTGGAGTTGTAATTGTTCTAGGAGTAGTTATAAATCTAGTAAGCAAACTTTTCAATAATGTGAAAGTTCTATTTAATCTTTATTAGGGGGATATATAAATGGAAATATTTCAAATAGTTGGATTGGGAATAGTTGCTACTAGTGTCATAGTAATTTTAAAAGATTTGAGACCTGAGTTTGTAATTTTTGTATCTATAATTACTGGAATAATTATATTTTCACTTATTTTAAATAAATTAATTTATGTGGTAGACGTAATGAGAGATCTGTCTCTCAGAGCAAATCTTGAAATCGAATATTTTTCAACCATACTAAAAATAATAGGTATGAGTTATATAATAGAATTCGGTTCACAAATTTGTAGAGATGCTGAACAAAATTCAATTGCTATGAAAATAGAATTGGCTGGAAAAGTAAGTATTATGATACTAGCCATTCCTATATTAATGTCTCTTATGGAACTTATTTTAAAAATTTTACCTTAAGGATGAGTAAGATGAAAAGGATGGTAATGCTACTATTTATTATATTGTTTTTTTCTAGTCCTAGCTACTCTGATATAGATGATTCAAATCTAGGGATAGATACGAAAAACATAGATCAATTTACAAATGATTTAATTGATACAAATGATTTAAATTTTAATTTCAATATTAAAGACATTACAAAACGCATAGTTAAAGGAGAAAAAATAATAGATGTAGAAGATATAAAAGAATTTATTAAAAATATTTTTTTAAAAGAGATTAAGATAGCTTTAGGATTATTATCTAAAATTATAATAGTGACTATAATATCTTCTATATTAAATAGTCTTCAAAGTTCATTTGAGAATTCTTCCGTAAGTGAGTTATCAAATATAATAACTTATATGATGATAGCAATATTAGTTATAACAAGTTTCAATGAAGTGGTTGTTTTAGCAAAACTTTCTATAGATAAAATGATTAACTTTATGCAGATATTGATGCCGCTATTGTTAACACTTTTAGTTATAGCAGGTGGACCTAATACTAATATAATTTTTCACCCAATGATTCTTTCTACTGTAAATATTATTGGACTTTTAATTAAAAACTTTGTTTTCCCATTAATTTATTTTTCCTTTATTATAAGTGTCTTATCAAATATTTCAGGGAAAGCTCAATTTAAAAACTTAACAGATGTTTCAAGAAAGGTAATTATATTTACAATAACAGGTTCCTTTACTATATTTATCGGATTATTAACGATATATGGATTAGCCACCAAAGTTGATGGAATAAGTATAAGAACTGCTAAATTTGCTATAGATAATGTTGTTCCTATAGTAGGGAAATTTTTATCAGACTCTATAGATGCTGTGATTGGATCTATAGGAATTCTAAAAAATGGAATAGGTATAGCTGGTCTTGTAGTTCTATCTATAATTATAGTATTGCCAATGATAAAAATCTCAACAATACTTTTTATATATAATTTAATATTGGCAATTACTGAACCTATAGCTTCTAAAAATATTATTAATTTTTTTGAAGATGTATCAAAAAATCTTACTTTGATACTTGTAAGTATCATGTCTTTAAGTATTATGTTCTTTATAACTATAACAATAATAGTAGATGCTGGGAACAACTTATTAATGCTGAGGTAGGTGATTATATTTGATGATTAGTGAATTTATTTATGATTGGTTAAAAGACATAGTTGTTTTTTTTATAATTATAACTTTAATAGAGTTAATAATGCCAAAAGGAAAGTTAAAAAGATATATGAATTTTATTATAGGATTGATACTAATTTTCATGGTTATATCACCTTTTTTAAAACTTTTTTCGATAGATTTTAAACTAGAAGATTCTAGAATAGATCAATATCAAAAACAAGAAATTTATGACATTGATTTTACAAAAGAACAAACAGAAAGAATAGAAGATTTATATATAGAAAAAATAGATTCAGAAATA
>NZ_JBQDAA010000257.1:1233-2837 GCF_052089545.1 Tissierella sp. | reverse complement strand
CATCTGGCATTTCCTTCTTCTCAAAAACTGTTGAGAAATGCTCCTTAGGATTATCAGAAAAGAAGAAGTTATGGTGTGCAAGTTGTGGATATTCTTCCTTTAGGGCCAAATGTATAACAAGGCCTGAACAAGTAGGTTCAAACTTATCTAAAGTTTGTATGAAGGTTTTATCCATACCTAAGACGTCCCTATATAGAGGTATTGCTTCCATATTTGAAAGCACAATATCAGCCTCTACAATACTATTATCAGAAAGTTTAATAGAGTCTATCCGCTTATTACTTCTGCCTAACTCAACCACTTCAGAATTCAAGTGAACTTTAACACCTAACTCCTCTAATAACTTCAGCAGGCCTTCTGCTAAATTATACATACCACCTTCAACATACCAGAGTCCAAACTCATACTGTATATAAGGCAAGAGGTTTAAAAGTGCAGGAGCATTATATGGTGAAGATCCTACATATTTAATAAAAAAGTTCATAATATTTACCAAGTATTCATTATCTATATATTTTCTCACCTTAGAATCCATAGTGGAAAAAGCATCCAGGTCTTTAAGCAGTCCTACTGGGCCATATTCTTTTATATTTCCCTTAACTGTATCTAAACCTTTATCAAAATATCCCTTTTCTACTTCATCATAAAGTGCTTTTGAATAGGTTAGAAACTTTTCTAATTGCCTTTTATCCTTTACGCTTACATTTGTTACTCTGAACTTATTTTTTTTACCAAAAGGTACCAGGTCAATATTTTTACCATCTTCAAAGAAATTCCTCCAATGGGGATTAACCTTTTTAAGTGTAAAATAGTCTTCCATATTGCGGCCATTTTTTTCAAACAATTCATTAAATATGTGTGGCATAGTAAATATAGAAGGGCCTAGGTCAAATTTAAAACCATCCCTTTCTAAAACATTTAATTTCCCACCGACTTTATCATTCTTTTCAAATATTTCAACATCATAGCCTTCAGAAGCTAGGTATATTGCTGAAGATAGACCACCAAGACCTGCTCCTATAACTAGTACTTTTTTCATAATCCCACTCCTCACAAGTGATTAGTAAATAAACGGTAAAAACTTATATCTTTCTTCCTTCCAGAATTTATACCTGGATCCTAGAACTTCTTCCATATAAGCTTCTTCTTCCTTGATTCTAATACTTATAGATACAAACATTACTACTATAGCTATTAGGAACATTATGATATTGCCAACAAAAAGTGGAACTGAAATAGTCAGTAGGAACAATCCCAAATATAGTGGATGTCGAATATAACGGTAAGTCCCCTTGCTTACCAGCTCTTGCTCATCCTCCACTTCAACCTTCCTAGAAAAATTCTTACCTAGCAGTATAAGCGACCAGTACCTTAAGATAAGGCCTGATGAATAAAGTATTAAGGATACCACTTTTAGCGCATGGCTATTTACAAGCAGTAAGCCATTAAAGAACATAATAGCATTGATTATTATAATAGAAAGTATAGATACTAGTATAATAGAAAAAGACCTTTTGTTTGATCTATTATCTTTTGCTAAGGAGGGAAATAAAACAAACTCAAGCAACCATAAAAAGGTTATAAAGATAAATATATAAGTCATA
>NZ_JBQDAA010000257.1:0-1223 GCF_052089545.1 Tissierella sp. | reverse complement strand
ACCTAGATTCAAAGTCTAAAGGTGTGTAAATTTTTTCAAACTCAACATGGTCCTTAAAGTTTTCCATGCCAGGTAGTTCGGCTATTCTACTATAAATATGCTCCTTATAAGACTGGGTTCTTTCATCATCCCAACTTATATTCTTGTGAGTAAGGTTTGGGACTGGTACAAGTACATATAAAACCTCTTTTCCTTCAGGAGCAAGTGAAGGGTCCAATTGTGTAGGCCTATAAAAGTACATAGATGCATCCATAGGTATTCTTCCTTCAAAAATATCGTCTATATTTCCATCAAAATCATTTCCAAATAGTATGTTGTGTAAATCGAACTGGTCTAAATTCTTATCTATCCCTAAATACATCATAAAGCAGGAGCAAGAGCAGTCCATTTTATCAATTTTTTCATCCCTATATCTTTTCTCTTTTTCATTATCATTAAGTAAGTTTTTCATTGCATAAGGAAAGTCAGCATTGCAAAGAATCTTTCCCGCTTCTTCTACTTGATCTCCTACTTTTACTCCTACTGCCTTCTGGTTTTCTACAACTATTTTCTCTACTTTTGAATTCAAGTGTACTACTCCACCTAGTTCTTTAAAAAGCTTCTCCATTCCAAGGACTAGGCTATACATACCACCCTTTATAAACCAAACACCATATATCATTTCGATTAATGGTATTATATTGTATATAGATGGCCCGATGTAGTATAATGTTATATGGCTATTAATTGTACATATTATATTTAAACAGGAAGGGGGAAGTAGTATGATTCTACAAGAAGATTATAAGTACTATAAAGAAATAATAAAAATAAACTCAAAATCGTTTTTCAAGGCTTTTTCCATACTACCAAAGGTAAAGCGAGATAGTGTCTATGCTATATATGCATTTTGTAGGCAGGCGGATGATGCTATTGATAAATGGGGGAGCATGGAAAAACTTTTGAAATTAGAAAAGCAATTGAATGGTTTTTTAGAGGCTAGAGAATTAGACAATCCTATTTTCAGAGCCCTTAAAGATACTTTTAGTAAGTTTGATCTAGATATAGAACCTTTCTACCATATGCTGGAAGGACAAAAAATGGATTATAAATTTAGCCAGCCTGAAAATATAGAAGAATTTAAAGATTATTGCTATCATGTGGCAGGAAGTGTTGGACTTATGCTTCTACCAATAATAGCTACAGAGAATAAAGAAGAGTTAAAGAATATTGCAACCGGTCTA
>NZ_JBQDAA010000256.1:0-2845 GCF_052089545.1 Tissierella sp. | reverse complement strand
GAAATGCCATTGTAGCAATAGGGAATATAGGGGATGAAAAAAACATTCCACTACTTTTAAAAGCTAGAAAAAATTCTAATCCGGAATTGCAGGCCTATATAGATGATGCTATAGAAAGAATAGAAAAGTTATGAATATAAAAGGCAGCAAATGTGAAATTTCACATTTGCTGCCTAAAATATTTCATTAAATACTATATTTTCAACTTGAAAGTTTATATAACTATTCTTCTTGTGTTGAACCCTTAGTTATGTTTCCTGAAATCTTGTCCATGAAAATTGCTATAGCACCGTCTCCTGTTATATTGCAAGCAGTTCCAAAACTATCTTGTGCTACATAAAGCGCGATTACAAGCGCAAGCATCGGCTCTGGGAAACCTAGTATAGTTTCAAATAAACCAAGTGCAGCTATTACTGCTCCGCCTGGAACGCCAGGTGCTGCAACCATAGTAACTCCTAGCATCATTATAAACGGAAGCATAGAACTGAAGTTAAGTGGCATATTATTTAGCATCATTACTGCCGTTGCTACTCCAACTAGTGTTATTGTACTTCCAGATAAATGAATTGTTGCTCCAAGTGGTATAACGAATTCTGCTATTTCGTCTCTTACACCATTCTTTTTAGTTTGTTCTAGAGTAACTGGAATAGCCGCTGCAGATGACTGAGTACCTATTGCAGTTAAATAAGCTGGTATCATATTTTTAATAGCTTTGAATGGATTCTTTCCAGCGACGCTTCCAGCTATCAAATACTGAATAACTATAACTGTAAAGTGTAAAATTAATATCATAACAAATACCTTAGCAAAGGTTGATAATATTGTTGCTACTTGCCCAGCATATGTCATATTTGCAAATATTCCAAGAATGTGTAAAGGCAGTAAAGGAATTACTATTTTACCTATTACAAGTTCTATAATATTTTGAAATTCTCCTACAGCTTTCTTTAACATATCTCCTTTGATAGCTGCTATTCCGAGTCCTAAAATAAAAGCAATTAAAAGTGCAGTCATAACTCCGAATATAGGCGGCATCTCAACTACAAATAAAGGCTCTAATAGTGATTCAGATGGGTCTGCAGCATCAGTTACTAGACTTCCAGCTTCTAAAAATCTTGGGAAAACTAGCGAAGATGTGAAATAGGTAAGTATTCCAGAGAATACTGATGAACCATAAGCAATTGCCGCTGTTATTCCTAGAAGCTTTCCAGCCCCTAAACCTAAATCACCTATACCAGGAGCTACAAATCCTACTATTATAAGTGGAATTACAAACTCCAAGAAATTACCAAATAAACCATTAAATGTTGCTGCTAATTCTGTGAAAATTCTAGGTAAAAACTGTCCCATTAAAATACCTAGTATTATTACTTTATTTCAATTTGAAATTTTAGAGAATTTATGCATATAATGAATATGTAAGAGCAAAAGTATTAAGTTCAAATTATACGATACCATTTGAAATATATTAAATAAAGGTTGTAAGTTTATTATAAAAATAGATACATGAGGAGGCGTAATTATGGATTTTAAGAAGTTAAAAGAGAATGATAAGGTTATGTTTGACTACATTGGGGAAGAAATTGAAAGGCAACAGCAAAATATTGAGCTTATTGCTTCAGAAAACTTTGCATCAGAACAAGTAATGGAGGCTATGGGAAGCCAACTTACTAATAAGTATGCTGAAGGCTACCCGGGAAAACGTTATTACGGCGGTTGTGAGATAGTAGACAAGGTAGAAACTTTAGCTATTGATAGGCTGAAAAAATTATTTGGTGCTGATCATGCAAACGTTCAGCCACACTCTGGCTCCAGTGCAAATTTAGGAGTGTACTTTGCAGTATTAGAACCAGGTGATAAGGTTCTAGGAATGAATCTTTCACAAGGAGGGCATTTAACGCATGGAAGTCCCGTAAATATTTCAGGTGAATATTATGATTTTGTAGCTTATGGGGTAGATAAAGATACTGAACAAATAGACTATGAAGAAGTTAGGCAGATAGCTTTAAAAGAAAAACCAAAACTTATAGTAGCAGGAACAACTGCTTATTCTAGATCTATAGACTTTAAAAAATTTAGCGATATAGCTAAAGAAGTAGGAGCTTATCTAATGGTAGATATGGCTCATATAGCTGGTTTAATAGCTGCTGGACTTCATCAAAATCCAGTACCTTATGCGGACTTTGTAACAACTACAACTCATAAGACGTTGAGAGGGCCTAGAGGTGGAGCTATACTTTGTAAAGAGGAACATGCTAAAAAGATAGACAAGGCAATATTCCCAGGCATACAAGGTGGACCTCTTATGCATGTAATTGGTTCAAAAGCAGTAGCTTTTGGAGAAGCATTAAAAGATGATTTCAAAGAAGATCAGGAACAAGTGATTAAAAATGCTAAAGTTTTAGCAGAATCATTGGAAGAAAAAGGACTTAGAATAGTTGCTGGTGGAACTGATACACACCTAATATTAATAGATGTTAGGAATAAAGATCTTACAGGTAAAGAGGCTGAGAAACTTTTAGAAGATGTAAATGTAGCTACTAATAAGAACACTGTACCATTTGATCCGGAGAAACCTTTTGTGACCAGTGGTATTAGGCTTGGAACACCTGCTGTTACAACACGAGGGATGAACGAACAAGATATGAAGGAAATAGCTAATATAATAAACTTAACTTTAGAGCAGAAAGTTGATAAGGAAGATATAAAGGGAAAGGTTGAAAATCTTTGTGATAAATTCCCATTGTATAAAGATTAAAAATTTCTAAAAATATAAAGGGAGGATTTAAAATGAAAAAGATATTAGTTACAGGAGCTCTAGGGCAAATTGGTTCTGAGCTTACAA
>NZ_JBQDAA010000255.1:0-2864 GCF_052089545.1 Tissierella sp. | reverse complement strand
AAAAAAAGAATCAGAAGTATTGAAAAATACTACTTGATTTAAAGAGGAGTGATAATATGAAATTGATAGTAAAAAAAGACTATGAGGAAATGAGCAAAAAAGCTGCAGATATTATGATAGAAGAAATAAAGGGCAATCCTAATATAATATTAGGTCTTGCTACAGGAAGTACTCCTATAGGAATGTATAAAAGAATGATTAAGAGACATAAGGAAGGAGAAGTTGACTTTTCCAATGTTAAAAGCTTCAATCTTGATGAATATGTAGGACTTAAAGGAAGTAATCCCAGCAGCTATAAATATTTTATGAACGAAAACTTATTCGATCATATAAATATAGGTAAAGAAAATACTTACATACCAGATGGTAATGCTAAAGATTTAAATTTATATAGTAAAGAATATGATAATCTTATTAAAAAAATGGGTGGAATAGATATTCAAGTCCTTGGAATAGGAACAAATGGGCATATTGGATTTAATGAACCAGCTAAAGAACTAGCTGTTGGAACTTCCATAGTAAAGCTAACAGAAAATACAATGAAAGATAATTCAAGATTCTTTGATAATCCAGAAGAAATTCCAAACACAGCTATAACTATGGGGATGGGAAGTATATTAAAAGCTAAAAAGATACTTCTTCTTATAAGTGGAGAAAATAAAAAAGAGATTACAAAAAGACTTTTAGAAAATAATAAAGTAACTACTCAATTGCCAGCATCATTTTTATTGCTTCATCCCGATGTAACTATAATAGTAGATGAAAAAGCTTATAAAAAATAGGAGGAAGATTTCATGGGAAAAGAATTAGAAGTTAAAGTCTTAGGGTTAGATTTAGATACTATAGAAGAAAAAATAGTTAATCTAAAAGGTGAACTTATAGCTGATGAACTTCAAGTAAATACATTAATTGATTCTGACTTAAATCCTATTAAGGATAGTATTGATGCATATTTGAGAATAAGAGAAACAGAAGATTTACTTAATGATAAAGTTAATGTAGTCTTAACCTTAAAGAAGAACATTAAAAATGAAAGCTTAAGGGAGAACTTAGAGTTAAATAGTAAAATAGAAGATAAAGATACCGTTTTGTCTATATTTAAAAATTTAGGTTTTGATAAAATAGAGGTAGGTCACAAAAAGAGACGATCCTATAAGTTAAGAGGAGCTAGAATTGATTTAGATACATGGGATAAATCAACTTATCCTTATCCATATATAGAAATAGAAGTAGAGGGGCCTAAACATTTAAATGAGATAACTAGTTTACTTGAAATACCACAAGAGAATATTTCCAATAAATCTATAGTAGAACTTAAAGAAGAGTTAAAGTTATTGTAGAACTTGAAGAATAGCTAAAGTTATTGTAAGGTTATAATCTGTAACATTTATATAAAGATTAAAATAATCCTAGACATCTGTCTAGGATTATTTTAATTCTTTCTTTTTTTTTGTTCTTTTATAAGCTTCTTAGGTGTTACATCTGTTCCTTCTTTATCAAGTACTTTAACATTCATAAGAGTTTCTTTAAAAGAACCTCTAAAATTTTCAATATATTTCTTACGAAGTTCAGCCTGTTCTTTCTTTTCAGCAGAAGTAAGCTCAGTAGTTTTAGATTTATTAGCTAATTCATTTATTCTTTTAATTAAATCTTTCAAATTATCACCTCTAATATAATTATACCATATATTATTAGATTTATTTCCTTATTTATTTTCAAAATAAATAAAATAAATGATAATTATTATCGATTGATGATTAGTTTTGCAAAAAAAGGATATAAATATAAATGGTGGCAATATATTTATATAACAATACGGAGGGATAAAATGGATAGATTAGTTGGAAAAAAAGCACCAGATTTTTCTATGAATACATGTACTGGAGATGGATGTGATTTTGAAGAGGTTAGCCTTAAAGATTATAGTGGTAAATGGCTTATAATGTTTTTTTATCCTCTAGATTTTACGGATGTATGACCAACTGAACTTAAAGCCTATAGTGATAGGATAGAAGAGTTTAAAGAGTTAAATGCAGACATACTATCTATAAGTGTTGATAGTGAGCATGCACACAAGGCATGGATAGAAGCAGGGCTTGGTCCTGTAAACTACCCAATGGCTTCTGATATGACAAAAGAAGTAGCAAATGATTATGGAGTTTTAATAGAAGAAGAGGGAATTGCTTTAAGAGGATTATTTATAATAGATCCTGAAAGTGTTATTAGATACTCAGTAGTACATGACTTAGACATTGGAAGAAGTGTAGATGAAACACTTAGAGTATTAAAAGCTTTAAATACAGGTGGTCTTGCTCCAGTTGACTGGCAAGAAGGAGAAGATTTACTATAAAAACAAAAGCCTCTAATTTTAGAGGCTTTTCATATTTGTAGATTGAATCCATTTAATTATATTATCAGCTGTATCTTTAGAGTCTATGTTTTGAAATGTATTTATATATTCTCTTTTATGTTTTTCGTATAGTGGATCATAGTACTTTATAAAAAGTTCTTTAATTATGGGAGAATAGTTTTTTTCTTTTACTAACTCTATATAGTTATCAATAGCTTTATTTCCTAAACGATTTCTCATATGGTTTAATGCTTCAATTAGTTCATCGTCAGTACCATCTACATAATCTTTTAAAATTACTTCAACTCTTTTTTTCATAGAAGCTATAATTTTCAAACTAATCCCTTTATTCATTTTATGGAAGATATATTCAGGGATTAAGTCTTTACCAATTCTTTTGCTTTCACCTTCAACAAATACTAAATTTGAATTTATATCTTTTAATTCTTCGTATAATAAACTTTCAAACATTTTTTGAGTATTAGGCTTTCCAAGGCCTACACTACCAAGAATA
>NZ_JBQDAA010000254.1:0-2879 GCF_052089545.1 Tissierella sp. | reverse complement strand
TTTATATAAGTAGAGATTTTCCTATAATAATTTATATAAGTTATAGTTACTTTATTGGTAAATTTATATTTTAATAGTTTATTAAATGATAATATTATTTCTAATTATAGACATTATAGATAGAAGGATATTAAAATAGTGACCTCGGTCACTATTTTTTTAGCTCAAATGGGTTAAAAACATTACAGCTGGTTTAAAATAGGACCGCAATAAGAAGTGGGGAAAGTAAGTTGTGATAAGGATGGAATGATTTACTTCCATTGTCTTAAAATAAACCAAAGCCCTAATTGGTGATTCTAGCCTTTTTAATTTTTTTTAGGTTGGCATATATATTGCAATTATATAATAAGGTATGAAAAAAATGTTGTAATTAAGATCTAAATAAATAGAAGAAAGATTAATATAAAGGCTTATAGAAGGAGGGATATTTTATTTATGACAAAGAAAGATTAGCTTCTAATTGTTTTGAATTTTATTTTTATTATAACATTTAAAAAAAGGAGGAAAAATTAAATTGGGAAAACCAGAAAAAATTAAAGGCAATGGGAAAGCGCTTATTCCATTTTTAGTATTTGTTGCAGTTTATTTAGCAGCAGGTATTATATTACAGATAAAGGGAGTAGAAATGGCATTTTATGAATTTCCAGCTCCGGTAGCAGTTATCGTTGGTATTATAGTAGCTTTCTTTTTATTAGAAGGAAGTATAGATGAAAAATTTGATACCTTTATAAAAGGGTGTGGTAATTCAGACATAATTATCATGTGTGTTATTTACTTATTAGCGGGAGCATTTTCAGCTGTTTCTTCAGCTATGGGTGGAGTGGATTCAACAGTTAACTTAGGTCTTACACTTATCCCAGCGCAATACGTGACAGCAGGATTGTTTGTAATTTCAGCATTTATTTCAGTAGCTACAGGTTCTTCTGTTGGTACAATAGTAGCAGTAGCACCAATAGCGGTTGGGCTTGCTGACAAGGCTGGTCTAAATTTAGCTTTAATAATAGCTGCAGCGGTAAGTGGAGCTATGTGTGGAGATAATTTATCTATTATTTCTGATACTACAATAGCTGCAACTAGGACTCAAAACATAGAGATGAGAGATAAATTTAGAGTTAACTTAATGCTTGCACTTCCAGCAGCTCTTATAACTATAGTTTTACTTGTTATATTTGGTAAACCCGTAAGTGTACCTGAAGTTGGGGAATATAGTTACAATATAATAAAGATACTTCCATATCTATTTGTACTTATATCAGCTATAGCAGGGATGAATGTCTTTATAGTTTTAACTGGAGGTATAGTATTTTCAGGCATCGTGGGTCTTGTTTACGGAGATTTTACTGTTTTAACATTTTCACAAGAAATATATGCTGGATTTGAAGGTATGTTAGACATATTTATCTTATCTTTACTTATGGGTGGACTTGCTCAGATGGTTACAAAGGCAGGAGGAATCCAATGGATATTAGATAAAATAAGAGGTATGATTAAGGGAAAAAAATCAGCAGAGATAGGAATTGCAGGACTTGTTTCCTTATCTGATGTAGCTACAGCAAATAATACAGTAGCTATAATAGTGGCAGGACCAATTGCAAAAGAAATATCTAGAGAATATAAAGTGGACCCAAGAAGGTCAGCAGCTTTACTTGATTCATTTTCATGTGTATTTCAAGGATTGATTCCTTATGGAGCGCAACTACTTTTAGCAGGAAGCTTTACTGCTGGACTAGTAAGCCCCTTTCAGATAATACCATTGCTATGGTATCAACAAATATTAGCTGTAATAGTAATACTTTCCATCTTCTTCCCAATATTTAATGGATATATAAATAAGAATCCTTGGGATTTTGAAAACGATCAGCCTATTGAGAAGACTAAAGAAGAGTTAAGTAAGGCTGCAGAGGTAAATTAATTTGGACTTTTTAATCAATTAAATTCTATGAAGCTTTAAATAATTGTAAAAATAATATTATTGTGTTATAATAAAAACGTGCCAATGGAACGTGGTTAAACTAAAATGGTTCAATAAAAAGCCAATGGCATGATATCAAACCATGACAAAACATTAAATTGTACACATTTAACAAGGTTGTGTAATGAATACATTCCGAAGATTGTGGTTGAACCGATGGATGAAGCCCTGATTTGAGGGATTTAGATAGGATTGCAAGATTGGCATGTATATTGCAACTATATATAGGTAGTGGAAGGATGCTATAATGAAGACTAAAAGAATCAAAGTAATAACTGATTTAGATAGGCCACATATAACTTATGATATATTGTCCGTACTTTACAAGCACAATATTGAGATTTTAATGATGGAAGTATATACATATGTTATTTATTTTAAAACTCCTTTCATTGAAAAAGATTTATGGGATAAAATATTAGTTGATTTTCACAAGATAGAAGGTTTTGAAACTGTAGAGGAAATAGATTTAATAGCTTTTGAGGAAAGAGACATAGAAATGAGAAGAGTTTTAGATGCTATTCCTCAAGGTGTTATAGTTTTAAATGGAGCAGGGAATATAAAATATGCAAATAACTATGTTTCTGAAAGGATATTTAAGACTACATTTGATGAACTGGTAAATAAACATATTTCTAAATACGTTAAAGATGAATCTGTAGATTTATCAATCGAGCCTGATAAAAGGTTGGATTCTATAAGAAATAAGGAAATCAATATAGGGAATCAAATTTATACTTTAAATCTAAACTTACTTCTAAGTGATGAAAACATATTCACAGGATATATGATTTTTTTAAGCCGTACTATGAATCAAAACATGTTTTTAAATCACATAACTTTTGAAGACATAATAGGAGAAAGTAACAAGATACACGAAGTTGTAAAAAGAGCAAAGGTATATTCC
>NZ_JBQDAA010000253.1:0-2888 GCF_052089545.1 Tissierella sp. | reverse complement strand
CTACTGACATTTCCTTGGCCTTTTCCATGGACTTCATACCGTTTAAGTCTTTGCCAAGTATACTAATGGAACCATCTATTAACTCCAAATGGTCTGTAATAGATTTTAATATAGTAGACTTTCCACATCCATTAGGGCCAAGTATGCAAAGTATTTGACCCTTTTTAAGTTCAAAGTTTACATTGTCTACTATTATTTTTTTAGAATATCCTACCTTTAAATCTTCTGATTTAAAAAACATCATACTCTTTTCCTTCTATTTACCATAAGCCATATAACTAAAGGCGCCCCTATAAATGATGTTACTGTACTTATACTAAGTTCTGCAGGTGAAAAAAGTGTTCTAGCAAAGTAGTCTGCTAAAAGTGTAAAACTAGATCCCAGTATAAATATAGCTGGAGTAAGTATCCTAGGATTTGAAGTCTTTATAGTAAGTCTTGCAAGATGAGGCACTGCTATCCCAACAAAAGATATAAGTCCTGCAAATGCTGTAACAGAAGCTGAAAGTATACTTGAAAGAACTATAAGGATAAATCTAAATAGTTTTATATTTATTCCCATACTCTTTGCATAGTTTTCTCCAAGTAAATATGCCTGCAAAGGTTTAGACAGGAAAAATATAAGAATCATACTAGGAATTATGATAAGGGCCGATACCTTTAACATTTCCCAAGTAACAGTTGAAAAACTTCCCTGGGACCAAAATTGTAAACTTGCTATATTATTTTCTGTAGCAAATGTTGTCATAAAACTTGTCCCTGCTGATGCAATATAACCTATCATTATACCTATAACTATCAAAGTGGTAACATTATCTGTTGACTTTGCAAAGATAAGTACTAAAACCATAGCAAGCATGCTGCCTAAAAAGGATACTAAAAACAGTCTAAAAGGCCCTAGTCCTAAAAAAGGTAGGGAGGTTGAAGTAAGTATAAAAAAACCTACAAAGAGCTTTGCTCCTGATGATATACCTAAAACAAAGGGACCTACTATAGGATTTTTAAAAAAGGTTTGGAGCAAAAACCCAGAAATAGATAATGCTCCTCCAAACAATATTGCACTTAATATTCTTGGTATTCTTATTTTAAAAAGTATATTTGATTCCATATTTGATAACTCTTGTCCATCCAATATACTCCTTGTTATTTCACCTAAATTTAATTCTACTGATCCATTTCTTATATTTATGGTTATTGACAAAACAAGCAAAAGTATCAGTACAGAAAAAACAATAGGTATTTTCATCTTTTTCAATATCTATGCTCCTAACCTTTATATAATCTATTTCATTAAATAAAAATGTTCAGTTTCTTCAATCTCTCCATCTGGTGCATAAAATATATCATAGTATTCCTCTGTCATATCAGCTACCCTGTCTCCAGCTTGCCAAAATTCCCTTTTTAGTCCCCATACATTTCCTTCTTCAAAAACTTTAGTATCAGCTAAATAATCTGCTTCTTCCATTAAACCATCTAAATCCTTTATACTATGACCTGTTACACTATCATAGATAAATCTATCTGTTTCGGATATAGTCTTATAAAACTCTTCTGGAGTCATTCCTGTAACTCCTCTTTTTTCAGGACTTAGATCAGCTGGGAAATACTCTCCACCACCCATTTCTATATGTTTAATCTTATATCCTGCAGCATTTATAACCCTAAAACCTTGCTTTGATGGTGAAAAATATGCCATAGTTACTTTAGGTTTATCTTCACTATTTTCTTCAATCTTTTTTTCTACTTCTTCTATTCTAGCTAATTCCTCTTCAAATCTTTCTTCAGCCTCATCTTCCTTGTCAAGAAGTGCAGCTATAAATTTAGTCCATTCCAATCTACCTCTTGGGTCTTCTTCTAAATATGAACCAAGGCTTAAATATTTAAGATCTAGCTCATCAAACTTTGGAAATAATTTTTCTTCATGGGACTTAGAAAGTAAATGTACACTTGGATTTACCTCTTGAAGCTTTTCATAATCAAGCGCCTTGGTACTACCTACATAGCTAGCCTCACCACTTTTAACAAGCTCAGCCATATCGTCTACTTCCCAAACATCTTCTTCAAAAGAAACTGCCTTTATCCTATCTATTTCATCTATAGGTCTAAACCATGCCGGTCCTATAGTAGAATAAACTCCAAAAGTTTCTACAGGTTGTTCAATAACTAACATTTCTTCTTTCATCTCTGGTACGTCTTTTCCTTCCGGAACTAGTAAAACTTCTCTTCCTGATGCATCTGTTATTATCTTGTATCCATCTTCATAATAATCTACCTTAAAGTTTTCTGCATACTTAAGTTCCATCTCACCTTCATGAACAAGCCCCGTATTTTCGTCCACTACTTCTTCCGAAGTTTTATCCTCTTCACCACTTACTTCTTCACCTTCTCCACCTTCACTAGTGTTGCAAGCTACTAAAGAAAATGAAACTGTTAATATTAAAACCATAATCATAATAAATTTGTTAACTTTTTTGTCCATAATATTCCTCCTCTATATGTTATATAAAAATTCAATAGAGAAAATAAAAAAACCCCTTTCGGAGTTTTCGTCAATATATGCCCATAGCAGTTTACCCAAGCATTATCAACAAAATTTTCCCACCGAAAATCATGTAAGCATTAAATAGGTATCCTGACTTACACATCAACCTCATTCTGCCTTCCCAGTTTTATCCAGTGGCTTATAGAATTTGTCCGTGTTTACAGTAGCGGGGGCTGTATTGGCATCTCACCAATTTCCCTATATCTATAAATAGATAATAATGCTTTTATGTATTCAATTTTACTAATTAATTGTATGGTAAATAGGATAAAAAGTCAATATATCTTTTTAACTTTTTATTCTATCGCTATAAAATATTACAAAACCATACAAGCTAGCCTAGTTGG
>NZ_JBQDAA010000252.1:0-2890 GCF_052089545.1 Tissierella sp. | reverse complement strand
GGTGATTGTATAGATGAGTGTCCAACAGATGCGATAACAGCAGGAGATATATACATAATAGACGCTGATGCATGTATAGATTGTGCAGCATGTAACGATGTTTGTCCAGTTGATGCACCTCAACCAGAGTAAAACGAGATATAAAAAGACCCGTACGGGTCTTTTTTGCTATAAAGAATAAAAAGTTTTATTTATAAAAAAATTATAAAGAAAATCCACGTAAAACTTATTTAATATGAGAAAAAATGCTTCTTTTGATTTATTCGATAGAAGCTTTTTTTATATAAAAGGAGATAAACTTATGGTAGACGAAAGAATAGATATAGTGCCAGGTACAAAGTTTAAAATCATACAAGATAAAAACTCTTTTTCATATGGAACGGATGCTATATTTATTTCAGACTTTGCTAAAGCAAAAGGACTTGTAATAGATTTAGGAACAGGTTCAGGCATTATACCTCTCAGACTTATAGAAAAAAAGAAAGTTAAAAAAATATACGGAATAGAAATTCAAAAAGAAGTTTTTGATAGGGCAAAAAGAAGTATAAAACTAAATGGTTTAGAAGAAAGAATTGAGATTTTAAATATGGATTTAAAAAAGATAGATGAAAAGTTTCCTAAAGCTCATTTTGATACAGTTATTTCAAAACCACCTTATTTAAAAGCTGGAGGCGCTGTAATAAATAAAAGAGAAAACTTTGCCATATCTAGACACGAAATAAGCTGTAATCTAGAAGATATAATAAAAACATCAGGTTATCTTTTAAAACCTCAAGGAAAACTTTTTTTAGTACACAGGCCAGATAGGCTTACTGATATATTTATGAACCTAAGAAAATATGGTATTGAACCAAAGAGGATCAGATTTGTTTACCCTAAACCTGAAAGGCCTCCAAATCTTGTTCTTATAGAAGGAGTAAAGGGTGGAAGGGCAGATTTGAAATTTTTAAAACCACTAATAGTGTATAATAAAGATAGTACTTATACTGAAGAAATATATAAAATATACGATAGAAAGTAGGATAAAAATGGAAAAGGGAAAACTTTATATTTGTCCAACTCCAATAGGAAACCTAGAAGATATAACTATAAGGACTTTAAAAGTCTTAGAAGAGGTAGATTTGATAGCTGCGGAAGATACAAGGCATAGTTTAAAGCTTTTAAATCATTATGATATAAAAAAGCCCCTCACATCTTATCATGAACATAATGAAAGAGAAAAAGGACAAGAACTTATAGAGAAACTTTTACAAGGAGAAAATATAGCCCAAATAAGTGATGCAGGTATGCCAGGCATATCTGATCCTGGCCAAACGCTTATAGGACTAGCTATAGAAAATGAAATAGAGGTTGTAGCACTTCCTGGGGCTACAGCACTTATAACAGCGCTAGTAAGTTCAGGCCTTTCTACAAGAAGGTTTACATTTGAAGGTTTTCTTCCTTCCAAGAAAAAGGAAAGAGTAGATAGACTAAAGCTTTTGGGAGAAGAAAAGAATACTCTAGTAATCTACGAATCTCCACATAGACTAAAAGACACATTAAAAGATATGCTTTCTACATTTGGAAATAGAAAGATAGCTATTGTAAGGGAACTTACTAAGGTCTATGAAGAAATCCTAAGGTCTGATATAATAGAGCGAATAGAGCACTTTAATAAGGTAGATCCTAAAGGTGAGTTTGTTCTAGTAATAGAAGGGAAAAAAGAAGAAAGTCTAAATGAAAATATAGATATAAAAGAAGAGCTTAAAAAATTCATAGAAGAAGGATATACAAAAAAGGCTAGTGTAAAAATAGTATGTGAAAAGTATGATCTAGCTAAAAATAAAGTTTATAAGAAAAGTTTAGAGATCTAAAGGAAGAGTTGGTATTTATGTACAGTATACATGATAAATTGAAAGATAAGATTTCGGATTTAAATACAAGTCTAAAAGAAAAGTATAAAGAAGTATTAGATATAGGAAGAGATGAACTTAGAGAATTTATAGATGCAAAAATTGGAAGGATTAAATCTATAGAAAAACTAGATAGTGAAGATTTAAAAGACTATCAAAAAAAGGGTGGCATAGTAGGGGTAGATGGTTCAAACAATAGAGCGGGTGGGTCATCACCACATTTTGTAGAAGCATATCAGGCCCTAGCAAAATCAACCCTACATAAAGATAAACCTATATTTTTAGCAGATATATATAGTCCATTAGAGGAGAATTCAAGGAGCAGATCTATACTAGAAGAAGATGAAGAGACTGAGGAACAAGGTGAAGATAAAAAGAATATAAAACTTGCTACTTTAGAAGTAGAGGCTGCTATAGAAGCAGTAGAAAGCTTTAAACCATATGCTATTCTTATGGATGGTGGTCTTATACGATATAATATATATGCAAAAGAAAAATGGACACTCCTTAGACAACTTTGTGAAGAAAAAAACATCTTACTTGTAGGAGTTATAGAAGATATAAAAACTTCCATGATAGGAGATGGACTTAAAGAAAGCTTCGAACACATAGACTCTTCAATATATGATAGGGAAATCTTATTTGGAAAGCTTGACTATGGAGAAATGATAATTATAAATGAAAGAGTAAATAAAAAAGGAAGTGAAGGTTACTCTTCAGCCTTTATAAGAAGTGCCCTTTCTCCAACTGCAATAGGAATGGACATACTAGATACCCAAAAGACTAGTATAGAAGATATGGCAAGGCTTGTACTGACACTAACCCCAGAAAATAGTCGAGGCATACCTTTATGGCTTGATATAGTAGATAAAGAAGTCAAGATATCAGATGAAATAATGAAGGGTCTTATGGAAATGTATATGGACAGAGACCTTTATGAAAGGTTTTTTATCTCTGAAAGAGATAAGAGAAGCTAGGAGGTAAAAGATGAAAGTAGT
>NZ_JBQDAA010000251.1:0-2956 GCF_052089545.1 Tissierella sp. | reverse complement strand
AGTTCATATATGAACTAATATTTTACAAATTATGAGGAAATGAAAATGCAATTATCTAATAAGACTTTATCCTTATGGGGTAAGAAAAATGTTAATGATGACAATGAAAAATTGTGGTTACCATTAATTGCGCATTTAATTGATACAAAAAATGTGATCAATTGGCTATATAATCATTGGATCAATGATGGTCAAAGACATATTTTGCAACGGAATTTTGAAGATGAAGATATAGTTCAAAATTTAGTGAAGTTTTTGGGATATATACATGATATTGGAAAGGCAACACCTGCTTTTCAAATTAAACAGTCATATATCAATAATGAAGATTTAGATCAGAATTTAGTAGAAAAATTATTGCAAAATGGCTTTGATGGTCTAGATAATTCAAAAATTAATACAAGTAAGACGCCTCATGCATTAGCTGGAGAAGTTATTCTAGAAAACAACGGGTTAAATGAAAGTATAGGTGCAATTATTGGAGGGCACCATGGAAAACCACAAGAAGAATATTTTGATTATGAAGATCAGCTAAATAATTGGACTTCAAATTATTATCAATCAGACTCTGGGAGTGAAACATCTGTGGGAGCTAATTGGAAACAAGTCCAAAATGAATTGATCAATTATGGCTTAGGATTATGTCATTTTAATAATCTCGAAGATATTCCAGATGTAACTGAACCACAAGCAGTTATTTTAGAGGGGCTTGTTATTATGGCGGATTGGTTAGCTTCTGGTGAATATCTTGTAAAAGATAACCAACGTATTCCTCTTTTTCCTTTAATTTCTGTAGATCAAGATTTCGCATCTATTAATACTGATGAAAGATATCGTCAAGGAATTAGTGTTTGGGCCGATCTTTTTGATCCATGGGAACCAGAAGTAATAAATAATCCACAAAGGGTATATAAAGAACGTTGGAAAATTACTCCAAGACAAATTCAAGAAAAAATGTCAGAGACAATCGGGGCATCTCTTGATCCTGGTATTATAATTGTTGAAGCCCCAATGGGAATTGGAAAGACTGAAATTGCTCTAACAGCTGTAGAACAGTTGGCAGCTAAAACCGGTATGAATGGACTTTTCTTTGGCTTACCAACTCAAGCTACAGCTAATGCAATGTTTAATCGGGTAGAT
The DNA here is from genome assembly GCF_052089545.1 of Tissierella sp. Taxonomy (GTDB): domain Bacteria; phylum Bacillota; class Clostridia; order Tissierellales; family Tissierellaceae; genus Tissierella_A. The sequence goes on along the minus strand of NZ_JBQDAA010000251.1, from coordinate 1,816 downwards.
AAATGGTTAAGTGAAATTGCTACTGATCAAAAAGAAAAGCTGCAAATCAAATTAATGCATGGTAAAGCACAATTTAATGAAGAGTATCGTAATATTCCAAATGCAGATAATATTGAAGATGATAGTGGTTCGGTAGTGGTCAATGAGTGGTTTAACGGTAAAAAATCAATTTTATCCAGTTTTGTAATAGGCACAGTGGATCAATTACTTTTAATGGGACTAAAACAAAAACATTTAGCTTTAAGATATTTAGGAATGAGTGGCAAAGTCGTAGTAATTGATGAAGTTCATGCGTATGATATTTATATGGATTCCTATTTAGAAAAAGCAGTTCAATGGTTGGGAGCATATCACGTTCCAGTAATTGCATTATCTGCTACTTTACCCGTAGCAAAAAGAAATAGTCTATTACAAGCATATTGTGTAGGAAAATATGGAAATAAACGATTTAAAACTACCAACGAAGATTGGAAAACATGCCATTCATATCCTTTATTGAGCATTTTAGATGGAAAAACGTTAAAACAGGTGTCAGATTTTTCTGATGAACTGAAAAATACATCTATTGAAATAACACGATTAAATATCGAAGATAGTGAATTGATAAAAACTATTAACCAAAAAATAAGTGATGGTGGTGTAGCAGGTGTCATTGTTAATACAGTGAGAAGAGCACAAGAATTAGCACGTTTAGCTGAAAGTAAAATGCCTAGCGATGTGAATATTTTGGTATTACATTCAGCTTTTTTAGCTACTGATCGTCGCAAATTAGAAAATAAATTACAAGATGCAATTGGCAAAAATAAAAAGCGCCCTTATAAAATGATTGTAATTGGTACACAAGTTTTAGAACAATCTTTAGACATTGATTTTGACGTTATGTATACTGATATTGCTCCAATGGATTTAATTTTGCAAAGAATCGGCCGGTTACATCGCCATCAAATTCAGCGTCCTAAAAAGTTGGAAAAACCACAGTTATATATTATGGGCATTAATGAATTTGGTAACTATGGGGATGCTAATGAGTCGATTTATGCAAAATATTTGTTAACTAAGACAGATTATTTCTTAAAAGATAAGGTTAATATTCCAAGCGATATTTCTGATTTAGTTCAAAAAGTATATTCTGAAATTACTGATTCTGAAATTAAAAATCTCAGAGAATCTAAGCAGATTTTTGAAATTAATCAAAAGAAATCTAAACATAAGGCTAACGGTTACCAAATTGAAGCTCCAGATGATGAAGAAACATTGCATGGCTGGTTGGACAACGATAGTGGTACTGATTTGAAAGACAGTAAAGCTGAAGCTGCTGTAAGAGATACTAAGGAAAGCATTGAAATTGTTTTACTATATCAAGACGATAAAGGATTTAATTTATTAAATGGTCAAAGTATTGAGGACGTTTATGATAATATTATTGCTCAGCAATTGATCAGATTACCACATGCTTTAACAATAAACATAGATCGCTCAATTGAAGAATTAGAAAAGATAACTACAAAGCATTTTCCACAATGGAAAGATAGTAATTGGTTAAAAGGTTCGCTTGCTTTAGTATTGGATAAAAATAAAGAAACTGAGTTTAATGGTTATAGCGTAAAATATTCGAGAAATTTAGGTTTAATTTATAAAAAGGAGTAGAATAGCCTAAGAATTATTCCTTACGTGTGTGAGGGTGATCCTATTAATTATAATTTTGTATTTGTAATCCCCATAGAGATGGGGAAGAGCGGTTTAATTTAACGAGACCGCTTTTTTATTTATTGATTAATTGCCGGAGAAAACACGGGATTTTAATCCCGTGATGAAT
>NZ_JBQDAA010000250.1:0-2983 GCF_052089545.1 Tissierella sp. | reverse complement strand
TCTTCATTGTTTTGATTGTCGTTGTCATTTTGGTTATTTTCTTCATTATCATTATCATCTACTTCTTCTTCATCGTTATCATTTTCAGAAGGTTCTTCAGGTTCTACAGTACCTGGGCCATGAACATTACATACTCCAGCAGGTAATCTATAAGCATAGTCTCTAGGAATTATTCCAGAGTTCTCCCATGGTTTATATATTGGATCTGTTTTTACATAAACTCTTTGAACTACTAAACTATTCGGACAATACTTATTTGCTATTTTATCCGTACTTTTATCTACTCTTTCAGAGACATGGACATCACAGTATTCTGAAGGCATTGTTCCTTTGGCAAAGATTTCATTTTTAATAATATGCCTTGGATCTTGAGCACATAATTTTGTAGCTCGTTTACCAGATTGTGTACATACACTTGCAGATAATATACCGTCAGGTCTATTAAAGGAAGACTTACCATCAAGTCCATCATGTGCCTTAGTCATAATATGTTTCCAAAAGGATGCTGCTGTAGGACTGCTTTGAGTTAAGGTGATTTTTGGAGCATCATTTCCTATCCATACACCTGTTGCATAATATGGAGTAAAACCTACAAACCAGATATCAGCTTTGTCTTGTGTAGTACCAGTTTTACCAGCAGTTACCATATTAGAAAGTTGTGCATTTCTACCATAACCACTAGTAACATTTGTTCTTAATATATCGGACATTACGTATGAAACTTGAGGTGAAACTACTGTAGTTTCTCTAGGTGTATTTTCTAATAAAACATTGCCATCTTTATCTAATATTTTAGTAAAAGCTATAGGCTCAACATAGACTCCATTATTTGCTATTGCACCATATGCAGCTGTTACTTCAAGAGGTGTCAGCCCATTAGTCATACCACCAAGTCCTAGGGCTGCTGGATTTTCATCATTGTTCACATTTTCAGCTGCAGTTACAAAATTATCCTTTTCTCCATTTTGTTTATTTATTATACCCAGTTTTTCTAAGTAGGCTTTGGATGTATCTATTCCTATATTTTCTACTGTTTTTATGGAAGGAATATTTCCTGAATCTTCGACAGCAGCTCTTATAGTTCTGATCCCTTTAAAACCACGATAGCTGTTTCGTGGATTCCATTTTCCTCTTCGAAGTGGTACATCATCTATGGCTGATGCTGCAGTATATCCATTATCAAGAGCTGGAAGATATGCTGACAGTGGTTTTATAACTGATCCAGGTTGCCTTGTAGCGTTTGTAGCCCTATTTAAAAGTCTATTTCCTTCTACATCTCTACCACCAACTATAGCTTTGATTTGTCCACTTCTATAGTCTAATACTACTGTAGAAGATTGAGGTTGTACGATTCCTTCTTTATCAATATAGAAATATTTTTCGCTAATGACCAAATTACCATTATCATCTACTTGAGAAAAGTCATCTTTTTCATCTAAAAATTCTTTTGTAATGATGACATCTTTATTTTCAGAAATCTTAAAGTTGTCTTCAGATATATCAAAAGATCCAACTGTATGAGTTACTAAGTTTTTCTTGTCATCAGTAGTATAGTAATCAGCTATATCTATATGATTTTTGTAAGCATTCAGTTTCTTATCTTTAATTATAATATCTCCATTATCAGATATAGAATAATTTCCTTTTCTTATAATAAGATTAAAGTCTTCATCTAAAAGATTATTTTTTTTATAGAAAATAATCTTACCTTTATCATCTCGTATGTCTCCAGCTCCATTTAAATTCCAGTTTATAAGAGCAGACCCTCCAGCCTTTCCTATTAAAACTTCAGTAAAGTTTTCATATACATCCTCTAGTTGTTTTTGAAGACTTATATCTACTGTAGAATATATTTTAAGTCCACCCTTATAAAGAAGATCTTCTGCATCTTCCCTAGAGTAGTCTAGTTTTGTAATTAAAGAATTTACTACTTGACTTTTAACATAATCTGTAAAATAAGAAGTAATATCTGTCATTTTTTTCTGTCCGGGTTTTAATGATTCCTTAATATCTTCATTTAAAGCTTCATCATATTCTGCCTGGCTAATTTTACCAAGATCTAACATTTTTTGTAGTACTAATCTTTGTCTTTCAACAGAATCTTCATTAAATACTAATATATATTTTTCACCTAATACATTAACTTCACCTATTGCAACTTGACTATCATCATCATATTCTTGTGCCTTAATTCTTTGAAAAGGTTGGTAATGTACGGGACTTTTAACAATTCCAGCAAATAGAGCTGATTCCGCTAATGTTAGTTCTTCTACATCTTTAGAAAAATAAGTTTGTGCGGCTTCTTGTACTCCAGTTGCATTTTGTCCAAAAAAGTTTCTATTTAAATATGCCTCTAGGATTTGATCTTTATGAAGTACCTTTTCTACTTGAAGTGACAAATATGCTTCTTTAATTTTTCTAGAAAGTTTTTGTTCATTAGTTAAATATACATTTTTAACTAACTGCTGGGTTATAGTGCTTGCACCTCTTTTAATCCCACCAGATTTTAAATTCTCAAATAAAGATCCTATAATACCTTTTGGATCTATACCTTTATGTTCTGTGAATCTTTCATCTTCAATAGATATAAATGCGTCTTGTAAATGTTGAGGCATTTTATTTAAATTTACAAAAGTACTATATTCCCCAGTGTCCATATCTATTTTCTCCATAAGTTTCTCATTGGAGTCATAAATAGTTGAAGTTTGACTTAGGGTAGAGTTTATCTCTACAGGGTCTATTTCTGGTGCTTCCTTTATAATAGATATAACTATGCCTCCTAAAGCACCACCTGCAACTATAGCAAACAATAGTAAAACTAATAAAGTTACCTTTAAAGATTTCATAAAAGTTGCTTTTTTACTTTTTTTATTTTTTATATCTTTTTTGTCTTTGTTATTATTATTTTTAGACATCTTTTCCTCCTTATATTAAAATATAGAATAATCATATTATATCACAATGGTAATAAATTGTTAATAAA
>NZ_JBQDAA010000249.1:0-2994 GCF_052089545.1 Tissierella sp. | reverse complement strand
ATTTTAATTATACACTATTATTAGTTTACGACAACTATCCTACCACATAGGGCTAAAGAGCATTGTGAACTATGTGCTAAGATATGTGAAAAATGTGCGGAAGAATGTGAAATGTTTAAAGATGAACACTGTCAAAAATGTGCACAAATCTGCCGTCAATGTGCAGAAGAGTGTAGAAAGATGGCTGCTATGTAGTTTTTATAAATAAAACCTTATTGACTATAAACACCCTGTTATTAAAACCAGAAACATTCTGGCAAACAAAACAACAGGGTGTTTATAATTTTAATAGTATATATATTATGATATAATATATATACTATTAAAAGACGGTGAGGTAATAGCATGTTAAACAAAAAAACTATTAAGGATAAATATTTTTGGCTGATATCGTTTTTAACTTTATTAATAACCTTTCTGCATTATTCAAATCTAATGTCAGAATGGGAACTACATATATTTTATCGTAAATTATATTATTTACCAATTATATTATCATCTTTTAGATATAGGTTAAAAGGTGGACTTATTTCATCAATAATTATTTCTATACTTTATGCACCACATATATCAATATTTGGAAGTGGACTTAGTATAACTTTGTTAAACCAATACTTAGAGATGGTTTTATTTTTAACTATAGGTTATATTACTGGTAAGTTAGTAGAAACCGACTATGAAAAACAAAAAAAATTAGAGAATAAGATTATCGAAATAACTAAACTTCAGAATTATACTAAGAACATTGTAGATAGTATAAATAGTGGTGTATTGTCTTTAGATACAAACTTCAATATCACTTCTATAAATAAAGAAGGAGAAAAGATATTTGGAGTTAAAGAAGTATTAGGTTCCAATATATTAAAAATATTTGATGAAAAATACATTGATGATATATTCAATCAAGCAAAGATTCAAAGAACACAATTTGCTAATATTAATTCAAAAATAAATATAGAAGGGATAGAAAAATATTTAGTTTTAACAGTAACTCCTTTATTTAATATATTAAATAAACTTCAAGGACTTGTGGTAATAATTCAAGATAAATCAAAAGAAAAGAACTTAGAAGCCCAAGCAATAAGATCAGATAGACTCGTGGCAGTAGGAGAATTAGCAACAGGTATAGCCCATGAGATAAGAAATCCAATGGGAATAATTAAAACTATAAGCCAAACCTTACAAGAAGAAAATGATAATGAAGATTTATTAGAAGGTCTTGAAATAATTATAAAAGAAATAGATAGAGCTAATAGGGTGATTGATGGTATATTAAATTTTGCAAAACCTATTGGAAATGAAATGAAAGAAGTATCTTTAAATGCACTATTAGAAGAAGTAGTTAACATAACTAATAAATATGTTAAAAAACAAAATGTTATTATAGAACTATATTTAGAAGATGAGATAAATATTATTGCAGATAAAGAAAAACTAATGCAAGTTTTTATAAATCTCATTTTTAATGCAAGTCAAGCTATGGCGATGGATGGTAAAATAATAATAACAACAGTAACTAGAGACAGTGGTGTAAATATTAGTTTTAAAGATACTGGTATAGGGATAAAAAAGGAAGATATTAAAAAATTATTTAATCCATTTTTTACCACAAAGGAAAAAGGTATAGGACTGGGACTTAGTGTATCGGATCGAATTATACAAGATCATAATGGATATATGATAATAGATAGTATCGAAGGAGAGGGAACTCAAGTTGATATTTATCTACCATTAGGAAAGAAAGAGGGTGTTACAAATTAAAACTAAAATATTAATAGCAGATGATGAAGTTAATATGGTTTGGGCGTTAAAAAAGGTATTGATAAAAGAAGGATTTGAAGTTTTAAGTGCTGAAAATGGAGAAGAAGCACTTAAAATTTTTAGAAGAGAAGAATCAGATTTAGTCATACTAGATTTGAAAATGCCTAAAATAAATGGGATAGAAGTTTTAAGAAATATCAAGGATACAAATCCTAAAATTCCTGTAATTATGATAACTGCCCACGGATCAACTGATGTTGCAGTTGAGGCTATGAAATTAGGTGCATTAGATTACATATCTAAACCTTTTGATATTGAGGAACTTAGAGTTATTATAAGGAAAGCCTTAGAATACAAAAAGTTAAACGATGAAGTAAACTATTTAAAAGGAGTACTTAAGGAAAAAACAACTAAATTAATATATAAAAGTAAGATTATGGATGATCTGGTAAAGTTAGTTCACAAAGCAGCCCCAACTGAAGCTACAATTTTAATATTAGCAGAAAGTGGAACTGGAAAAGAACTAATAGCAGATTTAATTCATGAGTGTAGCTATAAAAGTTCAGGCCCTTTAATCAAAATAAATTGCGGTGCACTACCAGAGAATCTGCTAGAAAGTGAACTTTTTGGCTATGAAAAAGGAGCGTTTACGGGTGCAGTTTCTAGAAAGAAAGGGAAATTTGAGTTATCTCAAGGTGGTACCATATTTCTTGATGAGATAGGTGAAATAAGTGAAGCAATGCAGGTAAAACTATTGAGAGTTCTTCAAGAAAAAGAATTTCAAAGAGTTGGTGGGGAAGAGACAATAAAAGGTGACTTTAGAGTGATTGCAGCAACTAATAAGGATTTAAAAGAAATGGTTGAGAATCAGGAGTTTAGAGAGGATTTATATTATAGATTAAATGTAATTCCTATTTCTATCCCACCTCTTAGGGAGAGAAAAGAAGATATTCCTCTCTTAATAGACTACTTTATAGAAAAATATTCATTACAAATGGGAAAACCTAAGATGAGAATAAATGAAAAAGCATTAAATAAAATGATTAATTATAAATGGCAAGGTAATATAAGAGAATTACAAAATATAATAGAGAGATGTGTTATTTTATCCTTAGGAAATGTAATAACTGAAGAGATTCTACCAAGCAATATTACAAATACTGTATATAATATTGATAAAGATTTTATTTTACCTGAGGATGGAATATTGCTAGAGGATGTTGAAAAAGATCT
>NZ_JBQDAA010000248.1:0-3001 GCF_052089545.1 Tissierella sp. | reverse complement strand
TTTTCAAAATATACAAAGTCACTTAAGGGTTATAAAGTTGCTAAAGAAAAGACTTTATATAAAAGAAGAGAATAAAGAATTGCTAGAGGATATGTTCAACAAGAAAGTGCCTGAAGTAGGGAAAAAAGAATTAGAAGACTTTGATATAATATATAATTATCATTTGGAAAGAATACTATGTGATTTAAAAAACATAGAGGATATATATGAAAAAATAAAATAGCTTAAAATGGAAAGGGGATTTTATGAAACTTAGCTTAAATATTGTAGGCTCAGGTATGATCACAGTGGAAGAAGGTCTTACACTTTTAGAAATATCAAAGAAAGTATTTGGGGAAGATTATAAAAAATATCTAGGAGCTAAAATAGATAATAGAATTTATAATTTGAGAAAAGTTATAAATGAAGATAAGAGTATAGAATTTCTTGATAATAGGGATGTTGATGGTTACAGAATATATACAAGGACTATCTCAGCTGTATTTATAATAGCTTGTAGGGAACTGTTCCCAGAAGCTCAAGTCAGTATAGAATATTTTCTTGGTCCTGGACTTTATGGAAAACTTGGAGAAGATTTGCCAGTGAGTTTTAAGGACCTTATTAAAATAGAAAATAAAATGAAGGAAATAATAGACAAGGATTATACTATATATAGGGATACATATAGTAGGGAAGATGCATTAGAAATTTTTAGGGAAAATGGATACGAAGATAAGCTAAAGTTATTCCAAACAACTGGAAAAGAGGAGATAAGCGTTTATAAGATTAAGGATCATTATGATGCTTTCCATGGTTATTTAGCACCATCAACCGGCTTTGTGAAGGAGTTTAAACTAAAGTATTACTATCCAGGAATAATAATACTTTTCCCAAGCAAGAAAAACAACTATGACTTAAATAATTTCAAAGAACAAAAGCAATTAGCTAAAATGTTTGAAGCTACAAATAAATGGCTTGATACACTGGACTTGTCCTATGTAGGTTCATTAAATGAGAATATAAAATCAGGCGGTATAGATCATACTATAAAAGTAACAGAAGCCCACCATGAAAAAAGAATAGCAGAGATAGCGGATTCAATTGCTAGTGATAGGGATATAAAAATAATTCAAATTGCAGGCCCGTCATCTTCAGGTAAAACTACCTTTTCCAAAAGGCTAGAAGTTCAAATGAATGTAAATGGGCAACGGCCAATTATAATTTCCTTAGATGATTATTTTGTGGATAGGGATAAGACGCCATTAAAAGAAGATGGGACGCCTAATTTTGAAACCATAGATGCTATAGATCTAGAATTATTAAATATGGACCTTGTAAAATTAATTGAAGGTGAAAGCATCAATCTTCCTAAGTTTAATTTTTTAACTGGTAAGAGGGAGAAGTCAGGACGTATAGTAAAACTAGATGCAGACCATCCAATAGTACTTGAAGGCATACATGGACTAAATCCTAGATTAACAGAAGTAATACCAAAGAAAAATAAATTTAAAATATATGTATCAGCACTAACACAGCTAAATCTAGACCCCCATAACAGGATATCTACAACGGATATAAGACTTATAAGAAGAATGGTAAGAGATGTCCAGTTTAGAGGCAATGGACCTTTGAAAACATTTGAACTATGGGAAGGCGTAAGGGAAGGCGAAGAGGAGTATATATTTCCATTCCAGGAACAGGCAGATGCTATGTTTAACTCATCATTAGTATATGAAATGAGCATACTACAAAAGCATATACTTCCTTTGTTAAATGATATTAGCAAGGAAAGCCGGCACTATAGTGAGGCTAGAAAGCTCATTAGATTTTTAGAGTACTTTGTAAGTGTAGAAGATGAAAGTGTTGTTCCAAGAAACTCTATATTAAGGGAGTTTATTGGTGGAGCTTCATTTGAACTTTATTAATAAAAGCTCCCCCAAGGAGGAGCTCATACTATAAGTTTTAAGAGTATTAGCAGGGAATAGGTGCTAGCTAAAATAAATATGAGCTCATCTATTCCGCTCTTAGGATTTATTATTATCGGGGCTGATATGTTTATATTTAAAGGGTAGAATAACTTTATACCCTGAGGTGTTAAAAAGTCTGCAAACAAATGCAAAAGATACCCTATACTTACACTTTGGTAAAGGTACTCTATATTATATTGTACTGATATTGTTTTAATAATATAGGCAAAAATTAAAAAACCTAATATACTATGCGTAAAGCCTCTATGGCTTGATATTGCTATAAAAAGAGATAGCAAAGATAGGAGCGCAAAAATAGTATTTTTTGAAGTAGAGTATATGTATATAAAACCTATAGCCAGTGCTATAAAAAACAAAATACGGAAAAATTCATTTTTAAAAAGTAATAATTTTTGATTCAACTTGGATTTAGGATGATCAAGGTCAGGAATTAATGAGCCTAAAGTGGAAGCAGTAATTATTATTAGTTGTTTGTCTATAGGTTCACCATATGCAAGTGTAAGCCCAGCTGCTACACCAATAGCTACATGTGTTTTTCCTGTCATTGGTAATCACCTCATAAAAATTTATTGTACAACTCTATCCATTATATAACTTTCAGAACATATATTCAATACAAATGTTTATATTTATGTTTTTTAATTCCAATTGTTTTTGGAATATAAAGCTTTAGGAGGAAACCTATGTCTAAGGAAAATAATTTAAATAACAGGAAAGCAGGCATTATGCAAAAGATTACAAAAACACTTGGTGATATCTTTATACCGATAATTCCAGTGCTAGTAGCAACAGGGCTATTTATAGGATTAAGAGGCTTTGTAATAAATTTGGGATACCAACTAAACCCAAATGTTGAACTGTTTTCAGAAATTTTAACAGATATAGTGTTTATGTTTTTACCAGTCCTGGTATCTTGGTCAACGGTTAAAGCTTTTGGGGGAAGGCCAGTAGTTGGAATAGTATTAGGACTTATGCTTGTAGCCCCTCAATTACCAAGTGCTTGGGATGTAGGAAAAGGTTTAGAACCTTTAAAG
>NZ_JBQDAA010000247.1:0-3057 GCF_052089545.1 Tissierella sp. | reverse complement strand
AGTAGGCGAATACGAAAGCCCATCGTTATAAGGGATAGGACTGTTAGGTCTGATTGAAGAGATGACACTATTGTCATAACTAGGGTGGTAACGCGGAAAGTTTTCGTCCCTATAAATAAGCATATGCTTATTTATAGGGACGATTTTTTATTTCTTTAACACTCTTTTTCAATCTTTTCTAATTATCCGCAAAAATATTTTAGGAGGATAAGAAAATGATTAAGAAAAAAATGAGTAAATTAGTATTAGGTCTAGCAGTAGGTAGTGTGCTTCTATCAGGATGTGCAAGTGATAGTAGCAGTTCAAAAGCACAAACAGACAAGTCTGGAGATAAAGAGTTTACAATAGCTATAAGTCAACTTGCAGAACATCCTGCACTTGATGATGCTAAGAAAGGGTTTGAGGATGGTCTTAAAGATCTTGGAGTAAATGCTAAGATAGATTATCAAAATGCTCAAGGCGATATTCCAACTGCAACTACTATATCAAAAAAATTTACAAGAGATGAAGTAGATTTAATATATACTATAGCTACCCCAGCTGCTCAAGCTGCAAAGCAAAGCACTGAGAATATTCCAATACTTTTTAGTGCAGTTACAGATCCTGTTGAAGCGGGTATTTTAGATTCCTTTAAAAAACCTGGTGGAAATATAACTGGAACTTCAGATGAAGCACCGATGGATAGACAACTTAAATTGTTTAATGAGCTTGATCCTTCCATAAAAAAAGTTGGTATTTTATTTAATACAAGTGAGGCAAATTCAGAAATACAAGTAGAAATGGCTAAAGAATTGGCCTCTGACTTTGGACTTGAAATAGTTCCTATGGGAGTTTCAAATATTAATGATATACCACAATCAATGGATTCATTGATTAAAAAAGTTGATGGACTCTACACCATAGCAGACAATATGGTAGCTGATTCAATAGCAGTTATTGCCGAAAAAGCTAACTCAAATAATATGATAACAGTTGCAGCCGAAGATTCTCACGTTAAAGGTGGAATTCTTATAACTGATGGACTAAGCTACTATGAGCTAGGAAAGCAGACAGCTAATATGGCCAAAAGTATATTAATAGATAAAGAGAGCCCTTCTACTATAGAAGTAGAAAAGGCTCAAAATACAAAAAAAGTATTCAATGAAGATACAATGAAACATTTAGGAATTAAAAAAGAAAATATAGCATTTAAAGATGCTACAAAAATTAATCAGTAGTAAAACGGAGGGTCACACATGAATTCACTTATAATCACATCTATAGAACAAGGACTTATATTTGCACTGCTTGCACTAGGAGTGTTTCTAACTTATAAAATACTAGATATAGCAGATCTTTCAGTAGAAGGAACGTTTCCATTTGGAGCATTTGTATTTGCAAAGTTTGTAAGCAGTGGGGTAAATCCAATCATAAGCTCTCTATTAGCTTTTTCTCTTGGAACACTTGCTGGACTTTTAACTGCTACACTTTTTATTAAACTTAAAATAAGACCAATACTTGCAGGAATCTTAACTATGACTATTTTTTATTCTGTCAATTTAAGAACTAATGGAAAATCAAATGTAGCATTGTTCGAATTTGACTCAATATTTGACACTGGAAGCAAACTATTAATTCTAATAATGATAGTTCTAGTTTTAAAAATCTTACTTGATTTGTTTTTAAAAACAGAAACAGGCTATCTTTTAATAGCAACAGGTGACAATGAATCTTTAGTAAAGTCACTTGGACAAAATAGCAATAAATATAAAGTTATAGGACTTATGCTTGCAAATGGATTAGTAGCACTATCTGGAGCTCTCATGGCTCAATATCAAGGTTTTGCAGATATGACAATGGGAAATGGCATTATCGTTATAGCCCTAGCATCAATAATAATAGGAGACACTTTCGGTAAAAACTCAAGAAAAATTAAAAATACTACAAGGGCAATAGCAGGAGCAGTAATTTATAAGATTATAGGTGGAATTGCAATAGATTTAGGTTTAAACCCTCATGATTTAAAAGCAGTTAACGCTATTATAGTAATAATCTTTATAGCATATAATAATATTTCACCAAAAATATTTGGACAAAAAAAGAAAAAAGGAGGAGAAATTAATGCTTAAAATAAACAATTTATCTAAAACATTCAACAAGCAAACTGATCATGAAATAAAGGTGTTTGAAGGTTTTAATTTAGAAATAGAAAAAAATAAATGTACTGCTATAATAGGTTCAAATGGTTGCGGCAAAAGTACCCTCCTTAACATGATTGCGGGAAGTATTATGTCTGACAATGGCCATATAATGTTAGAAGATAAAAATATAGGAAAATTAAAAGAAGAAAGAAGATCTGTTCATATAGGAAGAGTTTATCAAAACCCTTCTATGGGAGTCTCTCCCTCTCTTACTATCCTTGAAAATATGAGTTTAGCAGATAAAAAAAGTGAAAGTTTTACACTTAGAAGACTTGTAAAAAAGAATAGAATACCAGAATATATAAAACTTTTAAAAGAATTAGACTTGGGACTAGAAAATCAACTAAATACTCAAGTCAGGTTTCTCTCTGGTGGTCAGAGGCAGTCTCTTTCACTTGTAATGGCTACAATGAAACATCCAGATTTACTTCTTTTAGATGAGCATACTGCAGCTCTTGATCCTAAAACTTCTTTTGTAGTTATGGAAAAAACTAGAGAAATCATAGAAAAAAATAATATGACAACTCTAATGATATCTCACAATATGAAGGACGCAATAGACTATTCTGACAGAATTATAATGCTTGATAAGGGCAAAGTTATACTCGATAGAGAAAGTAATAGTATCACTGAAGAAGAACTTATGGAAATATATAGACTAAAAATTTCTAGAGATATAGCTTCATAAAATAAGATAAAAAAGATATAGCTAAATTTAGCTATATCTTTTTTATATCTATATGGTCCATTCTCCATGGATTACTCCTACTAAATACCATCCATCATCTTCCTGTTCAAATACAAGTTTTAAACTTTTCCAGTCCATACCACTATACTCTTCTTCAAAGCCTTCAAAATATAATTCTAAAAACTTACC
>NZ_JBQDAA010000246.1:0-3070 GCF_052089545.1 Tissierella sp. | reverse complement strand
CTTATACCAATTTTGAGGAGAGAATTGATTATGGATTGAAAGAAGAATATGGAACAAGCTATCGTAAAGAAGTTGCAAAAATAATGATTGACGATTTAGTAAACATTAAAACTTATTTACATTTATTGAAAGCATTAGTCTTGTTCAGTATAATACTTCACAAAGCATCATTGTTTGTTGTAATGTGATTATTGGTTTAGGACTAGGATTTATGGCAATGGCATTAACATCATCTGTAAAATATTTACCAGTGAATAAGGCTGGAATTGGGTCAGGTATCGTTAATGCTTCCAGATATATTGGGCAAGCAATTGGTATGGCTCTCTTGGTTACCATTTTAAATAGTAATGTTAATATTGCTAAAACACAAATTAAGGAAACATCGTATAACCAAATTGAAAAACGGGTTTTATCAACAGATGTAAAAAAAGTTGCTAAGAAGGAAATGGCAAAAACTTTCAAGACGACCAAGAACAGCAATAATATTTCAACCAAACAAAGTAGGATGGTTAAGACAATCAAAATAGCTGCTCAAAAGACAGATAATCTTCCAGATCCTAAAAAGGGGAGTAATTATAGAAAGATTTATGATGCAAATCAGTTATTGATTAATGGAGTTGAAACCATTAGTTCAAGTGTCTCTCAGTTATCAAGTAGTTTGAAAACTATATCTGGAGGACAAGCCAAAGTTGGTACAGCTATTAAATTATTAGCTCAAAAGGATGAATTAACAGCTGCTCTTAAGGACATTGTCAAAGAAAAAAATGAGCAGTTGGGCAGGGCATTTGATAATGTATTTATTGTAGGAGCAATCATTGTATTGATATGTACTCCGTTGGCTCTGATGACAGAAAAGCGAAAAGATGTATAACTAAATAATTTTATATGTTTCTTAAAATGATTTTTTAATAGGGAAAGCCAGTCTAGATTATAGGCTGGTTTTTTATATAGATGATCATTCTACATTTTTAAATATTAAATAGACAGATTTGAAACATAGAAAATCTTTTGTTCAATAATAAATTTGTCTAGAATTTTCTTCTAAGTTTATCTAAGAATAATAAATAATCTGAGTAACAGTTCAAAATAAAGTTGATTCTACGGGTTACTAGGATAGTGAATAGTTAAGTAAAATTTATTGAAAAGGTTCCATAATATTGTAGTGAGTAAAGTCTACTTTGGATAGTGTAGGGTTTTTGAGTGTATAAAAAAGTCTCATATGATTTATAATGAAAAGCGTTCTGAGCTATTTTTCGGACTAGTGAAAGACAGTTTATCAACCGTCAATCCAGCTTTTAAAACAGTTTTCAGAACCTTTCTAAAATACAAAGCTTACATCACCAACGCCCTTGAATATCCTTATTCCAATGCCAAGTTAGAAGCAACCAATAAGCTCATCAAAGATATCAAACGCCAAGCCTCTGGCTTTCGAAATTTCAAGAACTTCAAAACAAAAATTCTCATCGCTTTAAACATCACAAAAGAGAGAACCCATTTGATTCTCTCTCCTGCTTAGTTATAAGTCACCCATTACAGTTGACAATGAGCCAATTTTTAGTGCTGATTCTATTTTAGGGAATTATATTTTTTGCGGTATTAGAGAACATAGGAATGTTTTGGTAAATAAATTTATAACTTTTCTAGTATTTTACCAAGTAGTTCTTCTAACTTCCCTAAATCTCCATAGACTGTTCCGTCCATATAAAGGTTGTAAATCTCATCATCTTGTTCAACGCGTATTTGTGCAGAGTATCCTTTTGACAGTGCTAAGGAACGAATGACTTCCCGTTGAGTCCGTCCATTGCCTTCTCGAAACGGATGGAAATAATTAAGGGTATCAAGAATTTTTGCTAATTGTTTAATAATCTCATCTTTTGAATTAGCCGTTTGATGATAGGTATGAATAAGCTGGTTCATATAGGTTTCAGCAGTATTAAAAGATTGTAATGGCATAAAAGGATTACCACTTTTTGAAATATTAACCCTACGATATTGCCCTGCCCAAGAATAAACATCTTGGAATAAATAGTTATGGATAGCTAAAATATCCCTAATAGAATTGACTTCAATAGCCTGTATTCTCAAATCTGCAAGTCTTCTAGTAACTAGAAGGTGTTCGTTTCGATAGGCTTCTTCAATATTTGTAATGTTTTGTTTGTTGATTAAGACTGTAGAATTTGGATAAGTGTATTGATTATTAGGGTCAATGTACTCATAGCCTTCGTATTGATTTTTAACCAAGGTCCAATTCCTTTCGCTTGTTGATAACATAAGCTTTTAAATCAATCACATCTTGCACAGTGGGTTCATAATTTTCAATCATTGATGAACCAATGGCATACCAAACAGTATCAAAATCTGAAAAGTTATCAAAAGGAATCCCTAAAATTGTTAATTCCTCTTTATTTACATCAAGAGTCATGGTATACCTCCGTGTATAACGCTGTCTCTATTATACCATAAAATGGGTATGTTCACATGGAGAGATAGGAGCTGAAAGATAGATTGGATTAAATTAGATGTAGGTTTTATGATAAAATAGTCTTATCATAAAAAGAAATAATAGAGGTGTAGCATGGAGCCATATATCACAAAAGAAAGTAGGATGATAAAAAATGAGTTTTTTATGTGATTACGAGATAACTTCTTTAGCTTCAGCTATTTATTCTATTACTTCATGGTTTCCTAATAGAAGATTTTTGGGAATCATAGATAAGCTAAATAGAGACCTTATTAATAATAAAAGTAAGATTTTAGGGACAAATAAAATAGATTCATACAGCAAATTTGTAGATTTTTATCAAAAAGTAATCGAGAATTATATTCCCGAATACCCCAAAGAAGACTTTCCTATTGATATCGGAAATGTGAGGTTCTATTCGAATGATAGATTTCATAAAATATTTATAAGCAATGGCAATGAAGATACTTATGAAACATCATTTATAACGGAATCTTTAGTACATGACTTTGAACAATTTAAAGAAACTTGGTATGAGATTCTTAAATATGAAGATTTATCAATCTTCAATGGTTGTTTAATCTACTTTACCGAAGTAGGTTTAATTAG
>NZ_JBQDAA010000245.1:0-3085 GCF_052089545.1 Tissierella sp. | reverse complement strand
AGAATTTTATTTTTTTTCCTACAAATCCATTTGCTGTAGGTCCAACTATTATTTTTTTATTGTTTATTTTTGTATCAAATGAATGAATCATCATTGCTATATCTACATTATCAAAATATCCCCTATGAATTAATTCTTGCTTTCCGCCTATATATTTAAGTTCTCCTTTTTTTATAAGCTCTGAACGATAATCTATTTCTATATATTCTTCTGCAGGTACAGCCATAAATGTAATTTTTCCATCCAAATCGTCTTTAACGCCTGATTTCATAATTCCTATAGCAGTACCTACCATAGCTGCTATTTGATTATTGTGGCCACATGCATGAATAGCACCTATTTCATTACTATCAGGATGCTCTTCACATACAAGAGAATCTAATTCACCTATTACAGCTATATTCGGCCCTTCTTTATCATTATTAACTCTTCCAAGACATCCTGTAATAGCTATATCTTTTTCTAGATTTTCTAACTCTAAATTTTTAAATATATCAAATACTGTTTCCGTGCCAAATCTTTCCTTATATCCGAGTTCTGGATTTTTATATATAGTTTCTGCAAGCTCTATAATTATATCTTTATTGTCATCAATTGTTTTACAAACTTTTTCTTTTAAAGTCTTCTTATCCAATTTCTACACCCTTTCTATATAATTCCTTGTAACTTAAGTACAATATGAGACACTATGGCTGAACCAAAAAATGTTCCAATAAATACAAATACCGCTACAATAGCAACCTT
The DNA here is from genome assembly GCF_052089545.1 of Tissierella sp. Classification (GTDB taxonomy): domain Bacteria; phylum Bacillota; class Clostridia; order Tissierellales; family Tissierellaceae; genus Tissierella_A. The sequence continues at coordinate 2,341 of NZ_JBQDAA010000245.1, read as the reverse complement.
CCAACTTAATTTCTTTAATTGTAAAATTTTGTTTCCAACTGATATACCTGCAAAAGCAAGTATTGGAGTAGTAGTTCCTAGAAAATTAACTTGATCTGTAAATTTTAAAAAAACTTCTGAAGTTGGCATGAAAGGCATACTTAATATTAGAGCAGTGAGGGATGCCCATGCAAATGCTGGAAATTGTAATTTAGGAGTCACAGCTCTCATGAAAAGTGCAAATACAGCAATTCCGATTACCATAAGTATTCCTGGTATAGCTCCTATTATATCTGTACCATAGCCTATTCTTTGACCAATAAGTATCATTATTCCTACTATAAATAAAATTATTGTTTGATTTAATAGTTTTTTCATATCTACTGCCATATTATCTACCATCCTTTCTACCAATAATAGGTTCTAGTTTTCTATACATAAAATTAACTAAAGGTATACCAAAAAGTACTACAGAATAAAGGCCCGTAACTCCTGTTAGCATATTACTTGTTGCAGCATATGCTAAAATTTGCTCACTCATTTCAGGTACTGCTGCAGCAAGGGATCCTGAACCTGCTGTAGTCATACTTCCACTTCCCATTCCACTTGCCATAGCAAGGGCTAATGGATGAAGGCCTGTCATAACTGAAAGAGAACCTAAAAGTCCAAAGAAAATTGTACCAAAGACAGTTCCCATGAGATATGTGCCTAAAACTCCTGTACCTTCAGGACTAGATATACCATATTTCTCACCTATTACTCCTAATGTCGGTTCACGACAAATAGATACTGTAGCACCAACTGCTTCCCTTTTCATCCCAAGTAAAAGTGCAATGGGGAGTGCTATAAATATTGTTCCTAAATTACCTAGTTCTTGTAATAAAAATGCTGGTCCTGCTTTTACTACCTCTACGATATTAGGTCCTACAAGCGTACCATATTTTACTCCAAGTGGTAGTAGTGCTAGCATTACAAATGGTCCTGCAAGTTCTATTTCTTTCCAACCAATAATTTTGCTTAAACCTTTTATTTTACTACCTATTACATCAGGTGTAATCAAAATACCGATAATAACTGCAAATAACATAGGTAATAAGACAATTGTACCAATATTAATATCAAATGTCAGTGTTCCTATAAGTTCACTTATAATTACTATTATTAATGCTGTAAGTATTAATTTAATGAAAATATCCATCCTGCCTTTATAATTTAATACTTCTTTTTCACTAAGCTCTTTATTGTTTTCATTCCTATCCACTAAAACTCCTCCTTATTATTTGAATTTACTGATTTTTAACCCTAAAACTTTACACCTCCTTAAAAAACTAATAATTAAGTTCAAATGAACTTAAAGACACTTTTTTATAACAGTTAGATTAATTAGATAATCTAACCAAAGCTTCTAATAATACTTTTGCTCCTTTTTCAATATCATCATAACTAGTATTTTCTTCTGGGGCATGACTTCTACCATTAATACTAGGAACAAACAACATTCCTACATCTGTTATTGTTGATAATATACAAGCATCATGAGCAGCACCACTGTTCATATTTAAATATTCTATATTTTGATCTTTGGCTGATGATTGTAAAATTGATATTATTTTTGGTGAAAGATTTATATGTGGTGCTTCTCCAGTTATCTTTATCTTTGATTTTATTTCATAATAATTAGATATATACTTTATAGTAGATCTAATCTCATTTTCTACTATATCAATTCCTTGAGAATTGATATCTCTTATATCTACAGTAAATATGACTTTCTCAGGTATTACATTAATAGCGTTAGGATAACAATTTATTTTACCAACGGTAGCTACTGTTGTCTTGAAAGCCTTCTCTTCCACTATTTTATCAATTGATGCAATTACTTTTGAAGCTGCAGCCATTGGATCATATCTTAAATTCATTGGAGTAGCACCTGCATGATTTGATACTCCTTCAAATTCTATTTCTAGCCTTCTTACTCCGGCTATTTTTTCTATTACTCCAACTGAAATTTCATTCTTTTCTAACACTAAGCTTTGTTCTATATGTAATTCAATCATTGCTTTTATTTCATTAGGTTTTAAAACATCTTTTCTTATATTATCTGGTTTAAGTCCAAATTTCTTTGCTGCATCATATACAGAAATCTCTTTATCATTTTTAAACCTTTTTAAATCTTCTATATTAAAAATACCCGTCAATGTTTTACTACCTACCATCGGGGTTCCAAAATTACATCCTTCTTCCTCTACAAAAACAATTAATTCTATAGGATTAATGTGATTGATTTTTCTTTCTACTATATGTCTTAAAGCTTCTAAACCTACTACTACTCCTAATATTCCATCAAACTTACCACCATTGA
>NZ_JBQDAA010000244.1:0-3101 GCF_052089545.1 Tissierella sp. | reverse complement strand
AAATATTATTATTTCTTTTTCCATATCGAAACTATAAAAGCAAATAAAACAAAAGTATGCGAAAGAGTCGTAATAAATGAAAAATATTCTGAAAAACGAAACAGATAGACTATCTTAAATATATGAAAAGAGTGAAAGATACTTATCTTTTACTCTTTTTTAATGTATAATATTAGATAAATATATAAAGAGTTAGGAGTAGATATACATGGATATAGTTATGATAGGTTTATTGTTACTTGCTGCCTTTTCATTAGTAAATCTAATAAATTCGCAAAAGGCTAGGATGAAGTATATGAATGGAAAATTAGATGCTATTATGAAGCATTTAGATATTGAGGACAATACTTTAGATGAAAAACTGATAGAATTTATAGAGATGGGGGAAAGTGTTGCAGCTGTAAAAATACTTAGGCAAAGAACAGGTATGGATTTAAAAGAAGCTAAGGAATATGTAGACAGACTAGGGGCTAAATAAGATAATTAACTGCTATTTTATAATCTTATTGGGTATGTATATAGATGATTCAAACAAAGCTCACACATAGGGCTAGTATCTTATAAAACTGGAGGTACAGATAGATGAATCGTTATATAAAAACTTCGATTTACTATGCTATACTCGGACTTATAACAATACTTTTAATAATGAACAAAGCTTCAAAGAATATAGAAGCTTCAAATAGAGAATAAAGTTAATAGGAAATATAATCAAAAGGCTTGATAACTTTCAAAAGTTATCAAGCCTTTTTTATCATATATATAGTATAATAAAAAAGATTATTTAAAAATAATGGGATATTTATAGGGATTCACTCGTGTTATATATAAGGAGGGGAGTTAGTGGAAGAAACTTTTATAAATGAAGAAGAATTTAAAAAGCTTTATTATATTTAAAAAATACTAGTGAAACAGAAGATCTAGTTCAAGAAGTTTTTATAAAACTACTTAAAGAATCAAAGAACTTTAATAGCGAAGAACATACAAAAGCATGGCTAATAAGGGTAACTAAAAATTTATGTAAGGATAAACTTAAAAGTTTTTGGAAATCTCGTAGAATAGACATAGAAAACCTACAAGAAATATCAGATCAAAAAGAAGACTTAAGCTATGTTTTAGAATCATTATTATCAATATCCCCAAAATATAAATTGATTCTTTATCTATACTATTATGAGGGATACAAGGTCAAGGAAATATCTAATATAATTAATATAAAAGAAAGCACTATTCAAACTAGGTTATCAAGAGGGCGTAATTTATTAGAAAAAAAGGTAAAGGAGGGATTGAATGAATAATGATGATATGAAAAAGATATTTGATAAATTAACCCCTAAAGATCATAAAAAAGAAGAAATATATAATAAAATCATGGAAACAAAAGATAATAAAAGTTCTGAAAAAGTTTTTACGAAAAAGACTAAGAACAAGAGAAATAAACTTAGAACAGCATTAATACTATCTTTAATATTAATATTTAGTATAACTGTCTATGCAGTAAGTAATATTCCACAAGCACCACAAAGTTTTTCGAGTAAAATTAAAAATTTTTCTTTATCAGAAGATGCAAGTGATATAAATATATACGATAGTGATAAGGGCTATAAACTAACAGCAGAATCGGTATTTGGAGATAGTAAATTTGTATATGTATTAATATCAGTTGAAAGAGAAAATGATGAAAAGCTAAGAAGTATTTGGAATACAGGTAGAGAGTTCTGGGTAAATGTGAGTGATAAATCTATTTCAAAAGATAAAAGACAACACCTTATAGGGAGCAGCAGATATCATTCTTTAGATGAAGGTTTTAATACAAAAGATAAAGAATATTTTCTACAAGTACACAATGTAGAAATGGAAGAAAATGGTGTAAGCTTAATAGGAGGAAATCTACACTTAGAAATAGATAGGATAAGCTTAGGTTTATTTGGCTTTGGAACAAAAGGAGACTGGGAACTTGATATACCATTAAAATATAAAGACATTTCTCAGATTTATGAAATAAATAAAGAGTTTGAATATAAAGATAAGAAAATAGTCTTAGATAAAATTCATTTCTCGGAACTTAATGCAGCCATATATTTAACATCTAAGGATAAAGCTTTACAAGAATTTTCAGAAGAAGTCTTTAATATAAAATTCAAACTAAAAGATGGAACTATTGTTACAGCCCAGTGGGACACAGGTACAGGAGATCTAGAAGGAAGTCAATACTATTATTCAATATCTCTAGTAGAAAACGGAAAAATAAATCCTCAAGATATAGTTTCCATACTGTTAGAAGATATAGAAATACCACTTGATTTAAAGTAGAACTTTCTAAAGGAGGAAATAAAATGGCAATAAAAAAAGTACCAAAGCTTACAGTAGTTTTGGGTATGGTTCTTATAATTATAGGATTTTTAATACCCTATGATAGTATGGAATTTATCCTAGGGCAAGGCTTAAGACCACTTGGCCTTGTAAGTTTATTTATAAATCCAGCTTTAGGGATAGTAGGTGCTGGTTTTAGTTTATATAAGAAAAATTGGTTATTTCTGTTATTTAATATAATTATGATATTTACCTTTTTTATATTAATGGCAATAGGATATGGTTTATACTAAGATATTGTTAAAAGAATAAAAATCTGTTTTATAACTAAATTTAGTTATAAAACAGATTTTTTAATAAACTAATTAATTTCAAGTGCTGACTCAGGTAGTATCTGTCCACCATCTACTACGATACTTTGCCCAGTTATATAAGAAGCCTCATCAGAAGCTAAAAACATAATTGTATGGGCTATATCTTCTGGATCTCCTAGTTTCTTTAGTGGAATTATAGATTCTTGATTTTTAATGTATTCATCACCTAAAGAACTCTTCATTCCTGGAGTCATAATGTTTCCTGGCTCAACAGCATTTATGGTAATACCCATAGAAGCTAGTTCAAGAGCTGCTGTCCTCATAAATCCATTTATACCAGCTTTAGCTGCTGAATAATGTGCAAGCTTTGGATTTCCAACTCTGTTTCCTGTGATAGATGAAGTAATAACTATCCTACCACCATTTTCCTCCATATAAGGCATTATCTCTTTAGTAGATACAAATATACTCTTT
>NZ_JBQDAA010000243.1:0-3109 GCF_052089545.1 Tissierella sp. | reverse complement strand
TAGCTATGAGCTATTGAGATACATTATTAAATTATTGTGAATAATTCAGGATTAAAATAGTTTTTAACTAATATATTTTTATATATTATATCAAGTTTAAATACTGGTATTAGCTTCCAATGAAAAATAAAAATAAGTAATTTATACTGGCCAATAAGGAAAAACTAAAGTTTAAAATAAGAGTTGGTTTTCATAAAATAAAGAGATATACTTAATTATTATAACTATAATAAAATATAAAAAAATTTAAATATATACCATAGAAAGGAGAGTATGATTTTAGTATTTGACTATATCATACAAGGAAAATATGAATATAAATATAATAGCAGTAGGTAAGATAAAAGAAAAATACATAAAAGAGGGCATAAATGAGTTTTCTAAAAGACTTTCAAGATATGCTAAAGTAAAAATAGTAGAAATACCAGATGAAAAGGCACCTGAGAACCTATCACAAAAGGATATGGAAAGTGTAATGGAAAGGGAAGGAAATAAAATTATTTCCAAGATTCCCCAAAATTCTTTCCTTATTTCCCTGGAAATAGAAGGAAAACATATTTCCTCGGAAATGTTGTCGAAAAAGATAGAAGATATAATGATAAGTGGGAATAATGATATAACATTTATAATAGGAGGATCGCTAGGACTTTCCGATGAAGTTAAAAAGATGAGTAACTTTAAGCTTTCCTTCTCAAAGATGACCTTTCCGCATCAAATTATGAGGCTGATACTTCTAGAACAAATTTATAGATCCTTTAGAATAATGAAGAATGAACCTTATCATAAATAGGAATAGTAGAGCTTCTAGGTATACAGGACAGATAAAGGGTATAATTGCTGTTAATAAGTCCGTTGCGGGACAGTTGCTTTCTTAAATAAACGAAAAATGATAAATTATAAGTTAGAAAGGAGGCGGCTATGGATATTTCTTCAAAAATAAAATCTAAAAGAACTGAATTGGATCTTACTCAACAAGATTTAGCTGAGAAGGTATTTGTTACGAGACAAACAATTTCTAAATGGGAATTAGGTAAAAGTACTCCTGATTTTATTAGTCTAAAACTTTTAGAAAAAGCATTAGCTATTGATTTAATTGAAAATAAGACTGATAATCTACCGAAAAAAGAGGGTTCAATGAATAAGAAAATACAATTTAAAGATATTATTGTTACTTTATTATTTGGTTTCTCTTTTCTACCCTTGCGTATTGTATTTACTATTAACGAGAAGTATAAATCGTCAAAGTTACTAATATATGTGATTAAACCTGCTCTTATTGCCTTATTTTTATATTTCATCGGAAATATAAGTTCAGAAGCCCTTAATTTAATGATTTTTGCAACGATTGCTTATTACCTTGCTTTAAATTTTTATAATGATTGGTAGTAACAAGCTAATAGTATTTTGATTTTTATATACTAAGAGTTGAGTAAAGTATATTTGGAATATATATTTTAATTGAAAGGATGTGATGAACTATGAAAAAGAAAGTATTTGTATTACTAGAAATAGTTATTCCTTTAGTATTTTTTCTCTCATGGATGATATGGAATTTAGTTGTAAAAAGTTATTCATTTAAAGAAGCTTTTGAAACTTCAACGGGTATAACTTTCATGATAATTATTATATTTAATTTATTAGTAGCTTTTAATTATAAAAAAATACTTGATGAATATTAATTGAATGATTTTTTAAGAATAAAGATTTATAATATTTTATAAAAATTGTTGATATTAATTAGGCTGAATACATCCTAAAATTATCATATAATATAGTTAAAGATAGGAGATGATTATATGAAAGTTAATATAAACAATGTAGTTTCCATTTCTGAGGCAAATCAAAACTTTTCTAAAGTAGCAAGATTAGTAGATAAGGATGGAGCAGCAGTAATTTTGAAAAACGTCCTTCCATAAAAGGAAAGGCACCTTTTATAAGTTACTCCTTATTTTCTGAATTTCTTTAATCCATAAATAGCTTTATTAAAGTCATCTCGGTGGATAAGTAGGAGGTGGAAGATTTTGTCATTCTGAGGAGTGTAGCGACGAAGAATCTTTCTTTTAGGGCTTAAACTATAGATTCTTTACTAAGTTCAGATTGACAATGTTAAAAGCTTTATACAACGTACTTTTGGTAAAATACGATTCATAGATAATGCTTTATCATAAGAGTCTTATATTAATATATAAGTTCTTTTCTACAATATGTTATAATAAATATAGCAATTAATCCTTTAATAAATGAAGGGAGTGTTGGTTATGGATAATTTCTCTAAGCTTAATGAAGATTCAAGTATAAAGATACCAGAACATATCCTTAAAAAAGCAGGTTTAAAACCAGGTGCAGAAATGATATGGGTAAACGATGAGAATGGATATATAATATTAATGGAAAAACCAGATAATTTTGCAAAAGCTATGAGAGGATTAGGAAAAGAAGTTTGGGATAAAGTTAATTTAGATAAATACATTGAAGAGGAAAGACAATCATGGGATTAATTGAAGACGGTAAGACTCTTCTATTAGATACTAATTGTTTTATATATTATTTTGAAGATAATCCTAAGTATTCTGATAAACTCGAAAAAGTTTTTACTGATAATCAAGATTGAAATAATGAGGCATTTATGTCGATAATAACATTTATGGAGATACTAGTAAAACCTAAAAAAGATAATAATGTTTTTGTAGAAAATAGATATAAATTAATGCTAACTAATTATCCAAATCTTGAGATTATAGATGCCAATTATAATATAGCTGATATAGCATCAAGACTTAGAGCTAACTATAAGATTAAAACACCAGATGCAATTATTGTAGCTACTGGTATAGCTATGAATGTTGATTATATTATAACAAATGACATTAGATTAAGAGATATATGTAATAATGAAAGTATAGATATAATAATTATGGAAGATATTTAAACCTAAAATAGAGCTATAAAATTAATATTAATTTTATAGCTCTATTTATAACTAGATTTGTATATCTAAAGATATCCTATTTCTTTTGCTGGTTAGATTGATACGGGGAGCCTTATCATAAGTAGAGTGTGAAGCTGTCATTCTGAGCTTGAGAAGAATCTAAGCATGGTTCAAGAAATA
>NZ_JBQDAA010000242.1:0-3128 GCF_052089545.1 Tissierella sp. | reverse complement strand
AAAATGGCTTAACCGTCTCTACTAAAATGTGTCCAAGATATTGACTCAAATCCAATCAATGGACATTATCGTTTTGTTTCTCCAAAAGCAAGAGATAAAAATAAACGAAGAAGAGAATCTGTAAGATGGTGGCAAAACTATATCAATACAGAGGAGAAAACACGACTGAGTATTGTGAGAGAAAAACCAACATTAAGGCAGTCTGAAGCGTGGACTGATAAACAAGTGTCAAAGACAATCGCAAAGGTTTATATGGCAAAATACGAAGCCTACGGTATCGATCAGGCAGAAGTCTTTTTACAAGACTTACTTCGCAGGGGAGTTGAAAAGTTTACTGATAATGACGAAAAGGAGATTGAACAATATGTACGTGAACAACAAAGCTCTGAATATTGGGGCATAAAAAAAGCCGACTTGTGAAAGAAGTCGACATAGAAAAAATATTCTAGATAAATTATAACACGAAAGGAAAAAAATACAATGACAAATAATGTAATGACTAATAAAGACTTAATTGAAATGGGCTATCGTCCCTCAACAGTAAACCATATTATCCATCAAGCTAGAAATTTAATGGTGGAACGTGGTTACACTTTCTATGATCGAAAACGACTCATGGTTGTTCCTAGGAGTGCCGTTTCAGAAGTAATTGGACTCGAGGTATAGCTTATGGCAAATGCAAGATATAGAAGGAGAGGGAATCAAAATCTATGGGCTTATGAAATACGTGAGGAAGGTAAAACAGTTGCCTATAATAGTGGTTTTAAAACTAAGAAACTAGCAGAGGCAGAAGCAGAGCCGATTCTCCAAAAGTTAAGAACTGGAAGCATTATTACAAAAGATATTTCTTTACCAGAACTTTATCAAGAGTGGTTAGATTTAAAGATTATACCTAGTAATAGAAGTGATGTGACGAAAAAGAAATATCTTAGCCGTAAGGTAACGTTAGAAAAGCTATTTGGAGATAAACCAATCTCTCAAATCAGACCTAGTGAATATCAACGGATTATGAATAACTATGGTAATAGGGTTAGTCGTAATTTCCTAGGTCGTTTAAATACTGGTGTGAAACAAAGTTTACAGATGGCTATCGCTGATAAAGTTATGATTGAAGATTTCACTCAACATGTAGAATTATTTTCGACAGCAAAAAGTCAAGATGCGGATAGTAAATACCTTCATAATGAAAAGGATTATTTAGATTTAATAAGTGCTATAAAAGGTAAATTCGATTATAAGAAATCTGTTGTACCTTATATTATCTATTTCTTATTAAAAACAGGTATGAGATATGGTGAATTGATTGCTCTAACTTGGGAAGATATTGATTTTGATAGGGGAGTCTTTAAAACCTATAGAAGATTCAACTCTGAAACGAGTCAGTTTGTTCCACCAAAAAATAAAACGTCAATCAGAATTGTTCCAGTTGATAATGAATGTCTAGAAATATTGAAAAATTTTCAGAGTGAACAAAATCAATCAAATAAAGAGCTTGGATTACAAAATACAAACAATATGGTATTTCAACATTTTGGTTATCCTAATAGTGTACCAAGTACAAACGGTACAAATAAGGTTCTGAGAGGTATCGTTCAAGAGTTGAACATAGTCCCTATCATTACGACAAAAGGTGCTAGACACACCTATGGGAGCTTCCTGTGGCATCGAGGATATGACTTAGGAATTATTGCGAAAATTCTTGGTCATAAAGATATATCTATGCTAATTGAAGTATACGGTCACACGCTTGAAGAAAAAATTCAAGAAGAGTACAATGAGATAAAACAGCTTTGGCAATAATTTGATAATAAGGGATTAATAGTGACAGATGAAGAATTTGTAGCTTTAGTAAAACAAAAAAGTATTGGAAAAAAAATAGCTCTAACAATAAAGAAGATTTTAAAGAATTTTTTGGTGATGAAGATTTTTCAGAGTATGAATATTTATTTTCGGATGAGTTTTAAAATATAAGTTAAGTTATTAACTGGAATAAAGAAAAATAGCCAAGTATAAATGGCTATTTTTATATTTAATTGCTATATTTTCTAATTGTAGGTGATTTATAATCTTTAATGAAGCTTTCAATTTCAATTATATCATCTGAGAATAAGATGTTATTCCTATCATCTTGACTTAAGAAGCCTTCAGACACCATATGATCAAACATATTTCTTAGGTGATTAAAATAACCATCGATATTATAAAGAACGCATGGACTATCATTTTGACCAATTCGAGACCAAGAGATTACCTCTGAAATTTCCTCTAAAGTTCCTGGTCCACCAGGTAATGCAATAAATGCTTCTCCGAGAGCCATCATTTTCCCTTTTCGTTGTGGCATATTTTCTACAACAATAAGCTCTGATAAATTAATGTGGGCGATTTCTCTATCTTTTAAAAATGTAGGCATAACACCAATTGCTTGGCCTCCATTATTAATAATGGTATCAGCAATTACTCCCATTAAGCCAACTTTTCCGCCACCATAAACTAAATCATGATTATTCTTAATCATCCATTCACCAAGTTCTACTGTTCTCTGACTGTAGATTGGGTTATTTCCGTTACTTGCACCGCAAAAGATGGTTATTTTCATTCTTCAAATCTCTTTTCTAATTTGTTTTTATGTGTCTCAATAATTTCTTCTAAGGAAATGTTGTATTGATCTGCAAGAATAAATATATTATCCAATACATCCCCAAGCTCTTCTTTGATATCGTTTAAATTTTCGTTGCTTGATTTCTCGATTTCATCTGGTCTATCACGACCAATTTCATATTTTCGAATAGCTTGCGCTAATTCCCCAACCTCTTCGCATAAAAAATTACTTCTTATAAATGAGTTATACTGGTACCAATTTCTGTTTTTGTAAAATTCACTAACCCATTTTTGATAAGCTGTTATATCCATTTGAACCTCCCAAAATATCTTATAGAATTATATCATATTATAAATTAAAAGAAGTAGTTAAGGCAATTTTGGATTACAATGTTCGTGAATGAAGTGAGAAACATTTAATCATATTTTGAAATTTAGATTAAATAAGTTTAATTACGTAGTTTAAAATAGAAAAAATGGTTCTGTTGCAAAGTTTTAAATCTACTATCAAATAAGGTAGAATAATAGAA
>NZ_JBQDAA010000241.1:0-3195 GCF_052089545.1 Tissierella sp. | reverse complement strand
GAACAAATGCTAAGCCAACTGATTGAGAATTAGAAACAATCTGCAGTAGGGAAGAATCATTTACACAAAATTATTGACGCTCCCCAAAATTATGATCTTGCGTAAAGTTATAAAATATTAATAAAAATATTTTATTAATGAAAAGCTTGGTAGCACGGTTATTCATATGCTAATTTATTTCACTTTATAGTAAGGGGAGTTCTTAGTATATTGTTCAAACTTAAATTTCATATAATTTAATTATGTAAATTAGCTATTCTAAGAACTTCTACGGATAACTGCCCGTCTAAAATTTAAATAAGAGCTTAGAATCTTCATATAAGTAAGGTTAATTTTTTTGTACAAAAAAGTCGGAATATTCTGAGTTACTGAAATGATATAAAATCATAAACTAAATCCCTTGATTTTCTTGACTTTGAACAGAGTATGTATATAAGTTTATGATTATGGTAAAATATATATATAATCATGAACTCAGAATATTTTTAAGAAGGGAAACAATAGTGAGCTATAATGTACAACCGTTAAGGACAAATGAAGAGATACAAGATTTTCAGTTTTGGCTAAGAAGAACAAGTAATCCGGAAAGAGATAGTTTTTTATTTTTGTTTGGAATCAATAATGGGTTACGTATGTCAGACATTATAGGATTAAAAGTTGGAGATATACGAGGTAAAAGTAAGCCTATTATTGTTGAACGTAAAACAGGTAAGCGAAAACCGATTTTCATAGATAATTTGAGAGAAGAGATTTTATTATATACTGAAGGCAAAGAAGAAAATGATTGGTTGTTTCCAAGTCGGCAACAAGGTCGACATATAACAAGGGATCGTGTCTATCAGATATATGCGGATATAGCGGAAAAATTAGGAAGAGATGATATAGGAACACATACATTAAGAAAAACTTTTGGGTATCACTACTACAAAAAAACTAGAGACATTGCTACCTTAATGTTTATTTTTAATCATAGTTCTCAATCGATTACTAAAAGATATATTGGAATTACAGAAGATGAAATCGGTGCTTCCTTAAAAGGATTTAAATTAGGTATTTAATCTTTGCATGATTAGAGATAAAAAAAACCAACTACGAAATCTATTTGTAGTTGGACTTTTTTTATAATGAATTCAATGCATCAATTGTAGCCGCATTGTCTATATGGGTATATAAAGTCGTTGTATTGGTACTTGAATGTCCCAATTGTTGGGCAGTCAATACCAAAGAATTTGTCTGTTGGTAGAGTCTAGTAGCCAATGTATGACGCAGTTTATGCGGACTGACTTGGACTCTGAATCCTTTCGAATATTTTGCTACCATCCGTTCGATTGCAATACCGGATATACGTTTGGCTTCTCCTTGGTAAATTGCTAGAAATAATGCTTTTTCGTTTTCTGTCACTTTATATCTTTCTTTCCGAATAGCTAGATAATTAGCTAAATATTCCATTGCGAACGCTGCTATATTGACCGCATCTCTCTTATTTCCTTTTCTAGTTACTACCACATTATTCTTATCCAAAGATAGATCATCTAAGTTAATATTTACAACCTCGGAGAGTCTCAATCCAGATCCTAAAATCAGTGCATTGATCGCCAGGTCTCTTTCTACATCTCGATGGTAATAGATCAGAGCTCGTTTGCTCAAAGTATTTTTATATTCATTGGCAATATAATCTAGATAATTTTGTGTATCTTCGTCTAGAAATAATTTTTTCTCAATGGCATTTGCACGAGCTGCTAAAGTTGTTTTATCTGTGATAGTTGCTACCTGGTCCATAGGATTATCGTCTAAGTATGGTTTTCCTAGAGGATTATTGGAACTTTTCGAAAGATATTTAAATAGAACTTTCAATGCTGTTATATTTCTATTGATAGTAGAAGTGGATAGGCCTAAGTTATTATTATCTTCGAGCTTAGCTTTTGTTGTATCTTTTTTTACATTTTCTTTTGCGCGACGTTTCAAATGAGATTTGTACAAGTTTAGGTCATAGGCAGTTAAATGTCTTATCGAGGTGATTGAAGTATCAGGAACGATAGACTCACTCAGAAGCCATTCATAAAAGAGCTTATAATTTTTTAGATATTCTAAAGTGGTTCGAGGTGATTGATCTTTATCTTCACGATCTTGAACAAAATCTTTTATATAATCGGGCATATGAAGTATGATTGTATCTATTTTTTGATATATTTCTGTATTTTTCATGTCATTCATCCTTTCAATAAGTAGGAGAGAGGAGTACCCCTACAATTGGACTATACCAATTATAGGGACGTTTGTCAATTGGTATGCTATATTTTTTTTGGAAAACACAAATTATATAAGGTTCTATATAATCATATAAAATAAATGGTATATATAAATAGGCGAGGGGATAGTAGTTTGTATTCTAAAAATTTTTTTGGTTTTTCTTAATTCTATAGAAAGAACAATCTTTCTATAGAGTTAGACATGAGAGGGACTACGATTGATTTAAAATCAATAAGCGTATATACTGTATATACAAACAAAAAAGGGGAGAAGACTATGGCAATCAAAGAAAGAAAATTCAGAGAAGTAGGGAATTCAGTAGTATTAACTATTTCAAAGGAGTTTCTTAAAGAAAATGGGTTAAATCCTGGAGATACGGTTTTTTTAGATGAAGAAAAACTTCGAGCAGCAATTACAAAAAAACAAACCTTATCTGATGAGATCGATGTAGCAATATCTCAAGCATTAACTGAATATGATACTACTTTTAGAGAGCTTGTCGATAAATGAGTGTTCATTACCTAGAAGCCAAAGATGTTATAAAAATGAATGTGATCCAAATAAAAAAATACTCTCCTAATGAACCCATTGGTGTAAAGGACGCGAATGCTTTAGAAATGTGTGTAGGACAACTTCGAGCCTCAGCTTTTGGTGAAGAGGTTTATCCTTCGATTTATGAAAAAGCAGCTATCCTACTTATACAATTGATAAAGAAACATCCTTTTCATAATGCAAATAAACGTACTGCTTTCTTAGCTACTTTTGTCTTTTTGAAAATCAATGGACAGCTTTTAGATATTGATCAAAAAGATGCTGTAAATTTAGTGGTATATATTGCTACATATGATAAGGATTTTGACCAACTAAAATATGAAGTGATCAACACTATAAAGACACATACGAAACCCATTTAAGGAGTTGCTGTATGTGTCTTTATAGTGTTAT
>NZ_JBQDAA010000240.1:0-3226 GCF_052089545.1 Tissierella sp. | reverse complement strand
TAACAAACATTTTTTCTTTTTTTTCAAGGATAATAATTGATGACATAACATTGGCATTAGGAAACCATTTTTTGTTACCTGATATAATTATGCTTTGAACATCATAATAACTTACAAGTAATTTATAAAATTCTTTTCCTGCCTCTGTACCTAACCAAGAGTTTGAGGTTATAACTCCTATTCGACCTTTTTCATCTAAAATTTTATTCAAATAGGTAATAATATAAAAATAAAAATCAGATCGACGACTGAATTTTATTTGACCTTCACTATTTTCATTAACTTCTTCTTCAATATCATTAATATATTCTCTTTCATTTTCTTCAATAATTGATGATGGTACAAATGGAAGATTAGACAGGATATTAGTAAATTTAGGTAACTTATATTCTAATTCTTCACCATCGGAAGGTGAAGTTAATGTTATCGACATATCACTGTTTAATTCAAATACATTGCTAGTAAATATTTTATTTATTAAGTTCATTGATGTATTTGTAGTGATAGTCATGTTAGCTATCTGCAAGGGAAAAGCCATTTTATCTGAAGCCCAAGTTTTTTCATGAACTTCTTTCTCTGATATACCACTATTTATTTTCATATTCATCAATTCTTTTGGAATTATACCTGTTCCACAACATGGATCAATATCTTCTCCTTCTAGGTTTATTACTGTAGAATGTAACAATAATAAAACTAATTTTTTGGGAGTAGTAAACTGACCAATTACTTCTCTTTTATACTGTGACACCGAGTTTTCTAACATTTTTTGCATTAGTTCATGATCAAGTATTTTGTCATTTAAAAAAGAATTAAAGTCTATCAAATTTTCCCAAATAGTAGCTGGCAATATTTCATTATATTTCTGAGATGAAAATATAGTATAAAAATCGCTAGTTTTTGTTATTCTCTGAAATATATCATTGACTTCTCTTGGCTTAATATCAGAATCAATGTTTTTTATATTTAAAGCTTCAGTATGCGTAACTGAAATAATATTTCCAAATGTAAAACGAATTATCCAATTTAATAAAATGTTTTTAGAATAAGCTGTATATTTATTTGTTTCATCTTTCATGTATTCTTCTTTAGTATTGTTCCACCATCTAGTGATATCAATATCTATTAACCGATTAGATTTCGCCTTGTCTTGTAAGTGTTCAGCTAAATAATTTTTATTTTCTTCAATTAAATATGTAACTATATAATTAGATACTTCAACTAAACTTCTATTTTCTATTACTCCATTTTGATAAAAAGAAGATAAATCATTTAGAAAAACTTTTAAAAAATTTTTCCATAAATCTTGTTTACTCCTAACATCATCACGTGAACTAATAGTATTTAAATCATTCCATTGATTTTCAATAACCCATTCTTTTCCTTTTTTTACATAAAGTACCACATTCTTAAAGTTCCAAAGAACTGTACTATTAAGCCCAAGTTTATCTGCTTTATCTTGGGCATCATTTATGTATTCTTGATTATGGATTGGTACATCAGGTAACTTAATTTCCCAACCTTGTAAAAGATTGTTCTTATTCTTATCAGAGTACAACAACACATCAGGAAACATAACTTTTCGATCCTTTTCTTCAGAATCTCTATGATTGTTTATTGTTGTCTCTCCTCCGGCTGTACCTATATTTAGGTTAACTTGAGAAAGATAAGCATTTATCTCTGATATAAGCTCGATAGCCCAACTTCTTTCATTTTCTACTAATCTAACCATAATTTATTTTCCTCCCAGTACATTGTATTTAAGTAAGTATTCTTTATTAATAGAATTGGTACCTAATGAATTAAAAGCTTCCAAAACCCTTGCTTTAGAAACATCAACGTAACTAACTATATCGTTTTTAAATCTATTACTGTCTTCATCTTTATCAATACCTATAAAATTCCGTCCTTCAATAACTGCTGACACTAAAAACGAACCACTTCCACAAGTATTATCTAGCATTACATCCCCTGGATTACTGTACGTTCTTATTAAATATCTGCCTAGCTCAACGGGTTTCTGGGTAGGATGATAAACTTTCCCTTCTGATTCCGCAGTTTTAAAATATACTATATCTGTAGGATAACGTGAACCATTACTTTTAACTTCAGCTGGTTGAAAATCACCATAACTCCCTGTTAATTGATCTTTTCTTATCCCTTTGTTATAAGCTTTCCCCTTAGACATTTGAGGATTGTACGTAGCTTGTTTTTTATAAAAAACACATATTTCTTCATATTTACGTAAAGGTTGTCTCTTAGCATTTAAAAAATTTGTTGATTTTGATTTTTCCCAAACTATTTTATATTTGAATATTTTAGGATTACTTAGCATTAATTGGGCTGTAAACATTCCACTTGAAGTAAGTAATATAGCTCCATTCGGTTTGATAATACGTTCATACTGCTCCCATAATAATTCCAAAGAAATTATACTATCCCAATCATTTTGAGTATGTCCATAAGGTAAATCACATAAAATTAAATCAATTGATTCATCTTCAAGTAATTTCATCTTTTCTATACTATCACCTTTTATAACATCGTTTATAAAATCTTTATTCATTGTATTATCTTTATATTCTTTGTTTTCTTTTTCTATCATTATAAAATACCTCCAAAAAATTCTACTCCATCTTTTATTTCCAAAATTTCCACCATTGTTTAGATTCTTTTTTTTCTTCAAGTTCTAATTTCAACATATCAATTTCCCTATTCGAAATCAGAGTTAATTGCTGTTGCTGATCTAAAAGTTTCTCTAAATTCGATTTTGACTTGTTGGCTTCTTTCAGTTGGTCTTGAAGCACTTTAATAAGTTTATCATTACTATCTTTATAATTTTTTTCTGCTGTACGTTGCTGTTCGTTTGTTGTACGTTCTGTACTACTATGCTGTACAGTTGCTGTACAGTCATGCTCACTAACTTCTAAATTAAATTCTTTTGCTAACTTTAAAAAAGCTTGGCGATCATACTCTAATGGCTGATTTTCATAAGTTCTTGTATGTTCATTAATCGCCTCTATATCAAGCTTTTCAAGTCTTCTTCTTATTTTTTGTCTAGATTGATCCAATTCCTTACACATTTTTTTTATAGTATAAACATTGTCCTTCATATGACACCTCACTTGTGTTTATTATATCACAAGTTATTGTACCGTTCGCTGTACATTATGTTGTACGCTGTTGTACATTGCTGTACACTCTACTAAATATATTTATAAACTGT
>NZ_JBQDAA010000239.1:0-3267 GCF_052089545.1 Tissierella sp. | reverse complement strand
GTCGTCACTACATGTAATGAGAGAAAAGGAAAGAATTTATATAGTTATATCAATGTTTATAGTAGATTACTATGATATAATATTTTTACCTAGTAAAATATGTTAAGGTGAAATGGTGATGAATATGAAAAAGAAAGTAATAATATTATTTATTTTATTTAATATCATACTGTCACGTCCATCCTTTGCTACATTTGAAGGTTATAGAGTAGCTGGAGACATGCATTTTCCTCCTTATGAATATGTCGATGAAAATGGAGCTTTTAAGGGCTTTAATGTTGATGTGATTAAGGCAATAAGCCTTGTAAGTGGAATAGAATTTGAGTTTTTACCTATGAAGTGGGAAGAGGCCTATAATTCTATTGAAAATGGACAAGCGGATATAATACAGGGAATGAAAGAGTCATTAAATAGAAAAGAAAAGTTTTTATTTTCAGATTCCATATTGATGAATTCTCAATCAATATTTGTATTAGACAGTAATAAAGATATAAAGGATAAAAAAGATCTAAGGGGTAAAACAATTGCTTTACTTAAAGAAGATATTATTTATAGGGAAATAGATTCAATAAAAGACACAAAAATAATAGAATATGATTTGCTTGGAGAAGCATTAGATGGGTTACTAGATAATAAGTTTGATGCATTAATTGGTAATACATTAACTATAAATTATTTATGTAATGAAAAAGCTTCAATCGATGAGCTAAGGATAGTAGGAGATGCTCTTAATGAACAAAAGTATGGAATAGCGGTGGATAAAGATGATCAATTTCTTTTAGCAAAGTTAAATGCAGGACTTTTAGAGATTCAAAAAAATGGTATGTATGATTCTTTGTATAGAAAATGGTTCGGGACACCTATAAAGGATACTAAAACACAAAATGAAACTTGGTGGAAGATTACTATTGTAGTTTTCATGATATTAATTTCTCTTATTATAATAGTACAAAGTATAAATAATAAATTGAAAAAAGTTGTTGAAGCAAAAACAGAAGAACATAAGGTGTTTATAAATGAACTTAGACATTATGATAAGTTACAATTTATGGATAAAATTATATCTTCTATAGCCCATGAAATAAGAAATCCCATGACATCAATAAAAATGTATACGAGTCAAATAAAAAATAAAATAGATAATAAGGTATTCCTACAAGCGGCTTCTGAAGATATACCCGAAGAAATAGATAGGATAGATAGCCTTATTGAGGAATTTATAGAATATACATCTCCAAAAAAACCAATAATAGAAAATCTTAATTTATATAAGGAGCTTATGAAATCAATTAAAATAGTAAAACTTCAAATGGAAGATATAGAACTAAAGATAGATATTAATAAGGATTATTATATCAAATTTGATTCTTCACAATTCAAACAATTAGTATTAAATATTTTTCTTAATAGTATAGATGCTTTAAAAGATATTAAGGATCCACTTATCGAAATATCAGCAGATAAAGATGATGAAGAAATTACTTTACTTTTTAAAGATAATGGGTGTGGTATGACTGAGGATAATTTACAATATATATTTGAACCATTTTATACTACCAAGGAATTTGGGAATGGAGTAGGAATGTTTGTTATCAAGCAAATTGTAGATGAAAATGATGCTAATATTTTGGCGGAAAGTCTTGGAGAAGAAAAAGGAATGTGTATTAGTTTGAAAATAAAAGAGGGTGAGTTAAATGAAAAATAAATTATTAATAATTGATGATGAGCCTAAAATATTGAGATCTCTCAAGTTTCTCTTAGAAGACAGATATGATATATATACAAGTGAAAACTCAACTGAGGCCTTAAATATATTTAAAAAAGAAGAAATATATTTGGTCCTTCTTGATTTAAGGCTAAAAGAAGAAAATGGATTTAAATTAATGAAAGAGTTTCTTGAATTTCAATCTAATGCAATAATCATAATAATGACTGCTTATTCTACTATAGAAAACTCTATAGAAGCTATTAAATCAGGTGCATATTATTTCATAACAAAGCCAATAGACAATGATGAACTCATATTATTGCTTTCTAGAGCTAATGAAAAGTTGAAAATGCTTAAAAAAATCAATGACCTAGAAGGACATATAAAAAAAGATATGATTGGTGAGTCTATGCAAATAAAAAAGGTTATTGAAATGATAAATAGAGTTAAAAACACTAATGCTACAATATTAATAACTGGAGAAAGTGGAACAGGAAAAGAACTTATAGCGCAAAAAGTTCATAGATCTAGTAACCGTGGCTATAAACCATTTATGGCAATTAACTGTGCTGCTATGCCGGGCGATCTTCTTGAAAGTGAACTTTTTGGATATAAGAAAGGCTCCTTTACAGGAGCATATAAAGATGAGATTGGAATCATAAGAAGAGCCCATAAAGGAACTCTTTTACTTGATGAAATAGGTGAAATGGATTTAAGATTACAGTCAAAGATTTTAAGGTTTTTACAGGAAAGAGAAGTTAGACATATTGGAGATTCAACGGTTCATAAAGTTGATATTAGGATTATTTGTATTACAAATAGGGATTTAAAAAAAGAGGTAGAATCTGGCAGATTTAGAGAAGACCTTTACTATAGAATAAATGTAATTAATATAGTAGCACCCCCTCTAAGGGATAGAATAGAAGATTTGAAATACCTAGTACCTTACTTTATAAATAAATATAATATTTCTTTTAATAAAAACATTAAAGGTATTACTGATAAGGCCTATGGAATACTTAGTGGGCACAGTTTTAAAGGAAATGTAAGAGAGTTAGAAAATATTATTCAAAGGGCTGTAGTATTAAACACTTCAGACAATATAAAGCCAGATTCATTACATATGAGTCCTCAAAAACCAATTAATAAGGCTAATAATTTTACTGAAGATCATATAAAAATATATAAAAATGAAAATATCAAAGAGATTGAGAAAAAAGCAATAGAATTTGCACTTGAAAATAACAATCAAAACAGAAAATGGGCTGCTAAGAGTCTTGGAATCGGAGAAAGAACATTAAGATATAAAATTAAAGAGTATAATTTATAAAACACCCTGCAATATCTGCACCCTGCAATATTTGCAGGGTGTTTTATGTGTAAAATACAAGTATTATAGATAACATTTATTGTAAAAGCTCTATATATACACCTTTTATTACACTTATAAAACTTGGCATGGATCATGCATTATAATATGGTAAGTTCATTTAATTTAATAAAAATAATAGATAGTTGCAGAATGTGATTTTTAAAAATATCTGTGTTATCCACAAGAA
>NZ_JBQDAA010000238.1:0-3311 GCF_052089545.1 Tissierella sp. | reverse complement strand
GAAGAGATACCAGAAAGCTTAGTTGTAATAGGAGGAGGAGTTATAGGTCTTGAATTTGCAAGTATATACCAAGAACTAGGAACTCAAGTTACTCTTTTAGCTTCTAGAATTCTTAAAAACATGGATAGGGAAATAGCAAGAAGACTTCCTATGTTCTTTAAAAAGCAAGGTATGAATGTTTATACTGATATAAGAGCTAAAGAGATAGAAAAAAGCGGTGGCAAATTAAAAGTTACTGCCAAATATAAAGAAAAAGACAAAGAAGAAGTAGTGGAGGCTGACTATGTTCTAGCTGCATCAGGAAGAGGTCCTGTAGTTGAAGGTCTTGGGCTAGAAGATGTTGGTATAGAATACGATAGGCACGGAATTAAGGTTAATGATAATTATGAAACAAATATAGAAGGAATTTATGCAATAGGAGATGTAAATGATGACGGAGTTCAACTTGCACACGTTGCATCTGCCCAAGGAACTTTTGTAGTTGAAAAAATTCTTGGTGAAGAACCTGATGTTAATCTTAACGTATGGCCAAGTTGTGTATTTACTTTACCAGAGGTTTCCTTTGTAGGACCAACTGAAGATGAATTAAAAGAGCAAGGCGTAGAATTTAATTCAAGTAAATTCTTATTTGCTGCTAACGGTAAAGCATTATCCCTAGAAGAAGGAGAAGGTTTTATTAAAGTGTTTAGCTCTAAAGAAGACAATAGGCTTCTAGGAGTTACTATAATGGGCCCTCATGCTAACGACTTGATACACGAAGGTGCTCTTGCTATCTCTAATGGACTTGGAATTGATGCAATACAAAGAACTATACATGCACATCCAACACTTAGTGAATCCTTTATAGAGGCAATTGA
This sequence comes from Tissierella sp., assembly GCF_052089545.1. Classification (GTDB taxonomy): domain Bacteria; phylum Bacillota; class Clostridia; order Tissierellales; family Tissierellaceae; genus Tissierella_A. The sequence goes on along the minus strand of NZ_JBQDAA010000238.1, from coordinate 2,454 downwards.
TGGCTTAGATGGTAAGGCTATTCATATGGCACCACCTAGGAAAAGAAAGAAAAGAAGAAAAAGAAAGAAAAAATAAATTAAACAGTTAAAATAAGAAAGATAAATATTTATCTTTCTTATTTTTTTACCCTAAATATACTATTACTCTCAAGAGGTGAAATATGGAAAAAATAAAAAGTGGTAAAAGCAAGGGAATTATTTTAGAAGTTTTCCTTTTACTGGTTTTTCTAACTATAGGTTTTTTTGTAAGAAATTCTTCAGAAGGTATTTTATTTGATAGGAGAATATTAAATTTCTTGCATAGGGATACAGAACCAATTGTTTTAGAAATAATGAAAGTCATATCTTTTTTAGGATCAGAAAAGTTTATCGTGCCTTTTATAACTCTTGTACTAGTTTATAATATGTATAAGAAAAATATATTTGAAAGTATATTTTTACTGGTTAATACTCTTGGCAGCTTCCTTTTAAACGTCTTATTAAAGCAGGTATTCAATAGAGTTAGGCCATTCCACTTGTCCTTAGTGGAACAAGGCGGTCTAAGCTATCCAAGCGGTCATTCTATGGTGGTTATGAGTATGTACCTAGCCTTGCTATACCTTTTGATAAGGGGAGAAAGAAAGAGGAATAAGAGGCTATTATTAAAAGGCCTAGTAGGTGTCTATATATTACTTATGGGATTAAGTAGGATGTACTTAGGTGTGCATTGGCCTACTGATATAATAGGAGGTTATATTGTTGGGTATTTATTGTACAGCTGGAGCAAAAGAATAATAAGAGTTTAAAAGCTTATCTACTAGACAGTAGATAAGCTTTTAACTTTCCAGCTGGGATAAGAAAAAATCGAACCAAGACTTATATTCTTCAGCATGTAAGCTTTCTTTTAAATATACAAAATTAAACTCCCGCTTTATATTAAAGTTTTGTATATGAATTTCTTTAATCTTCCCCTCCTTTATCTCGTCCTTTACACTTTCTTTATATAAGAAGCTTATTCCAAAATTATCACTAACAAGACTTTTTATTATTTTCATATTACCAATTTCTATAAAATTTTTTAAGCTTTCTAGGGTAAAGTTGAATTCATGTAAAACTTTTTCAAAAATATCCCGGGTTCCAGATCCATTTTCTCTCAGTATTAAATTTTCTAAAAGAATGTCATTAAAATCTATTTTCTTATGGGCAAATGGATGGGAAGGTGAACAAATTCCTATAAAATCTTCTTCCTTAAATTTAATATAACCATATTTGGATTTATCAAAATGGCCTTCCAAAATAGCAAAATCAATATTTCCTTCCTGTAGGCTGAAAAGCAAGTTTTGCGTATTGGAGACTTTCATATTTAGATTTATACCAGGGTAGTTTTTAAGCAACTTCTTTACTAGAGGCGCCATAGTATACTCACCGATTGTAAGAGTTGCACCAAACCTTAAAGAAATATTACCTTCACTACTCTTTAATAGCTTGTTTTTAACTTTGTCAGAACTTGTTTTCATGGCTGTAGCAAAATCATAAAGAATTTGACCTTCTTTTGTAAGGCTTAAATTTTTATTTTTATATTGGAACAACTCCACTTTATAAGCTGACTCCAAAGCTTTTATATGTTGAGTAACAGCAGGCTGAGTTATGTGCAAGATTTTTGCAGTCCTTGTATAATTTAAAACTTTAGCTAATGTTAAAAAAGTATTTAATTTATTATCTAAAATATTATCAACTCCTATAAATATTACTTATGAATACATAAAGATTCATAATTGGATTTTATACTACTAGGGGAGTATAATCAATAATAGATTCAAAATAAAATCTATAAAGGATGTGAAGAGTTGGCAAATTTATTTAAAAAATATACACCAGGAATAATCTTAGCAATGATACTAGCTTACCTAGCTAGTTTAATAAGTTCTTTTATACCAGGAGGATTGATCAGTCCAGGAGTTTTCTCCCTTCTCATAGGAATGGCTATTAATCCAATAATTAGTGGAGTAGGTTCATTTAAGAAGGGAGTAAGATTTACTTCCAAGTCTATTCTAAAAATTGCTATTATACTTATGGGGGCAACTTTAAGCTTTACACAAGTTTTAGAGGTAGGTAAATACTCCCTATTTGTAATGGTATTTACACTTGCTACAGCTTTTGGTGGCGGATACTATATAGGAAAGCTTTTTAATATGAATTGGGAGTTATCAAGTCTTATATCAGCTGGAACCGGTATATGTGGAGGCTCTGCTATAGCTGCTATAGCGCCTACCATAGAAGCTGAAACAAAAGATATTGCATATGCAATATCAGCTACATTTATCTTTGACATACTAATGGTAATTTTGTTCCCTATAGCTGGAAAGTTTTTTGGAATGAGCGATCTAGGATTTGGACTATGGACTGGAACAGCTGTAAATGATACATCTTCAGTTGTTGCGGCAGGATATGCTTTTTCAGATGCAGCCGGTAACT
>NZ_JBQDAA010000237.1:0-3321 GCF_052089545.1 Tissierella sp. | reverse complement strand
TCTTCCCATTGATCTAAAGTCAAAGAAATCAGATCCATTGTCTTTATTTGCATTATTTCTATCTGCTCCATTTTTCAATAAATCATGGATATTGTCTATATTGGTTAAATCTTTCCAGTATAGAAGATTTTCACCTAGATACATATTAGATTTTTCATTTAAGAAGTAATTAGTTTCATCTGTATTTTCAAAGATTCCATTTTCATATTTTATGTAATCCATAGATACTAAGGATTTCAAAAAGTACTCTAAATTCTTTTCATCTAAATGTAATGATTTAGCTAGTTCATCTATAGATTTTCCAGTTTCTAAATAGTTGAATATATTAAGTTCTAATGCCGTATAGATAAGTTTTGTCTCTAAATATTGAAATGTTAAATTTATTAATTTGCTACCATCGTATTTTGATAATTCGTTTGCGTTTTTCATAATATCCTCCTAATATATAATATGTTTTTTATAGTACATATTAGGCTATGTCTTTTTCATAATATTAATTACCTCCCCATCGAAAGCTTAATAGATAATTAGGCAGGTCTCCTGACTTAAAGATTTAGAATACCTCCCCTTCCCAGTTTCCCAGTGGTTTATAAGGTACAACTCTTTTTACAGTAGCGAGGGCTGTTGTGGATTTTAACCATATTCCCTATTAAGTTACTAACACCTAATTTATATATTATATTGTATAGCTCAACTATACTTCAAGTGATAACCATTGTCAATAAGAACTATTCTCTAGAATATCGTCAAGTAATTATCGGAAAACAATTACAATTATTTTATAATATCTCAATAATCCCAAAATGTACCCAAGATTAAATAAGTAATCTTCTTTGCGCCGCATTTACTATCTTTCTATTCAAATTGATTATTCTTTCTTCTGTTTTTATTTGGCTTCGGAGTTTTCTACAGTAGTTTTTATGTTACTGACATTTATATTTTTCTTCTCCAAACAAGTTATTGGTTCCTTCACAATTATTAATTATACACTTTTTGGCTTTTTTCATACTTTCTCTTTCAGTTTTGAAAGGTATTTCTTTAAACCATCATCTTCTACTATTTTTTCTTATTATCTTTTTTACGGTCTTTCTTGTTATGGTATGCCTTTGTTCCACCTTTTACAATATGTTTTTTCAAACTCTAACTCACCAAACCTTATGATTAATACTTATTCGTTTCTATGAATAAAAGGTATATAAAACTAGATTGAAGTTTCTAGTTTTATATACCTTTTTATTATTCAGTAAAATCAATATTCATTTTTAAAAAAGGATTATGCATTTCACGACAGCTCCTCAAGACTAGAATCCCAACTGTTGTTTCAATATATATATTCTTCTGTTAATCTAGACTTATGAATCATATTCTTATATACATTTGATGTTTCCAATATTTCCTCATGTGATCCTACAGCATCTACTTTTCCCGAATTCATTACAACAATTTTATCTGCATTTTCAATTGACTTAAGTCTATGGGATATGATTACAACTGTTTTATACTTGATTAACTTATTCAAACTCTCTTGAATTTTCATCTCATTTTCCATATCTAATGAAGAAGAAATCTCATCTAATAGAATTATTGGTGCATCCTTCAAGAAAGCCCTTGCAATGGAAATTCTTTGTCTTTCACCACCAGATAATTTACTTCCGTTTTCTCCTATCAAAGTATGGTAGCCGTCAGATAAATTTAAAATAAACTCCTCACAATTGGCTAGTCTTGCTGCTTCTTTTATTTGTTCGTCCGTTGCATCTTGATTTCCAATTCTGATGTTTTCCATTACAGAGGAATTGAAGAGTGTAACATCTTGAAATACAATCGAGATCTTTTCATATAAACTTTCAGTGTTAATCTTCTTGATATCTTTACCATCTATCAAAATACTTCCGGTATCATAATCGTATAATCTGGCCATCAGTCTTAGGACACTGGTTTTCCCGCAGCCTGATGGTCCAACTAATGCAGTTACTTTCCCTTGTTGCGCTGTAAAAGAAACATCTTCTATTATTTGTTCATTACCAGTATATGAAAAGTTTACATCTTTAAACTCTATATTAAAAGACTTCAGGTCCATTTCTGTCCCTTCTTGAATTGAAGTCTGTCTAAGTTCTCTGATTCTGGAGATTCTTACATCTAGGTATAGTATTTCCGCCATATTTTGATGAAGATTATCCATTGCCGACATTACCTTAGTGGCCACCAACAAATAGGCTACAAAATAAAAAATAGATATTTCATTATTTGTAATTAATGCAGCTCCTGTAATAATAGTGGTTCCTAGGGATACCTTTACTAAGGCTGAGGCTAGATTAATTGGAATTGCCTGTTTAAACTCCGATCTTATATGAATCCTTTCTCCTTCTTCAACGGATTTTTTTAAGTCTTCAAGCACCTTATCTTTCAATGAATATGACCTTATTTCTTGATGCATTTCTATTGCTTCTTGAAATTTATCAGAGTTTTCTCTAAGCTTATGATAATACTCTGCAGAACTAGCAACTTGTACCTTCTTAGATAAGTAGGTTGAAATTATACTTGCAAATAATGGTACTATTACTGCTAATCCTAATTTAATATTATTTACTAAAAGAAATATTATAGAGATTATAAAATATGCACTAAATCCTAAAGCTTGAGGTATTGCATGACTCAATGCATGTTCAATATCGGCTGCATCTTGCATTATAGTTTGGGACAAATCCGATACATTATGTTTCGAGAAATATGATAGTGGTAAATCTTTTAATATATTGGCTATATCTATCCTTAAATTAGCTGATTCTTTGTAAGTTCCATTATATAAATTGACATAGTTTATATCTAAAACTATATACATTATTGCTCCTGTAATTAAAATCATAATTACGTAAAAAATAGCACTTTTAAGTTCTCCATTCAGTAACTCATTTACAAACATTAAAACAATAGCTACTGGCAAGGCATAGGCAATATATGCAAAAAACGAAGTTATGGATGCCTTTATTAAACCTTTTGTGCCTGTTTCGCTTAGGGAAAATCTATCTTGAAGCCATTTCATCATTAACCCTCCATTCATTTGATTTAGAAAATAGTTCTTGGAGATATTTATATCTTGAATCTGTGCTCATAAGTTCTTTATCATTTCCACGTTCAACTATTTTCCCATCATCTAATACCAAAATTTCATCCACATTTCTGATGGAAGATAGTCGATGGGCAATCATGATAACAGTCTTTCCCTCCATTAAATTAGAAAATGCTCTTTGAATCTCATATTCATTTTCTGGATCTGCCGCCGCAGATGCCTCATCTAAAATAATAATATTAGCATCTTTAAGT
>NZ_JBQDAA010000236.1:2693-3380 GCF_052089545.1 Tissierella sp. | reverse complement strand
ACATCTTTTCTAGGAAGTGTAAATGAGTCTAAATTTGGTTGGGATTTAAATTATGAATTAGTTTGGGAAGATGATTCAAAAAAAGCTATTGATTGGGTCCAAGAGGAATTTGATTCTTTATGGAATGATAAATCAGCTGTAGCATTATCTGATTTTATAATAGAAGATATAAAAAGAATTTCAGATAGAACTGTAATAGAAACAGTAGAAGATTGGAAGGGAAAAAATGATACTAAACCTTCAAGTACGGCGGTAGAATCTCCAGTCTATAGAGAACATCTAGGGCTCTGGGAGCATCAAAAGTATTTTGTTGATTTAGCATTTAAAGACCACAAAAAAGATCATGGCGCAAGATATGTTTTGGCTGATCAAGTAGGACTTGGAAAAACCATACAACTTGCTATGTCAGCACAACTTATGGCTTTATATGGAGATAAACCTGTACTCATTATTGTTCCAAAAACCCTCATATGGCAATGGCAGGAAGAGATGAACACCTTATTAGATATGCCATCTGCTGTATGGGATGGTAAGTCATGGATAGATGAAGCAGGAATTGAATATGTAAATAGAGGTATAGAGGATATAAAAAAATGCCCTAGAAAAGTGGGTATCATATCTCAAGGTCTTATAGTTGCTAAATCAGAAGCTACTAAATATTTATTAAATAGGGAGTATGAATGTGTT
>NZ_JBQDAA010000236.1:0-2683 GCF_052089545.1 Tissierella sp. | reverse complement strand
AATAATCTTTATGAATTTTTACTTAAAATATCGCCTAAAACTAAGAGTATGTTACTTGCAACTGCTACTCCAATACAAATGTATCCTATAGAACTATGGGATTTGATGAATATATTATCTCAAAAAAATGATAGCGTTCTTGGTAGTATATCTTCTTATTGGAGAAAGAGAAATAAAATTTCTAAAGGTCTTAATTTAATAATGGGAAAAGAAGAAATTGAATTTTTTAATGCGGAAAATTGGGAATGGATAAGAAATCCTTTTCCACCTTCTCATGAAAGTTCAACTTTTGCATCTCTTAGAATAAAATCTAATATGGATGACAATGATTTTGTTTATAAAAAGTCATTTACAGAATTATCAATGGCCGAAAATCACAGAATAGGAGTTCTGTTGACTGGAAATTTTTATAATAAACATAATCCTTATATTCGCCATGTAATAAGAAGAGAGAGAAAATATTTAGAAGAAACTATTAATCCAGAAACAAATGAAGCTTATTTAAAAAAGATAGAAGTTGAACTTAGAGGAGAAGATGATGAAGAAGCTTTAATATTATCTTCATATCTTAAAGAAGCTTATGAATATGCAGAGGAGTTTTGTGAAGAACTTGGAAAGAGATCAAAAAGCTCAGGCTTTTTAAAGACTTTACTATTAAAAAGAATAGGAAGTTCTATGGAAGCTGGGAGAAATACGGGTCTTAAAATGTTAAATAATTGGAATACATCTTTTCATGAAGTGATAGAAGAAGAGGAAGAAGAATCTAAAAAAGAATCCGATATAAAGAATCTTACAAAAATAGAAACTGAATTGTTAGAAAAATATGTAAGAGCTCTGGAAACAAATGAAGCAATAGATCCTAAATATGATAAAACTGTTGAACTCTTAAAAGATGAAAATTGGATTGAAAGAGGTACTATTATATTTTCTCAATATTTTGATACTGCAAAGTGGATTGCAGAAAATCTTTCAAAAGAGTTTAATGGTAAAACTATAGGTTTATATGCAGGTGGATCTAAATCAGGAATATTTATTGATGGGATATTTAAAAGAAAAGAAAAAGAAGATTTAAAACTCATGGTAAGAAATAGAGATTTAAGTGTTCTAGTAGGGACTGATTCTGCTAGTGAAGGATTAAATTTACAATCACTTGGAACTCTTATAAATATTGATTTACCTTGGAATCCTACAAGACTTGAACAAAGAAAGGGTAGAATACAGAGAATAGGACAAATCTATGATACTATATATGTATACAATATGAGATATAAAGATTCAGTTGAAGATAGAGTTCATAGCTTATTATCAAAAAGGTTAAAGAATATTTATAATGTATTTGGACAACTACCTGATGTATTAGAAGATGCATGGATAAATATTGCAATAGGAGAAAAAGACAAGGCATTTGAAATAATAGATAACGTTCCAAAAAAACATCCATTTGAAAATAGATACAATATTGGAGTAAATCATATAGACTGGGAAAGTTGTAGTGAGGTATTGGATAAAAAAGAAAAAAGAAAATATTTAGAAATGGGTTGGTAGCTTGATATGAAAAATAAAGAAGATATATTAAAGTTATTAGATGAATTAGATATTCACGTTGCAGATGATTTAGAAACGCAGGATTTAGATTTTAAGGAGTGGATTGAAAGAAGTTTAAATGACTCAATTAAGATGGCTGTAAGAATGGCTGTATGTATGGCAAATGGAGGAGGAGGAACTACTGTATTTGGGGTTAGAGATAGAGTGAAAGGAAGAAATGAAGCAATAGTTGGAGTTCCACATGAAGTAGATGCTGAAATATTACAGAAATCTATATATGAGAAAACCGATCCTCACATTACTCCAATATTTGAGTGGATTGAAGTTCCTGAAGGACATAGAAGATTATTGATAATGACAATCCATCAAGAAAAATCTCTATACACAGAAACAAATGGGAATGCATCAGTAAGAATAGGTAAAGATTGTAAGCCTTTTACTGGGTCTGTAAGAAATGAATTCCTGGCTACAACTGGAATTTCAGACTTTTCTGCTCAACGTATAGATGCTCCCTGGCAAGAATGTTTTTCTCCGGTTGCAATGGAGAGAGTAAGGATGATGATGTCAGAAGAACATGCACCAGATACTTTATTAAAAAAGTCTGATGAAGATTTATTGAAGTCTATTGGAGCATTAAAAGATGGGAAGTTAAGTATCGGAGGATTGTTAATTGTAGGTAATGAAGAAGCAATTACAAAGTATATACCAAATCATAGATGGGACTTTAGAAAAATGATTAGTAGTACAGATTACTCTATAAAAGAAGGTCAAAGTACTTCAATACCAATTGGACTTTATGAGATTGAAAGATATATGGCTACGGAAAACACCACGACAACAATAGAAGTAGGTTTTTTGCATCCGGAATTTTCTAGGTATCCTAAAATAGCACTAAGAGAGGCACTTCTTAATGCTTTTTCACATAGAGATTATCGAGTACCAGGTAGTGTGATGCTCAAGCATTATAAAGATAAATTAATCTTGACAAATCCGGGAAGTTTTATTGGTGGAATTTCTTCTGGTAATATATTACATCACCCTCCGGCAGCAAGAAACTCCCACTTAACTGATTTAATGGATAAATTAAGGTTAGTAAATAGAAGCAATCTTGGAGTTCCTAGAATATTTAAATCTTTAC
>NZ_JBQDAA010000235.1:0-3393 GCF_052089545.1 Tissierella sp. | reverse complement strand
AGAATTAATTTTTTTATTGTTCGATGGTGTGTAAACAGATAACCCTGCTCCTTCAATCATATCATTAACTTTCAAACAAAAATCTCTTGCTCCAAAAGTAGTCATATTTCCACCATTATAAGTTAATTTATCCTTATCTAAATTCATATTATCTATTCTCCTTATAAATATTTTTGTGTGTAGCTAGAATACTCATGATAATCTTTCTTACGAGGGTGCCTCATAATACTAAATGCAATTATTGCCATACTAATAGGGATTGATAATAGTATTAATCCAATAAATCCTATTGTAGCTTGCAAGAAAAACATTACTGATTGAATAATAATCCAACCAACAATCAATGCTAACGCTAAACCAACTATCCATACTAACTTAGTCCAAATAGTTCCATTTTGAAAACTGTTTGATAATTTCTTCATAATAACTCCTCCTTTAGTATAACACCCTAATTAAAGGGTGTCAATACCTTATTTCATAGTATTACTTCCAATCTAGTGAATCACTTACAGTAGCAATTATTCCTCGGAAATTGACGCTAAATTCATGGTGTCTAGCGAAACTCTGACCTTTAAACAATTCTATATATGGCTCAAACCCACTTTTAGTTCTATTAATATCTGATTGCTCTGGCTGTCCTTCAATAATTACTGTGCAACTATCGTGTATGCGTGTTAATGTTTTTTTAAGTTCGCCTTTTGTGAAGTTTTGACTTTCTGAAATTATCACTGTTTTGTTTTTAATATTAGACCCTCTCAGAAATGTATGCACTGCCTGTGTGACAAATGCATCACCTAATTTATTATCATCAACATTAGGGTCCATCTCTAGTAAAGTTTTTACTACTTGCATAGGGTTTAATTCTAATTCAATCAATGCATCATGGAGTGGGGAAAAGTAATCCATTGCTTTCTCATTTGCGCTTCCACCTCTAAAACCTAATGATTTTTCTTCCACTGGACTCATAATAAATATAACTTCTTGCTGTTCCTCTAAATCCATTGAGTTTAAGTAGTCGGCATATGCACATACAACACTTGTAAATGTTTTTGCACTACCACTTTTTGATGAGTTTGTTAACACCAATACATCATCATTGAAAAAATCTTCCATAAAATCTAATTGTTCACTTGTTGCTTTTGCTAAAAAATTATGAAATACTCCATGTTTTAACATATTACGTTTAACTAAAGTATAGTTTTTTAACTTATATTCTAATTCTTTTAACAATTCTGCCATATTAACATTACCATCCTTATTTATTATTCTCTTTGTTTAACTCATCTAGCTTAGCTAATTTATATTGTCTTTCTTTTACTCTGTCAGGTAAAGTATATCCTTGTCTCATAGGTATAAACATATTAAAAGGTCTTTCAGCTGCTTCCTGCTTATCTTCCTCTTTAATTTGTCTTTTAGCTTCTTTTCTATAATACTCTTTATCCGCAAAATCTTCTCCTAAATATCTTGCTTGATGCTCTCTTTCTTGTTCAGGCGAATCCTTCATCTTCATAACTACCATGCAGATAATAAAAATAATAATTAATAATGTAATCATTGTAACTCCTCTTTTCTTTGTTTTGTTTTATTTGTTAATACAAGTATAGCATGAGGAAGTTACAATGTCAACACTTATTTTAAATTAATTTTCCATCTTTCCAGATTAAAGTCATTTTACTATCTTCTTTTAGCCAAAATTCTGTACTGCATCCCGTATATTGTGACGCAATAGATTTATTTTCAACTTCCTTCATCTCTCTGCCTAACACTTCAGTTTCCCAAACGTGTAACATAGAGGGTAGTGGTGTTGTTAATGTAATTTCTTCTTCTATATCTACCTCAAAAACAGTCTCACCTTTACTATCAACCCAAGTGTTTGCACAGGTAGTGTTATTTAGGTCATGAAGCTCTAGTGCAATATCTGAATGTACAGTATCATGGTTAACATGGATAAAATCGTGTGAGATAGATAGAAAATCAGTGTTATCAATTACATAGTGTAAATATTCTTTCTCTGTGATTACCTTTTTAGTTTTAATCTTCATAACATCTTCTCCTTGTAATGTATTGATAAACAAATAGCGTCAGCCTCATCATCTTTCAATTTACCACGAGCAGTGTATATCTCTGGCATATCACTAGAAAAATAAGCTTTTAGAAACTCTGCCACTATCTGTTTCTTATCGAATTGTTTTAACTCTTCTTTGGTATAGAATGCCTTCTCTGTTAAATATTTTCTACAATATGCTTTTAGTGTAGCATTGTGAATTTCTTCTATCTCTAATTGTCTATTGTGGAGTTCTAATTCTAATAGGGCGTGTGCATATAAAACACTCTTAGCTGTTGCTGAGCGTCCTATAAATGGACTCTCACGTACGATTACATCAGGATTATACTCATCATATAATTCTAATATCTTATCAATTAATCCTGAAATTCTAGGAATAGTATCTAATTTCTTATCAGAAAGGAGAGTGTTAGAGTATAAAATCGTGATTTTATCGTCTATAATCTTGGAAACACAGACTCCAGAATTGGCAAATCCGTAGTCCAGAGACATAATTATCTTACTCATTATTGAATACCACCTTTTTCTTGCAATATTTCTCTTAATATATGTGGCATTTTCTTTTTAATCTGCTTCTCAATGATTTTGAGCATGTTATCTTTCTCTTCTTCCATAATATCGTCTACAAAATCTTGTCCAACTTCTTTCATAATAGGACCAAAGTTCTCTAATTCTATATTGTCTTCTGATAATCGTTCTTCTTCGATAGCTCTGAAAATCATTTTTTCCATTCGAGGTCTAGTAACAGCATAATCTGCTACTGAATCATTATTTTTAATCTCTGTTTTCATCTTCTGTCTATTAAATTCTTTAAATTCATTTGATACAATTTTGTAATAATCCTCATGTTCAGATTTTCCATCAAGATATTTAATAACAATACCCTCACCTGTGTTAGGCTTAACTGTCATATCTGACTTTCCTACTAAATCTTGAATGTCTTGAGGTTGAATATTACTCAATTGATTAGATGGAGGCATGACCATTAAATATTCTACGTGTTTTAAATTTAAATCTTCTGCGATAATCATAACGCTTTCTGGTGGTAAGTACATTTCTTTCTTTTTATCATATACATCAAACACATAAAATTCTTCGTAACACTCTTTTTTGTACTGAACCTTATGCTTAACTAACCATTCTCCGAATATGATATATCCTTCAAGAAAACCAAACATCCACTCTTCTATGTTTTCATGTGCCCAATTATAAAAACCATTTAACGTTTCATTTTCGTTTAGTTTTTTTCTACGAGAGAAACACACTAACTCTCCATCTTCCATTGTAAAGCTGGCGTTACTACCATCTAGTTTCTCTTGGACAACCAA
>NZ_JBQDAA010000234.1:0-3409 GCF_052089545.1 Tissierella sp. | reverse complement strand
ATGATATTAGTTGTTCCATTTGCACTAGATGCTGCAGGTGGATGGGGTAATGTTACAGAAATAGTACCTGCTGCAAAATTATCATATACTGAAGGAATAGGTTTAAAAACCATAATATCACTCATAGTCATGTACACAGCTTCTTTTGCTGTAGGTCAAGAAGCAGTACAAAGATATTATGCAGCTAAAGATGGAAAATCTGCAGTAAGAGGTTCTTTAATTGCTGCCGGAGTATATGTAGTATTTGCCTTCATCCCTGCAATACTTGGGGTTATCACATATTCAATGGTGCAAACTGGAGCTCTTGATGCAACTCAAATTATGACGAATGGGGCAAGATATGCACTTCCAACGCTTGCAATTCAAACAATGCCACCAGTTCTTGTTGGTCTCTTATTTGCAGGACTTATATCCGCTACAATGAGTAGTGCTGATTCTGATTTATTAGGTGCTGGCTCCATATTTTCTAACGATATTTATAAAGTTTATATAAACAAAGCTGCTTCGGATAAAAAGGTATTAAGAGTAACACAATTTACTATGGTACTAGTAGGGTTACTCGGAATGATTGTTGCTCTAGCTAATACACAAAGTATTATAGCACTACTCATGTTCTCATTTACATTAAGAGCAGGAGGCTCATTTCTACCTTATGTAGTAGGACATTATTGGAAAAAAGCAAGTGTTGCTGGTGCGCTATCTTCTGTTATAGTAGGAAGTACTGCGGTATTATTAGTAGAAAGAAATATAGTACCATTCTTTGGGCTTGATCCAATATTTCCTGGATTAATTTCTAGTGCTATTGTTTTTGTATTATTTAGTAATATATGGCCTAATAAGAGAAATACTACTGAATTGATTTCTGAATAATAATAAAAGGTTCCTATGATAGGAACCTTTTATTATTATTCAAATATATTCATACTCAAATATCTTTCTCCAGAATCAGGAGCTATAGCTAAAACTTTTTTTCCTGGACCTAATTCTTTTGCCATTTGTAATGCTACAAAGGTAGATGCTCCAGAAGAAGGACCACATAATATCCCTTCTTGCCTTGCTAATTCTTTAGTTGTACTAAGAGCCTCATCGTCAGTAACATGAACAATTTCATCAAATATACTCATATTCAGTGTATCTGGTATAAACCCTGGACCTGTACCTACTATTTTATGATCACCAGGTTTTCCTCCAGCTATTACTGGAGAATTTTCTGCTTCGACTACGTAAATTTTTAAATTAGGTAATTCTTGTTTTAATATTTCTCCTGTTCCACTAATTGTACCACCTGTTCCTGCAGTAGAGATGAATATATCTAATTCTCCATTCATATCCTTCAGTATTTCTAAAGCAGTAGATTTTTTGTGAACATTAGGATTTGACATGTTAATAAATTGATTGGGCATGAAACTGTTAGGTATTTCTTTTAATAATTCTTCTGCCTTTTCAATACATCCAGACATTAACTTTTCAGCTGAAGTTAATATCACTTCAGCCCCATAAGCCTTCAATAGACTTATTCTTTCTGAAGTTGCTGACTCTGGCATTATTATAATAGATTTATATCCTTTTGCAGAAGCTACCATGGCTAATCCAATACCAGTATTCCCAGATGTAGGCTCAATTATTGTTCCACCCTGCTTTATTAGTCCTTGTCTTTCTGCTTCATTAATCATATTTAATGCAGCCCTATCTTTTACAGAACTACTTGGATTAAATCCTTCTAATTTCAAATATACTTCAGCAGAATTTTCACTTGGAAGCCTATTTAGTTTAACAATAGGAGTATTGCCCACTAATTTTGTAATATTATTAACTAACATCTGATCACATCTCCTTATAAATTATTCCCAAAGAATTTTCCTAAATCACTATCTCCTTCAATAAAACCAAGAGATTTAGATAGATTAGCAAATTCTTGAAGGATTTCTTTATTAACTTCCGTAGAATACTCTACTCTATTTAAAGAACTATTTATTATTTCTTTTTCTATTTCTTGATTAGTAATAGATTTTATTTGTTTTGATACAATCCCTTCAATTTCTTCTTTATTATTATTAATATACTCTACTGCCTGCTCATTACTTGCTATGAATTTTTCTATAATTTCAGGATTTGATTCTACAAAGTCTTTTCTTGCAACTAAAACAGCTGCTGGAATATCTCCTTTCCAAGGTACTTCTTTAACATCTCTTACTACTCTAGCTACACCTTTTGATTCCATTTGTGAAGCCCAAGGCTCTGAAACCATTGCTGCATCTATTTGTTTTTGTTGAAATAAACCTATCATAGTTGCAGGTTTTTGAGCTATTCTCTTCACTTTTCCTCCGTTTTCTTCTACTGACATGCCATTTTCTTCAAGCATCTTTCTGAAAATTAAGTCATGAGTACACCCAGTAGAAGGAGTAGCTACAATCTTACCATCTAAATCTTTTACATCATTAAACTCTATATCATTTCTTACCACTAATACATTTTCTCCTTTACTTGCATTTCCAATCATTACAACTTCCCCACCCTGTAAAAATCTATTTAAAGCAGGGCCCGGTCCTACATATCCCATATCTATTTGTCCAGTAGATAATGCATCCATAAATAATGAACCATTAGGAAAGTTCTTAGTATTTACTGTTGCTTCTCCAAAAGATTCCTCGAATATTCCTTTTTCAATTCCTATCATTGCTGGCGCATGAGATATATTGGGAAAATACCCTAAATTTACTTCTTGATTACTACTTTCTTCTTCTCCACATGCTATTAGTGAGATTGATACTGCAATAAGTAATATAGTTAATAAAACTTTTTTCAATTAAAACACTCCCTTATTATGTTAATAGACCCCATCTTTTATAAACTTTATTTTCAACTTTCTTGAATATCAAATTATCTGTTAATAGTCCTGTAAAAGCAATCATAAACATTATAGATAGGACAGTACTCATATTACCCATGTCTCTTCCCCACATCAATATTTGTCCGAGTCCTTGACCTGTTCCTAAAATTTCAGCTGCCATTAATCCTCTCCAACAAAATGCCCAAGCCAGTCTCATACCTGTAATAATCTGAGGAATTGAAGCCGGTATAATAATTTTTCTGAATAAATTTAAACCTTTATATCCAAGATTTTTGCCACATTTAATAAGTCCAGGGTCTACATTTCTAATTCCTGTAGCAGAGTTTAAAATCATATTCCATATACCCCCAATAACTACTACAAAAATTATAGCTGTTTCCCCCATACTAAACCATAACATTGCTAAAGGTAACCATACTACACTAGGTACAGATTGAAATGAAAGAATAAGTACTCCAAAGGTTTCGTCTATCGTCTTACTTACAGTAAGTAATATCCCAATTCCAATCCCTAATAAAACTGCTATAACATATCCTATTAATAATCTTCTTAAACTAG
>NZ_JBQDAA010000233.1:0-3491 GCF_052089545.1 Tissierella sp. | reverse complement strand
TGTGTTTTAAATAATCATTGTTCATAAGAATATAAGCTAACAAAATAACAATTGCAGCTCGCTCAAACAAAATTAACGCTAGCACCGTATATCAACTCCTTGACTCAATATAAATAAATTATATCACATTAAAAATGCTAGCGAGAGATAGGTTGTTTGTGATTTCTATGAGGCGTAAAAAAGCCATGAGCAACGAAGCTCATAGCTGAATATGGTGATGTTATTTGAATAGTGCGGTTTTTACTTCATGTAAATCTCTTGTATTGTGTATGTAATATATACAATCATTCGATTATTTCACTAATACTTTATCTTTCCATGAAACTGCATGTTGATTCAACACTTGATTTAATTCTTCAATATTATTTTTTCCTGTCGTTTGTAACCAAGTATTGGTCTCTGTATATTCTGAATCTGTTTCTGCCGCAAAAATATCAGTGGATTCTTTCCAAGTTGCACGGCCACACAGTACTCCATTAAAGGTAGACTCTGATTCACCTGCTAATTTTATCGTTTCTTGGAATAACTGCGCAGAAACACCGGCACTTAAGAAAATAAATGGTAGATGTGTTTTTTCAGATTGTTCTTTAAATAAACGCTTTGCTTCTTCTTTAGAATATAAGATTTCATCATCATTACCATACCCTTCAACATAATTCATGTTAACCGGTACTTCAACTTTTAAAACATCTACTTTATAACGAGGATCCGAGAATAATTCCATGGCACTATTTACCTTATGAGGTTTTACTTCTGCATATTCCCTACTTTTTACATCTTGGATTTTTGTATCATATGTTAATATCTCTAAAAAGTATGGAATGTTTTCTGCATCGCATTCTGATCCTACACGTTCAACAGAGGCATGTTTGATATTATTTATTTCTTTACTAGCATCAATATCATAATATAATAAAATTTTTACAGCATCTGCGCCAGCTTCTTTTATTCTTAATGCTGACCAATTGTCTAATAAGTCCGGATATCTCTCTTCAGATGAGGCATCATATCCTGTTTCTTCATAAGCGAGAATTAAACCTGCATTCTTATCACGTACCTCTGTTGCAGGCAATCCATATTCAGGATCTAATAGAATTGATGATGAAAAAGGTGTCAAATTTTTTGATATCATCTTTTTAAACTCTTCAATTGTTGAATCATCTTCGCTACCTAGCATCTTCTTCAATGATCCTCGTTGATCAATAGCAAGTGCTGAAATCACTGAATTTTCATTTGACAATGCGACTAATTTATCATATTTTTCTTCGCTAATATTTAACATACTTCTCTCCTTAACAACTTAAAAAGTTTTAATTAATATTATTTAAAAGTACTTCTTTTATTTTATCGACAGAATCAGATTTTTTTAATTTTTCTTTTGCATCTGATTTCATTAACATCTTAGCAATTTGTGATAATAAATTTAAATGACCTGAACCTTTTTCATTTTCAGGAATAAACATACCTATAATAAAGTCTATATCTTCACCATCCATTGATTCCCAACTAATCCCATGGTCATTTTTAATTACTATTACACTCACATTATTTATGTTTTCAGATTTAGCATGTGGAATAGCAAAACCATCCATCATCCCTGTTGTTCCTTGATTTTCTCTATTATTTAATTCATCAAATACTGCTTTTTTAGAATCACTTATATTAAACTCTTCACAAGTTTCAGCTAAAAACTCGAATACTTGACCTTTCGTT
Organism: Tissierella sp.; assembly: GCF_052089545.1. Classification (GTDB taxonomy): domain Bacteria; phylum Bacillota; class Clostridia; order Tissierellales; family Tissierellaceae; genus Tissierella_A. Next base: position 1,778 of record NZ_JBQDAA010000233.1, on the reverse strand, counting down.
TCAAATTTTTTATTTAAAAATATTAGTTCTTCTTTTATCAAATTATTCACTCCTTAATTGCTAATAATTCGTTTATTATAATCTCTTTTTTTAATTAATCCTAACATTACTCCCCCAACTACTGATCCTATTAGTATGGCAAATACCCATTGCACACCATGTGTTACTACAGGAAGTACTAAAAATCCACCATGTGGAGCGGGAACTTGAACTTGAAATAAGTAGGTGATAATTGCAGCTACAGATGAACCTAGCATAATAGAAGGTAAATTTAATAACGGATTACTTGCAGCAAATGGAATTGCACCTTCAGTTATGTGTGTTGACCCTAAAATCAAATTAACATAACCCGCATTTCTTTCCTCTTTAGAATAGTATTTACCGAATAAGAGCACAGCAACAGTTGTCATCAATGGAGGGGCTATACATGCTGCTGATACTCCGGCCATAAAAGTATAGTTTCCTTGACCTAAAAGTAAAGTTCCTGTTACATATGCAGCTTTATTTACAGGTCCTCCCATATCAAACCCTGACATACAACCAACAATTAATCCTAGTAGTAACGGATTTGATCCTTCTACACTTGCCAGGAAACTCATCATTCCTTCATTAACACTAGCAATTGGTCCTCCTGTTGAAAACACTATAATACCTATCAAGAATACACCTAAAACTGGATATAAAAATATAGCTTTAAGTCCATCTAAAGATTTAGGCAATTTTTCGAATAGTTTAGCTAACAAAATTATTATTAGTCCACCTAAGAAACCTGAAAGAATTCCTCCTAAGAATCCTGACCCTGTTTCATTAGCTATCAACCCGCCAACAAAACCAACTACTAAACCTGGTCTTTTGGCAATACTCTCAGCAATATATGCAGAAAATACTGGTACCATTAGTCCCATAGACAAGCCACCGATTTGATTTAAAGTAGCTGCAAATGCATTATATTGCTCACTATTAGGATCAGCAGAATAAATCCCCCAAAGAAATGAAACTGCGGTCAAAACTCCTCCCCCTACTACAAATGGTAGCATATGAGAAACACCATTCATTAGGTGTTTATAAATTTTTCTTCCTAAAGTTTCGTCATTTTCAGTATTTTCATCAGTATCAGACTTATAATTGTCACCTTTAAGAATCTTACCTTCTCCACTTAATGCCTTTTCAATTAAATTATCAGCTTCTTTTATTCCTTTACCAACTGATACAGATATTACTCTCTTTCCTGCAAATCTTTCAGCTTGAACATCTTTATCTGATGCAATTATTACCACATCGGCTTCTTTAATCTCTGAGGGCGTTAATTCATTTTCTATTCCAACTTGTCCATGTGTTTCTACTTTTATAGGTACTCCCCTTTTTTTAGCGGCCTGCTCCAAAGCTTCTTGTGCCATATATGTATGCGCTATCCCTGTTGGACATCCTGTAGCAGCAATTATTTTGTATTTTTCCATTTTTTATTCCTCCACTATTTTTTCGATTTTTATCTGCTTTAATAATTCCGGTACGTCTATAAAATCTGTTAACCCTGGTGAAAATGCTGTTGAGCTACCTGCTGCTACTGCAAATGCTAGTGCATCTTCTACTAACTCTCCATTTAATCTTTTTGCTACAAAACTCCCTAATAAAGTATCTCCCGAGCATGCTGTATTTACAACATTCCCTTGAGGTGCATTCACTTTAAATGCTGAATTATCATTAACATACATTGCTCCATCAGATCCTAAGGACAATAAGACACTCTTAGCTCCTTTCTTTATCAAGTCTTTACACAC
>NZ_JBQDAA010000232.1:0-3492 GCF_052089545.1 Tissierella sp. | reverse complement strand
AATGGCTACTATACTATACAATGGGATGTAGATTCAATAGATTGGAAAGAACTAGGGGTAGAATCAGTAGTAGATAGAGTAACTAGAAATATAAAGCCAGGATCTATAGTCTTATTTCATAATAATGCAAAATATGTAAGAGAATATTTACCACTTGTTTTAGAAAGACTAAGCGATGATGGTTATGAAATAGTACCTATATCAAAACTTATACATAACAAAGATTTTGAAATGGATAACACAGGCAGACAAATTCCTATAAAATAATAGAGAGAAGGCAAAACATGATAGAAAAAAGAGTTTTTTTAGTTGGATTAATAGAAGATACAAAAGAAAATACTATAAAATATATTGAAAAACTCTTACTTGAAGAAGATTGGGAATCTATATATATAAATAAAGAAGAGAATATATTAGGATTTAATAAGGAAAAAACGACAGTATTTTTAATAACTACTAAACCAGAAGGCTTAGAACTTTATTATTCTTTAAATATAAAATTTGATATTATACTATATAATAGTGAAGCAATTTTAGATTATAGGTTTTTAGAATGCAATTATTTTGTTTTAAATTCAGATGAGGAAAATTGGCTTCAGTTGCCTTTGGAAAGTTTAACTTCTCTTGCAATTTCCTATGGATTTAATAATAAATCAACTGTAACTATTTCAAGTTATAATGATGATGGAGATTTAAGTGTAAATATATATATTCAAAGAGAATTTAATACTATATTTAACAAAAGGATAGAACCATGCGAATTGACTGTAAATATTAAAAGAGAGCTTAAAGATAGAAGTGAAAGTCTTATATACAATATACTTGCAGCAGTTACGACAAGTTTGATCTTGGGCAATAAAAAATCTCATATGAATATAAAAATATAAAAGACTTTAAAGTCTTTTATATTTTTTTTATCATAATTCACCATAGATGTGAATAAATATAGTTATATATTGTGGACACACAAGAATAAGGGGGGCATTTAGATGTCAGAAAAATCAACTGATACAAATATGGTAAAAATAGTAGGTATCCTTAAAGAGGAAAAGGAGTATAGTCATGAGATTTATGGAGAGAAATTTTATAGTATTATGCTAGAAGTACCAAGGCTTAGTGAAGCTGTAGATTTACTTCCAATAACTATTTCAGAAAGATTATTAATTAATCTTGACTTAAAGGTGGGTAATTATGTTATTATAGAAGGACAACTTAGATCTTATAATAGATATATAGCATCTACAAATAAATTAGTTTTAACTATATTTGCTAGAGAAATTCACCTTCCAGATGAGGATGAACTAAAAGAAGTTTTAAGAAATCCAAATGTAATATACCTAGATGGGTATATTTGCAAAAAACCAATATATAGAGTAACTCCATTTGGCAGAGAGATATCTGATTTACTTGTAGCTGTAAATAGAGCATATAGTAAATCTGATTATATTCCTTCAATTGGCTGGGGAAGGAATGCTAGATTTTGTGAAAATTTAATAGTGGGTGACCATATTAAATTATGGGGTAGGATTCAGAGTAGACAATATAACAAAAAACTTGAATCTGGGGATGTAGAAACCAGGGTAGCTTATGAAGTATCTATATCTAAATTAGAATTTATTGAAGATGATAACAATAGATTGGATCTAGAGGAAGAAGAAGGATTAATGTAAAAAAGTTTTACAATGCTAATTTAACTAAACATGAAAGGTAGATAAAAGTGGATACTAAACTTGCGACTGGTGTTATAATATTTATTATATTAATAAGTTTTCAATACACTCTTAATAGGATATTGAAAGAACTTATAGAAATTAAAAATATGCTGAAGAAAAAACCTGGAAATTATAATAAATAAGAGAGGAAGACAAAGGTTGGATAAAAACAAAAGAGAAAAAATACTTTTTACAAGAGAAGAGATCTCTAGTAAAGTAAAGGAATTAGGAAAAGAAGTAAGTAAAATTTATAAAGATAAAGACCTTGTAGTTATATCATTACTTAGAGGTAGTTTTATATTTGCAGCAGATTTAATAAGAGAAATACAAACACCTCTAGAAGTAGATTTTATAACTACATCAAGCTATGGACATTCAGAAACTACTACAGGAGTTGTAGATATAGTTCATGATTTAAGGACAGATATTGAAGGCAAAGATATACTAATAGTAGACGATATTATAGATACTGGTTATACACTTTTAAAAGTTGTAGAACATATAAAATCTAAGAAACCAAACTCTGTAAACACTTGTGTTATGCTAGATAAACCTAGTAGACGAAAAGTAGAACTTACACCTGACCTTTATGGATTTAGTATTCCAGATGTTTTTATAGTTGGTTATGGGCTTAACTATGGTGCATATTATAGAAACAAACCATATATATTTACATTTGAATAATAAATAGCTACAGAATTTTCTGTAGCTATTTATTACGTTTAAAAACTTTCTTTAAAGGAAGGTTTATAGGAAAATTTAATATATAATATTAAAAGAGGTGTATAGATGAAAAATGAAAATAAACTATCAATATATGAAACAAATTTATTATTTCTAATACTTGCTTTAGTATTTATATCGGTAGGAGGATTTACTCAAAATATAAATTTGTTTTTTGGTGTTTTTGTAACAGAAGTTTTAATTATAGCAATTCCAAGTATTTGGTTTGTTAAAAGAAAAGATATATCTTTGAAAAAAACATTTAGATTAAATAAGCTAGGATTTAAAAACATAATATTAATATTTTTTATAACTATTTTAACATATCCTATAGCAGCATTTTGTCAGGCAATTTTTATAAACATAATAGATATATTTATACCCTTAAATCCTGATCCATTACCTGATATTATTTCACAAATACCTTTTTTATTGTCACTATTGTTTATAGCAATAATACCAGGAATATGTGAGGAAATAATGTTTAGAGGTACTATTTTGAAAGCTTATGAAAAGCTTGGAATCAAAAAAGCAATTATTATGAGTGCAGTTTTATTTGGGATGTTTCATTTTACTTTAATTAACTTTGTAGGGCCTGCTGTTTTAGGTATAGTATTTGGGATTATGGTATATAAGACAAATTCTATATACTCTTCTATGATAGCCCACACATTGAATAACTCCCTTGCTTTAGTCATAAATTATTTTGTGATGAAAAATGTAGATATTATAAATGATATATCAGCTCAAGAAGTAAATGTTTACCCTAATATCCTAGAGATGCTTATATCTTTTGCAATTTTAGGAGTATTTATCTTTATTTTAATAAAAATTGTGAAAGTATTACTGGGTAAATTGAGACCATATGATGTTGAAGGTTTGACAGAAATGGAAGTTGAAGATAGTTTAATACAAGAAAATTATATTTTAGAAGAACAAATTGCCTTTTCAAGTTATATACCACTTGTGATAGTAGCTGTCATGTTCTTTATATTTAATTTTATATTTATATTGAGATAAGAATAATTTAATCCTTTCTTAATCATAATAAGAAGAG
>NZ_JBQDAA010000231.1:0-3493 GCF_052089545.1 Tissierella sp. | reverse complement strand
ATTTTAATTATACACTATTATTAGTTTACGACAACTATCCTACCACATAGGGGAACGAAAGATTGGAATAGAAGGAAATAAAAGTAGAAAGGAAGAGATATTACCTTTAAGTATATTTGCTATATTTATAATACTTACTACTGTAGGAATGTTACCTGTACAGATAGCATTTTCACTTGCAGCAATACTTTTAGTACTTGTAAAGGTAATTACTCCTAGAGAATTTTATGAAGCTATAGAATGGCCTACTATTTTAATGTTAGGATCTCTTTTACAACTAGGATCTGCACTTCAAAGTAGTGGTGGATCAGATACTATAGCAAATGCTCTTAATAAATTTTCAGTAGTATTATCACCACATATGATGGTGGTTGTTGTTATGTTTATAACTATAGTTCTTACAAACTTAATAAGTAATTCAGCATCAGCAGCTTTGATGGCTCCAATAGCATTTAGTTTAGCAAAATATATGGGGGTTTCACCAGATGCGCTTCTTATGAGTGTATCTGTAGCATCTTCCGCAGCATTTTTAACACCTATAGCACATCAATCAAATATGCTTGTAATGGGTCCGGGAGGCTACAAATTCACTGACTACTGGCGACTTGGTCTTCCTTTAACTATATTGGTTTTACTAGTAGGAACACCAATGATACTTTATATGTGGGCACTATAAATCTTCTCTAATTGTTTTAAGTATAAATAGAAATATAATATAGAAGTTTTGGGTATATATATAATTGAGGTGAGATATATGAAACGTGTAGTTATAAATATATTTGGCAAAGTACAAATGGTAGGCTTTAGATATAGTGTTTTACAAAAAGCTAGAGAATTTAATATAAAAGGATCTGCACGAAACTTAAGAGATGGAAGTGTAGAAATAGAAGCTCAAGGAGAACCATCTCAAATAGAAAAACTTATAGACTGGTGTAAAGTAGGTCCGCCCTATGTCAGTGTAGTAAAACTATTGACAGAAGAAACTATAGTAAAAGATACAGAAGAAAACTTTGAAATATACTAAAGGCATAAGGATATAACCCTCTGATATGAATATTAAAATAATATTTTGTATGGGAGGGTGTTTTTAATTAAAATATTATCTGTTTAATTGTCCAATTAAAGCTTAATTTATGCAATAATAAAAAATATAATTTTTAATAATTACATTTTGGGTATATAAGTTATAAGGGACAATAAGATTTAAACGGAGGGATAAAATTCATGTATGAGATAATAAAAGAATTTCCAAATGAGATAATATTTGAACAAAAAGGAGCTTGCGTAAGTCTTTATCAACCGACACATAGATCAAGACCTGAAAATATGCAAGATCCAATAAGGTTTAAAAACCTAATTCAAAAGATAGAAAATTCTTTAGGGAAAGATCATTCTGAAGAAGAGATTAAGAAGATAATGAAATCATTTAAAGATATAGCAGAAGATAAGATTTTCTGGAATAATGTAAGTGATGGCTTAGCTATACTTGCAAACAAAGAAAAATGTGTAGTTTATAAATTAAATAGAGAAGTAGATGAATTTGCAGTAGTGGCAGATAGTTTTCATATAAAACCACTTATTAGAAATTTTCAATCTTCAGATAGATATCACGTTTTAGGTATTACTCGAGAAGATTTTAATCTATACGAAGGCAATAGATATGGTATAGAAATGATAAAAATGGATGATGATATTCCAAAAACTTTAGAAGAAGTATTAGGTGATCAATATACTGAGCCTCATCTAACATCAGCGGCATATGGTGGACCTGGTGGAACACCAATGTTTCATGGACAAGGTGGAAGAAAAGAAGAAGTTGAAATAGATACAGAAAGATACTTTAGATATATTGATAAGTTTATAAGGGATAATTTTTCAAATGAAGAAAAGATTCCTCTTATGCTTGTAGCACTTGATGAGCATCAAGGAGAATTTAGAAATATAAGTAAAAACAACTTCTTATTAGAAGAAAAGGTAAACAAAGACCCTGAAGCTTTACCTAGGGAAGAAATAGAAAAATTTACCTGGGAAAAGATGGAACCATTGTATCTACAAAAGACAAAAGATTTAGTTGAAAGATATGGTCTTCAGAGATCTAAATTTTTAGGTACAGATGATTTGGCAGAAATAGCAAGGGCAGCACTTGAGGGAAGAGTAGATACACTGATGATAGAATCAGGGAAAATAGAAGCAGGAAAAATAAATAGAGAAACTGGGGAACTTGAAAGAGGGGACTTAAACAACCCTGAATTAGATGATGTATTAGATGATTTAGGAGAGATGACTTTAAAGTCTAAAGGTGAAGTAGTAGTTCTTCCTAAAGATAGAATACCAAGTACTACAGGCGTAGCGGCTATATTTAGATATTAAAATAAATTTATATTAAAGATAAAAATGCAAAAGACAAAAGTCTTCTGCATTTTTTATGTTTTTGTAGTAAAATAGTATCTATATTAATATAATAGAAAGAAGATTAGAATGAAAAATTTATACTTTCATGATACAATACTTGGAGTGATTAGCATATATAATAATGAAAAATTGCTAGGCTATGGTTGGGCTATTAATAAGAAGAGATATCTACTCCAGCTAGAAAAAGAGAATAAGGAGATATAATATTTAAAAGTAAGAAATAAGAATATTTACATAATAAAGGAGATACAGATGAAACTTTTAGAAACTATAAAAATTATTATACTTGGAATTGTAGAAGGAATTACCGAATGGGTACCTGTAAGTAGTACTGGTCATATGATACTTTTAGATGAATTTATAAAATTAAATATAACACCAGAATTTAAAGAAATGTTTTTTGTTGTAATTCAACTTGGAGCCATAATGGCTGTTGTATTACTATTTTTTAATAAACTTAACCCTTTTTCACCTAAAAAGAATAGTTTAGAAAAAAGAAATACCTGGATTCTATGGTTTAAAGTAATAGTGGCTATAATTCCAGCAGGTCTTATAGGAGTGCTTTTTGATGATTGGATAAATGAAAAATTTTATAATTATAAGACAGTAGCAGTAACCTTGATTCTTTATGGAATATTTTTTATATTAATAGAAAGCAGAAACAAGGATAAATATTCAAGGATAGATACATTAAAAGGACTCGATTATAAGACAGCCTTTTTAATAGGAGTCTTTCAAGTTTTATCATTGATACCAGGTACTTCAAGATCTGGAGCTACTATAATTGGCGCTATGTTACTTGGAACATCAAGATATATTGCAACAGAATTTACATTCTTTTTAGCTATACCTGTAATGTTTGGGGCAAGCCTACTTAAGATGTTAAAGTTTGGATTTTCCTTAACAGGATTTGAAGTTTATATATTATCTTTAGGAAGCCTTGTATCTTTTATAGTTTCTATAATTACTATTAAGTTTTTGATGGGATATATAAAGAGGAATGACTTTAAAGCATTTGGATACTATAGGATAGTTTTAGGTATTGTAGTACTCTTATATTTTTCTATATTTTAAGTGCCTT
>NZ_JBQDAA010000230.1:2792-3496 GCF_052089545.1 Tissierella sp. | reverse complement strand
GAAAGGATAGAAATTAAATTAACCAAGGAAGAAAAAGAAATTTTCAAGAAAAAATTAGAGCTGTCCAAATCAAAAACAATGGGACATTTTATAAGGAAAAGTGTTTTAGAAGCTCCTATATTTGTAATTGATATGAATATCTTTAGAAGGCTACAGACACTTATAGGGAAGAATTCTAGCAGTCTTAATCAAATAGCTAAAAGAGTAAATACTACAGGAATAATTTATAGGGAGGATATTGAAGATCTTAAAAAAGAAAATCATGATATATCAAGAGAAATAATAAAAATTCAGAATATCCTAGCGAGAAAATATATTTAAAACTTCTTACAGGTGTAAAAAGATTTAAAGTCTGATATAATTATATTAGTAATTGAATTTACAGAAGGAGACAGGGATATGGAAGATTTTGGACAGGTGGTTTTCAAGATTAATCAAGTCTTGGAAGATAAAAACATAAGCAAAAACAAACTAGAAAAAGATGCTAATTTACAGAGAACTCAACTTAATTCATATTGTAATAATAAAGTTAAGCGAGTAGATTTAGCTACACTAGCAAAGCTTTGCTATGTATTAGATTGTGGAATAGAAGACATTATGGAGTATAAGATAGATAAGAAAATTTAAATACCCAGGAGGAATAGATTTGGACACAAAAACAATAAAAGACTTAGAAAAAAGATTATGGGATACAGCTGATGAAC
>NZ_JBQDAA010000230.1:0-2759 GCF_052089545.1 Tissierella sp. | reverse complement strand
AAGAAGAAATAAATAAAGAATATGGAGAACTAAAAGGTGGAAGAAGAGAAAAGCCTATGGAGGAAATAGCAATAGAAAAATGTGGCTTTTATCTTCCAGAAGAATCAAGATATGACTATTTATTAAATTTAAGCGAAGAAGAAGATATAGCAAAAAAGATTAAAGAAGCTATAGAAGGCATAGAAAAATATTCCCCTGAACTAGTTGGAATACTACCAAAAGACAGTTATCACAATCTAAGCAAAGAAGATAACAATAAAATATTAAATAGATTACTTAGAAACTTTAACGATATTCCAACAGATATAGAAAATGATATATTCGGAGAAATATACGAATATTTTTTAGGTAACTTTGCCTTAAAAGAAGGACAAGGTGGGGGAGAGTTCTTTACACCTAGAACGGTGGTACAATATATGGTAGAGGTTCTTAAACCAACAGAAGGAAAGATACTTGACCCAGCCTGTGGTTCCGGAGGTATGTTTGTACAAGCTGCTCACTATGCTAAAAGGCAGAAAGAAAAGCACGGAGATAATCATTATATAAACCTAAGAGCCTATGGAGTTGAAAGAACAGGAGAAACAGCAAATCTAGCTAAGATGAACTTGTTTTTAAATAATATAAGAGGAGATATAATAGAAGCTAACTCTTACTATGCAGATCCTCATAGTTCATTTGGAAACTTTGACTATGTAATGGCAAACCCTCCCTTTAATGTAGACAATGTAGAACTTGATTTAGTAAAAGAGCAAAAAAGATTTAATCATTACGGAGTACCTCAAACTAAGGCTAAAAAACCTACAGTTCCCAATGCCAATTATCTTTGGATAAATCAATTTGCAACTGCTTTAAATGATAATGGAAGAGCAGCCCTTGTAATGGCTAACTCTGCATCAGATGCAGGACATAGTGAAAAGGATATAAGAAAATCTTTGATAGAAGATGGCGTAATATCTCAAATGGTTGCCCTTCCATCTAACATGTTTATAACAGTAACCCTTCCAGCTACCCTTTGGTTTTTTGATAAAGGAAAAGAGAAAAAAGATGAAATTCTTTTTATAGATGCAAGAAACATATTTACCCAAGTAGATAGGGCCCTTAGAAAGTTTTCAGATGAACAGATTAAAAATCTGTCTATTATAACCAGACTTTATGAAGGAGATAGGGAAAGTTTTTATGAACTTATAGAAGAATATAAAGACTCTAGAGATAATGGAGAAACAGAAGAAGATAAACAATACTTCCAAAAACAAATAAATTGGCTTCAAGAAAGATTCCCTGAAGGTAAATATGAAGATGTAATTGGTCTTTGTAAAGTAGCAAAACTTGAGGGGGAAGATGGGATCATAGATCAAAATTATTCACTAAACCCTGGAAGATATGTAGGGGTAGTTATAGAAGATGATGGAATGACAGCAGAGGAATTTAAGGAAGAACTATTTGGACTTAATGAAGAGTTTAAAAAGTTAAATGAAGAAGCTAAAGAATTGGAAAAGAAGATAGAAGAGAACTTGGATAAATTGGTGATTGAGTATGAGTAAATGGAGAGAAGTAAGATTAGGGGAGTATATAGATACTCTAAAAGGAAATGCATTTAAAAGTTCACTTTATAAAAACAATGGAATTCCAGTTGTAAGAGTTTCTAATTTTACTGATGAATCAATAGAAAAGGATAAAATGGTATATATAGATTATGATGAAGATTACGACAGATTTATTTTAGAGAAAAAAGATGTTTTATGTCAAACGGTTGGCTCTTGGTTGAATAATCCAAACTCTTTAGTAGGAAAGATAGTAAGAGTTCCCGACTATCTTGATGGATCTTATCTGAATCAAAATATTGTGAAGATAATACCTGATGAAAACTTAGATAATGATTATTTGTTTTATAGGTTAAAAGCTGTTGACTATAAACATTATTGTGTTGATAATGCACAGGGAGCGGCTAATCAAGCGAGTATAACATTAAAAACTATAAGAAGATTTAAGTTTAGTTTGCCAGACCTAAAAACCCAAGAAAAAATAGCAGACCTACTTTCAGCCTATGATGAATTAATAGAAAACAATAATAAAAGAATAGAAATCCTAGAAAAGACAGCAGAAGAAATATATAAAGAATGGTTTGTAAGAATGAGATTTCCGGGACATGAAAACACTAAATTTATAAAAGGGATACCTGAAGGATGGGAAGTAAAAAACTTTATTAATAAAGAAGTAAAATTACTTTCATCAGGTATAAATGAGTTTAAAGGATATAAAAGATACTTAGCAACAGCAGATGTAGAAGGTATAAATTTAAAACATGGTGAAAATATAACTTTTATAGATAAACCATCAAGGGCTAATATGGAACCAAAAGAAAATACAATTTGGTTTGCAAAGATGCAGGATTCAGTAAAGCATTTGTACTTTAAAAATCATTCTAAAGGATTGATAAATAATATAATACTTTCTACAGGTTTCGCAGGAATAGAATTTAAAAATATAAATTATTATTATTATTATTTATCTTTTATTAGATATGGAATTTTTGAAAGTATTAAAGATATGTATGCTAATGGATCTACTCAAGTTGCAATTAATAATCAAAACATCAAAAGAATAAAATTATTAATACCTGATGAAAACTTGATGACTAAATTTAACAATATTGTTGAACAAAATTTTGAAATAATAGAAAAATATAAAGTTGAAAACCAAAACCTAATCAAGCAGCGTGACCTACTACTACCAAGACTTATAAATGGTACTATTCAAGT
>NZ_JBQDAA010000229.1:476-3524 GCF_052089545.1 Tissierella sp. | reverse complement strand
GTAAATAAACGTAGTAAATATGCGAGTTGTAGAGTTCTGCAACGAGCTATTAATTATTAAATCAAGGAGGAGACTATGAAGAAAATAGCTGTATTAGTAGAAAAGTTATATGAAGAAGTAGAACTTTTATATCCATATTATAGACTTATGGAAGAAGGATATGAGGTTCATCTAGTTGGGACTGAAAAAGATAAAGTATATATAGGAAAATCTGGTTCTTATCCTGTTAAGAGCACACATGCATCAAAGGATATAGATGCTAAGGACTATGAAATGGTTGTAATTCCAGGTGGTTATTCGCCAGATCATATGAGAAGATGTGAAGCTACTTTAAGTTTTGTTAAAGAATTAGATAGGGCTCAAAAACCTATAGCAGCAATTTGTCATGGTCCATGGATGCTGGCTTCTTCTTGTGATATTAAGGGTAAAAAAGTTACTGCAGTTAAATCTATAAAAGATGATTTAATAAATGCAGGAGCAAAATTTGTAGATGAAGAAGTAGTAGTTGATGGAAATATTATAACTTCAAGAAGTCCTAAGGATATGGTTCCTTGGACAAAGGCAATTTTAAAAGCTTTAAAATAAAGCTTTTATGGATGAAATTTAGATAAATTAAAATATAATATATTATATTCTAAAATGGCTGGTTTAACTGGCCATTTTTGGATATAATAAAATTAAAACATTAGGAGAAACTTAAATGAGCAAATATTTTTATGCAGTAAAGGTAGGAAATGCACCAGGAGTATATAATACCTGGGGTGAATGTGAGAAACAGGTAAAAGGATTTAAAGGTGCAAAATTTAAAAAGTTTAAAACATATGAAGAAGCTTTAGCATTTATAGGCGGAAATAATATAGGGGTAAGAGAGGTTAAGAAGGAAATAGAAATTAAAAAAGAGGAAAATGAGTTTGAAGAAGGATTAATGTTAGAAGATGAAATGATAGCTTATGTAGATGGAAGTTTTTCTCTTAAACATATGTTATATAGTTATGGAGCAGTTATAATAACAAAAAGTGGTATGGAGACATTTAAGGGAAAAGATGATGATCCTGAATTAGTTAAAATGAGAAATGTTTCTGGAGAATTAAAAGGAGCTATGGTAGCTATGTCTATTGCTATAGACAAGAACTACCAAAAACTCTCTCTTCATTATGATTATGCAGGTATAGAAAAATGGGCCATAGGAGAATGGAAGACCAATAAAGAAGGAACAAAATTTTATAAGAAATATTATGATTCTATAAAAGATAAATTAGATGTTAAATTTGTTAAAGTTAAAGCCCATAGTGGTGTAAAATATAATGAGCTGGCTGATAAATTAGCTAAAGAAGCAATAGAAGATGGACTGGTATAATTATAATTTCTCTATTTCGATTCCGTTTATATTTAAAAGTTCTACCGCATAATCATCTACTCTATAATCATTTTGAAAGTAGATTTTTTTTATTCCAGCTTGAATGAGTGCTTTTGTACAGTTTAGACAGGGGAAATGGGTTACATAAGCACTACAGTTTTTTACTGAAATGCCTTCTTTAGCACAATATAATAATGCATTTATTTCTGCATGAATAGTTGCTATGCAATGTCCATCTCTCATTTTGTGACCTATATCATCACAGTGAGGGTTTTTTCTAACAGATCCATTGTATCCAGTAGATACAATCCTGTTATCATCATTTACAATTAGACATCCCACAAAAGCTCTGTCACATGTAGAACGACTTGCAACTAAATTTGTAATTTCCATAAAATATTCTTTCCAACTTTTTCTATTAGACATAAACTCACCTCCATTTAATATATTTATCCAGTTGTATACTGTAAGTACATTTTAGCATTAGAAAGTATCTAATGAAAGTTTTCTTTATAAGAATTATACCATAAAACTTTAAAACAGGAGATGATTTTCATGTATGGTTTAGTTTTAGAAGGGGGAGGGGCAAAAGGCTCTTATCATGCCGGTGTATATAAAGCAATACTAGAAGAAGAGATAGAAATAAAAGGTGTAACAGGAACATCTATAGGTGCCTTAAATGGAGCTATGATAGTTCAAGGAGATTTTGAAACTATCTTAGACTTATGGAATGATATATCTTACACTGATATAATCCAAGCTAACGAAATGGAAATTGAAAACTTACTAAATACAAAATTAGATTTAGAAGATTTAAAACTTCTTTCTAAAAAAATAATATCAGTAATAACAGATAGGGGTTTAGACATAAGTCCTTTTAAAGATATGATAAATAAATATATAGATGAAGAAAGAGTTAGAAAATCTCCTATAGATTTTGGTATGGTTACAATTAATCTTACTGATAGAATACCAGTAGAAGTTTTTATAGAAGATATTCCACAGGGCAAGTTAGGAGATTATTTACTTGCATCTGCATATGTTCCTATATTTAAATTTGAAAAATTAGATGGTAAGATTTATTTAGATGGAGGCTTTTATGATAATTTACCATTTAAATTACTACAAAAAAAGGGCTATAAAGATCTTATACTTGTTAGAACACACTCAAAAGGATTTATCAGAAGGCCTCCTAACGATGATGGAAATATGATTGTAATATCTCCATCTAGAGATATAGGAAGATCATATATATGTGATAAAGAACAAGCAAAAAAAAATATAAAAATGGGATATTATGATGCTTTAAAAGTTTTTAGAAATTTAAAAGGAAAGATCTACTATATAGAGCCCAATGATGAAGACTATTATTTAGATTATTTATTAAATTTAAGGGAAATAGAAATAAAGGAAATATTAAATAAATTAAATATAGATAGGGTGCCTAATAAAAGAACCTTGTTTGAGCATATAGTTCCTAAACTTGGTTCTATTATGGGATTGAGAGAAGGCTTTACCTATGAAGATGTTTTGATTGAATTAATAGAGAAAAAAGCCATGGAATTATCTATAGAAGAATTTAATATATATACTTTTGATGATTTATTAGATCTGATAAGAAATATAGGACCAATTGAATTAAAAGAAGTAGAAGAAAGTTCTTTAGAAAAAATCATAAAAAAAGTAGATTT
>NZ_JBQDAA010000229.1:0-466 GCF_052089545.1 Tissierella sp. | reverse complement strand
CTAAATATTTTAATAAGGAAGAATCAATACTTGAAATAGCAAATATAATATTAATAGATTAATTTTAGTTGAAAGGATGGAACTTTTGAGTACTTTAGACATAGAGAATATCAAGAAGATTATACAAGAAAAAAAGCCAAAAGCTTTGGAGTCAATATCTAATTTTGCTGTTATAATTCCTCTTATAAAAATAGAAGAAGAACTTAATATAATATTTGAATTAAGAGCTAAAGATATGAAAACGCAACCTGGAGAAGTTTCTTTTCCCGGCGGGAAACTTGAAAAGGGTGAAACTTTTAAACAAGCAGCAATTAGAGAAACTATGGAAGAGTTAAATATAGAAAGAAACAATATAAGTGTAATGGGAGAATTAGATTATTTAATCTCATACTCAAATATGAGAATAAATTCATTTGTAGCTAACATTAGTGGAGTAACTGTGGATAGTATGCTACCAAATCCAGGA
>NZ_JBQDAA010000228.1:0-3567 GCF_052089545.1 Tissierella sp. | reverse complement strand
TAAGTTTATCTGGTATAGTATTTAGAGATATTAAAAAATAGTTTTAAATAATGCTTGACAAAAAATATTATAGCTGTTAAGATAGTCAACAAGATAAAGAAAATATAAAAAAAGACTTAGATGAGGAAAGTAAGTATGTGAATACTCTCAAAGAGAGCTCCGGAGTTGGTGTGAAGGAGTAGAGGATAGCAAGCTGAAAATGGCCGCAGAGTTTGAATATCGAAAGTATGCTTTAGATGTTCACGTGTGCACACGTTATAGTGCTAGAGTATTGATGGAGATTTTTTCCTGCGTACTTGATGAGGTACTTATCGCGAGATAAGTATAAACACTTAGGGTGGTACACGAAGCTTTCGTCCCTTTGCTATAAATAGCAGAGGGGTGAAAGCTTTTTTTATTTTCTAAAAATGGAGGGATTAAAATGATTGAAGTGGTGAATGTATCAAAAACTTTTGATGATGGAAAGCGTAGAGTAGAAGCAGTAAAGGATGTTTTCTTAAAAGTAGAAAAAGGTGAAATATATGGAGTTATAGGTTATTCCGGAGCTGGTAAAAGTACGCTTGTAAGATGTATTAATCTTTTAGAAAAACCAAATAAAGGAAAAATCTTATTTAAAGGAGAAGATTTGACTTTACTTAAAGAAAGAGATTTAAGAAATAGAAGGAAAAAGATAGGTATGATATTTCAACACTTTAGTCTTTTTAACTCTAGAAATGTATATCAAAATATAGCTTATCCATTAAGAGGAGCAAAGCTTTCTAAAGAAGATGAAAGAAAAAAAGTATTAGAACTATTAGAGCTAGTAGGACTTAAAGACAAGGAAAAATCATATATATCACAACTTAGTGGAGGGCAAAAGCAAAGGGTAGGTATAGCAAGGGCTTTAGCTAATGATCCAGAAATTCTTCTTTGTGATGAAGCAACTTCAGCGCTAGATCCTAAAACTACCAAATCTATACTATCTTTACTTAAAGAACTAAGAGCTAAGCTTGGTCTTACAATTATCCTAATAACTCATGAGATGGCAGTTATAAAAGAAATATGTGACAGGGTGAGTGTTATGGAAGATGGCAAGATTGTAGAAGATGGAACTACTGTCAAATTATTTAGTAGACCAGAAAACAATGCAACTAGGGAGTTTTTAAATTTAGCTTCAAATCGAAGTAGAATTTATGAAACTTTAAATCTAAAAGAAAATATATTTAACATAAAATCAGGAGATGTTTTAGCTAGAGTTTCATATCTAGGAGAATCTACTGGAGACGCTTTAATATCAAGAGTATCAAAAAAGTACAATTTAGATGTTTCTATACTTTATGGAAGTATAGAAATTTTAGGAAATACTCCAGTAGGAGAATTTATAATATTATTCCATGGAGAAAGAGCGTGCATACAAAAATCAATAAATTATTTTAGAGAAAAAGGACTTATAGTGGAGGTGCTAGACCATGGAAGAGATACTGTTAAAATTCATACCAAATGTTCTTAATAATCAGGCAGAACTCATAAGTAGTTTAAAAGAAACACTCCTAATGGTTTCTATAGCAGGAGGTATTTCACTAGCAATTGGAACAATACTTGGAACTTTTCTAGTTGTAAGTAAAGAGGGAGGTATATTAGAAAATAAGATAATAAATAACATATTAGATAAGATAGTAAACACATTTAGAAGTATACCTTTTATAATTCTTTTAGGAGCGCTTATTCCTGTGACTAGACTAATAGTTGGAACTTCAATAGGTACAAGTGGGGCTATAGTACCTTTAATATTTGGAACTGTACCTTTCTTTTCAAGACAGATAGAAACAGCACTTTGTGAAGTAGACAGAGGTTTGATAGAAGCAGCACAATCCATGGGATCTGGTCCTTGGGAGATAATATTTAGAGTTTATCTAAAGGAAAGTCTTGGAGGAATAATTAGAGGAATTATTATTACATTTGTAAGTCTCATAGGCCTTTCAGCTATGGCAGGTTCTATAGGTGGTGGAGGACTTGGAGATTTTGCAATAAGATATGGTTATCAAAAGTATCAACTAGATGTAACTTATGTAACTATAATAATACTTTTAATATTAGTATCAATAGTTCAAACACTAGGGAATATATGGATTAAAAAAATAAGTCATTAAAGGAGAGAAAAAATGAAAAATACAAAATTATTTATTATAATATTAACATTGGTAGTATTTGGAGCTTTTCTAACAGGGTGTAGTAATAAACCAGCAGTGGATAGTTCTGTAGAGGATAACAAACAAGTTATAAAACTCGGGGTAAATGGTAGTGAAAATGAAGTATGGTCTCATATAAAAAATGAACTAGAAAAAGAAGGAATTACTTTAGAAGTTGTAAGTTTTGGAGACTATACAAGACCTAATATAGCACTGGCAGAAGGGGAAATAGATATAAACTCATTTCAACATTATGCATTCTTTGATAAATTTAAAGAAGAAAGGGATCTGGATTTAACTGCTATAGGGGAAACAATAATAGCACCACTTGGACTTTATTCAGAAAAAATAAAAGATGTTAGTCAACTAAAAAAAGGAGATAAAGTAGCTATACCAAATGATGAAACAAATGGAGGGCGTTCACTAGTCCTACTTCAAACAGCAGGTCTTATAAATTTAGATCCACAATCAGGTCATATTCCCAACCAAAAGGATATAGTAGAAAATAAACTTAACTTAGAATTTATAGAAGTAGATGCATCTAATACAGAAAGAACTTTAGGAGATGTGACAATAGCGGCAATAAATAGTGGAATGGCAGTAGATGCAGGTTTACTACCAAGCAAAGATTCAATATTTTTAGAACCGGTAGATGAAAACTCTAAACCCTATATAAATATTATAGCAGCAAGAACAGAAGATAAGGACAATGAAGCTTATAAAAGAGTAGTAGAATTATATAGAACAGACGAAGTTGAAAAAATAGTAGAAGAACTATATAAAGGATCCCAAAAGATTACATGGTAGGAGGAAGATAAATATGACTATTGAAAAAAGGATAGAAGATGAAAAAGAATATATTGTAAACTTGAGAAGATGGTTTCATCAAAATCCAGAGCCAAGCTTGAAAGAATACAAAACTGCCAGAAAGATTGAAGAAGAGTTAGATAAAATAGGAATTCTACATGAAAGAGTTGGAGAAACTGGAATCATAGGATATGTTGGGAAAGGTAAAGGTAAGACAATAGCACTTAGAGCAGATATAGATGCATTAGAGATAAAGGAGTTAAATGATGTTGAGTATGCTTCTCAAAAAGAAGGTTTAATGCACGCTTGCGGACATGATGCTCACACTGCATCACTTCTTGGAGCAGCAAAGATATTAAAGGAAAAAGAAGGAGAGATAAAGGGTAAAATAAAATTACTTTTTCAACAAGCAGAAGAGATAGGGCAAGGAGCTAGGCAATTTATAAGTCTTGGACATTTAAAGGATGTAGATAGGGTGTTGGGCCTTCATCTAAGATCATCACTTGATACAGGAAAGATAAGTGTAAGACCTGGTCCTATTGCAGCAGCTTGCGACTACTTTAAGGTAAGGATAGAAGGGAAAAGTGGGCAT
>NZ_JBQDAA010000227.1:0-3567 GCF_052089545.1 Tissierella sp. | reverse complement strand
TCATTATCGAATTATAAAACCTTTGTTGCGCATTTTACTACATATCTATACCTACTAATGTTCATCTATAGTATATAATTCTCCTACCATAACATCAACCAAATTTAACCATTAAATCCTTAAATATCTCAAAATAACTAATGTCATCTGTCAAACACCCTATTTAAAAGGGTCAAAAAAGTGTGTTTTTTCACCAATTTTTGACCCGAACTTGATCCTCAAACCACTATATGTTGTGGTCAAACCCTATTGTTTTTTATCAAAACCACAATACGTCATCATTATTATACTCTCTACATGCCTTGAGAGGTCAATAATGATGTCGTAGCTTGATATTATCCCCTTGGTGGAAGAATATCTTTCTGAATTTATAAGAATATAATAACCTTTTTTCATTAACATCCATAAAAAACAAAATCCTCGAATAATTATTAATTCGAAAGCTTTGCTTTTTATAATTTATTATCTACTCTCCCAGTGTTTTTTTGCATTATCAAATATTTCATCTACAGTCTGATGATCAAATATTTCATCTTCTAGCTTCAAATAATCTTCTTTACTTATTCCTTCGGAGTGGCGTATAAATCATAAAAATCCAGAATATCCTAGTTCCTTTATTAATTTATAGAACCTTTCTTAGATAAATATAAAGAAACACATCCAGATACAGGTGTTTTTTTAAGATTGATGGATACTATTAGAATGAAATCAATAAAGCTAGCCTCTAGGGTTACTAGTTCAGCCAGGTATTTAATCTTCAATTTATGTAGCAGTAGTCCTTCTAGGGGAGGATATTTTATCTAAAAGAAAATTGAAGCCTGCCCAAAAAAACCATCTAGATCTAATATTTCAATATCTAACAAATTTTCACTCTTATGGAGTAAACCTTCCGGCAAAGAAACCTGCATCAGATAAGCGGTCAGACAAGTGTCTCCACAATATTCTTTAATCTTATTAACCTTTAATATCTTAATATCTTCATTATTGATAAATGCCTTAATGGAGTCATTTGTAATATTAGGTGATATATCAGCTTCCCCATTATTATATTTTTCTAAACTCATTGGCCTAAAATATACCGTCAAAGATGGATATGCTCCCAAAATTCGAAAACAATGTAAACCATAAATTTCTAACTTATCTATACTTCCATTAATAACAATGTCTTTATTTAAGTTAATATTATGACACCAGAATTCAAGATATTTTTCTTTGTAATCTTTGAATGCTACCATAAAAGGATAATGATTACCTTCAGGATTTAAACAATATTCTCCGTCTTTATTTGTCATAGTGGAAGTAATTTCTTTAAAATTTTTATCCATCAATATAACAGAAACTTTGTTCATTGCTTTTCCATTCTTATCTGATATAATTCCTGTAATTGACCACATTCTAATTCCCCCTTAAAATAAAGATTATTTTAGTTACACACTTTTCTGCAAATATTCGTCTCTGGTACATAATCACTTTATTAAATATAATTGCCAATAAAAAATATTTAAACTAATTATTAAACTTCCTATACTAGTTAAAATATATTTAAGTCTTTTTCTTCCTTTGATATTTGATCTTCTTAAGCTATATATTAGAAATATAGAAACCCCTAGTAAACTTATCATTAATATAAATAGTAGATAAATATGAGGCCTAACATTTCTTAAAATATCAAAGTTTAACATCTTATAGGCTAAGATAGACACATTTACAAATACAAGCACTATTCCCAGCAAGGTAAATATGTGAAACTTGAATAAAGAGTCTTTAAAGTTAGCCTTATCTTTTCTTTTTCTCCTAATAAAACCTAGTAAGTCTACTAATAAACTTATAGTAGAATATAAAAGGGCAAGGATAGCTAAGATAACTAGGCCATAGTCTATTATAATTCTAGATGTTTTTACTCTATAAAAGTCTTGATAAAGGGTTGACATTATCATAGACCCATCTTTATCCTTATAAATTTGATATAATGTACCATCTACATTATAAAGGGATGGTTCAAATTCATATCCCTCAAATGAAAACCCAGGGCCAATAAATTTTATTCTCCCATCATCTTCTTCTTTTATCTTTACCCTGCTTATAATACTATGGAGTCTTCCATAGCCCCTTGCAAAGGTTCTTGCACTTCCATATATACCTCCTATATCCTTCTTCTCTTGAGACATAGAGGGTTGGCTAGGATTAAAGTCTCCGAAAATTATTGGTAAGATTTCAATATTAAAAATTGATTCGTAGCTTTGATTTGTCATAATTATGGCAGATGTTTTACTAATAGGGTCTATTAGTAAATTAGAGGAAAATGCCTTGGTCGTTCCACCATGACCTAAGGTAGAAACAGCAAATTCAGTGAACCAAAATCCATTTGCATTTCTTGGATATTTACTAGCTTCATAATATAAGCTAGGACTTAATAATCTATCAAGGGTTTCTTCATTTTGAAAAAGACTTTCTTCTTCCTTATATCCTATTAGACTCTTTCCAAATTTTTCAAGATCTTCTAGGGTTCCAGTAGCCATGCCAGAAGGATAAAGGGCAATATGGTAGAAGTCCTTGTCAATAACCTTATTATCAGGTGTGTAACCTTTGATTTCTTTTCGTTTTTCCTGGACCCATTCATTGTCCCTAAGGTCAGGTAATAAGGCAGTCTTATTCATATCTAGGGGCTTGAAAATATTTTCATGTACATATTGATAGTATTTTTGCCCACTAATCTCTTGAACAATATATGCTGCTAGAGTAGCCCCCCAATTGGAGTATGCCTTATATTGGCCAAGAGGATATATCTGTTCTGGTTCTGTCCTTTCTAAGCTTTCCTTTAGGTCTTTCACATCTTTTATATCTTCAATAAAAAAGTCCACAACCCCTTCTTGCCATCCACCATCATGATGCATAAGATTCATCATAGTTATTTTTTCATTCTTGCTAACCTTTTTTAAAAAGCCTTGGGGCAAATAAGTACGAATATCTTCATTAAGGTCAATTTCCCCCTTTTCCCATAATTGGAAAACACTAACCCAAGTAAGTAGTTTAGATACTGAACCCCATTCAAAGACTGTATCTTCTAGGACAGGGACTTGCTTTTCCAAATCACTATATCCATGATAGCCTTGGTAAAGTTCTTCCCGGTCATTGAATACTGAGATAGCAAGGCCTGCAGTGGTATGCTTATGTTTTTCTATGTAGGACTCTATAGAGCTAGAAAGCTCTGACTTACTTAAGCCAGAAGGGCTTATAGGCTTTATTTTGTCAGCATAGGCATAAGAAGTGAAATTAAAAATTAAAAGATTTATAAATAACAATAAACAAAGTTTTTTAAATATATTTCTCTTCCATTTTTTTAATTTTGTCATATCATTGTTAGCTAGATATAATCCGAATATCAGGAGTACAATACCCATAGCTGTGGTAAAACAGGCTAAGGAATCTGGAAGGTCTATCAGATACTTTAAGCTGTTAATTAAAAGTCCCACCACTATATATATATTTACCTTGGTCTTTTTCATTTATAATCCTCCTAGTATAATAATGTCATAGTCAATACTGACTATGCAGTTAAAACTTTTC
>NZ_JBQDAA010000226.1:0-3575 GCF_052089545.1 Tissierella sp. | reverse complement strand
AGCATTATTTAAAACTATTTTTTAATATCTCTAAATACTATACCAGATAAACTTAAAGAAAGTCCTAGTATACTTAAAGCAACTATCTCGTGTACATTAAAATATTCATTTAAAAACACTACTAGTAAAGCAGCTACTAAAAAGAATAAAAGTTTATATTTATTCCTTGCACTACTTCCTTTAATTTTCTTTTGTATAGGTAAAAACAAATCAGGTTTACGACTTAATATAACTCCAAATATAATATTGAATATAAAACTAGCTATTATGATTATAACCATTCGTTTAACTATTTCCATTATCTATCTCTCTCCTTTTTATATAAATTCTAATTCCCAATTATAGTATCCTGTATTTTCATTGTATATATATTTAAAATAAGCAGAAAAAGATCTACCCTTTTTGCTTTTTAAGTTTCTAAATCCAACTTTACCATTTTTAAGAAGCAGTTCTACCATTTCCCTTGAAACTGATTTACCAAAAGACTTTATATATCTATCGTCTTTCCAAATTGTAAACTTGCATCCATTTTTCCAATTTACACATCCAAAGTTTTTTTCAGTTTCTACTACTTGGTTTCCACACATAGGACATATTCCCATGCTTTCTACTCCATCTTTTAAAGGTATTTTAAAAGAACTTAAGATAGATAGATCATTTTTTATATTATTTACTGCATCTATTGTAAATTCTTTTATTATGTCTAAAAAGTCTTCTTTTTTAAACTTATCTTTTTCTATATCTAATAAAGTCTTTTCTAATTTTCCAGTATATTCTAGGTCAAATAATTCTTTACATGGAAAAGTTTCAACTATAGTTCTTCCAAGATCAGTACAAGTTAAACTCTTGCCTTTGGCCTTTATATATCCTACATTTTTTAACTTTTTTATAGTTTCAGCACGAGTAGCAGGAGTTCCTATTGAAAATCCACTTAAAATAGATTCCATCATTTCATCTGTATCTTCTTCATCTTCTTTGAAACTTTTGCCACAGGTTTCCATTATCCTTAGGAGACTTTTTTCTATATGAAGTTTAGGTGGTCTTTTAGTAACAGTTTTTATCTTACTTTTTCCTATCTTTACTGTTTCTCCTTCAACCACCATAGGAAGTATAGTATCTTTTTTCTTTATATTCTCAACTATACGCCATCCTAAGACTGTTTGAACTTTACCTTTAGCTATAAATACACCTTTAACCTTCTCTCCATTCCCTTTACATACAAGTTTAGTTTCTTCATATTCTGCTAGAGGTAAAAACTGCATTATAAATCTATCCCTAATTGCATCATAGACTTGTTTTTCATCTGCACTTAGGTTTTTAACTTTCATATATGTTGGAACTATAGCACTATGGCCTTCTACCTTTTTATTGTTAAATATTCTCTTATTTGTAGAAAACTTAATTTGACCTTCATAGGTCAAGCCCTTCTTTAATAAATTTAAAACCTTTTTAGTCTTTTCTTTTAAACTCTCTTCCAATGCAAGACTTCCAGTCCTAGGATATGTTATGAATTTCTTTTCATATAGGGATTGTGCTACTTTCAATACTTTATCTGATGTCCAACCTTTATATTTACTTGTTATGTATCCTTGTAAATTTGATAGGTTAAACAATAAAGGTGGATAATCTCGTTTTTTAACTATTTCTTTTTCTATAATATTTGCATCCTTACCTTTTAATCTATTTTTTATATCTTCTAATACCCTTTTATTATCAAATTTTTCATTATCTTTTTCATAATAAAGACCTTCAAATTCTATATCTTCTTTTGTCTTAAAGTTTGCTAATAGTTTATAGTAGGTTGTTGCTTTAAAATTTTCTATCTCCTTATCTCTATCATATATGATTTTGAGGGTAGGAAGAAGCACTCTACCTATATTTAATATTTTTTTATCATTTGGCTTGTATTTAAGAGTTGCTACAGAAGTTAGATTTATTCCTATCATCCAGTCAGCCCATTGCCTTCCTATGCCTGCATCTTGAAGGGTTTTCATTTCACTATTAGGTTTTAAGTCTTGAAGACCTTTTTTTACTTCTTCCTCAGTCCATTCATTTAATAACATCCTATATACAGGTTTTTTCTCATTAAAATATATAAATATTTCGTCTCCTATAACTTGACCTTCTCTATCAAAGTCAGTTGCAGATATTATAGATTCTACATCTTTACGATCTACGAGAGCTTTTATTGTATTTAGCTGTTTTTTAGCACCACTATCTACAATTTTTTTATTTCTTCCATCTCTCTTTATTTTATATTTAAAATCTTCTGGAATAAAAGGGAATTTTTCTAATCTCCAAAACTTCATATTTTCATCATAATCTTTTGCATCAAATAATTCTAAAAGGTGGCCAAAAGCCCATGTTATTATGTAGTTTTCTCCTTCAAAATAACCATCTTTTCTAGATTTTATAGCTAAAGCATCTGCTATGTTTCTTGCAACTGATGGTTTTTCTGCAATAATTACTTTTTTCACCAAGTATCTCTCCTCACTAGATCCATTATATCAATATAATCGTAAAAAAATAAGAGGCAATGCCCCTTATTTAAGATTTTTATTTTATTTTTTACTAACTTTTAATTTTATCTAGTAGTTCATCTTTCTTTTCTAGTATATTTCTTAATTCATTTTTAATAAATCCATCTCTCATATGTCTCTTTTCTACAAAAAACATAGATAATCCACCGTGACCTACATGTGTTCCTACTGCTGCTCCCATCTGCATTATATATATATCTTGTCTTTAAAGTCAGTTTCAGCTTTTATTTTTTCCACTAGTTTATTTGCCATTTCTATTACTGAAGTATATCCAACAATAATAAAGTCTGTAACTTCCCTATCAACTCTTTGGTTAAACTGATTTACATAATATTTTAATACCCTATTTCTTCCTCTTTCTTTAGCAACTATGGCACCTTTTCCACCTTTCATGGTCATTATAGGTTTTACTTTTAAAAGTTTTCCTATAAATGCACTAGCATTTGTAAGCCTTCCACTTTTAATAAGGTTGTCCAGGTCATCTACACAAAGCAAATGTTTTACACGTGTTTTATAAGTCTCATTAAATTCAACTATTCTTTCAAAACTATATCCTTCTTCTATAAATTGTGCTGTCTTCATTATAAGCCATCCACTTCCATGACTCATACAAAGTGAATCTACAACATGTAGTTTTATAGAAGTATCAGGGTTTTTATCGAAAAATACATCTCTAGCTATGGTAGCTGACTGATAAGCACCACTTGTACCACTGGACATACAAATACAGAGAATTTCTGTAAAACCTTCTTCAATAGCTTTATCTATTATTTTTAAATATTCTTCTGGACTTGGCATAGAAGTAGTTGGTAATTCATCCATCCCTGACAATAGTTCATAAAAATCATCTGATGAAATATCTATTTTATCTCTATAAGATTTATCATTTATTATTATATTTAGTGGTGCTATTCCTATATTGTATCTCTCAATTATTTCCTGTGGTAGATCACATGTGGAATCTGCCATTAGTTTTATCATTTCTAGCCCCCATTTTTTATATTCGTCATTTTTAGACATTAATTTTATCTAGTA
>NZ_JBQDAA010000225.1:0-3581 GCF_052089545.1 Tissierella sp. | reverse complement strand
GTAGAAAAGTTTTAACTGCATAGTCAGTATTGACTATGACATTATTATACTAGGAAGTGTTATTATGAAAACTTGGAAAATTAATATACTTAAATTAGCTGTTAGTTTAATTTCAATAATTATTTTATTATTACTTATATTTTTTATACCTGGGATAGCTAATTATTTTGAAGAAACAGCACCAGAATTTGGCCATATGAAATGGCCGTTAATACTTGGAATATATCTCACAGGACTTCCGTTTTTTATAGCAGTATTTAATGTATTTAGACTTATAAAGCTTATAGATGTTGATGCAGTATTTACAATGAAATCAATAAAACATTTAAATATTATATCTAAATGTTCTATTTCAGAGATAATTATATATTTTTTAGGTCTTATTTATCTATATATAGAAAAGGCAATGCAACCTGGTATAGTTTTACTAAGTTTATTAATCATCTTTGCTTCTTTTGTAATATATGTGCTTATAGAAATATTAAAAGAACTATTATTAAAAGCTGTAAAAATAAAAAATGAAAATGATCTTACGATATAGGGTGATGAATATGAAGATAAAAGTAAATATAGATATTATGTTAGCAAAAAGAGGGATGAGTGTTACTGAACTATCTGAAAGGGTTGGCATTACTATGTCAAATATATCTATACTAAAAAATGGTAAAGCAAAAGCTGTAAGGTTTTCAACTTTGGCAGGAATATGTAAAGCTTTGGATTGTCAACCAGGTGATATTTTAGAATATATAGAAGAAGATTGACTGATGGAGGAATAGTTTATGGGATTAACAACATTTATTTTTGCAGGAATAGTTCTTTTTATAATATTACTTATCCTAGTATATAAAACAAATAAAGAAAAGTATAAGGAAAAACCTTTTAAGTCTTCTTTTGTAGCTTTAGCTTTAATAGTTTTAAACTGGATACTTTTTTTAAGTGATTTTTATGTGTATCTACCTGAAAAGATTGGAGATATGATATTTACACCTATATGGGTTTTGGTATCTATTATTGGAATAATATCATCTTTTAGGGAATATAAAAATAACTTATTTTTCTCCTTATTAATTTTAGTTTTATCGGTTATTAGTATTATTATGATTATGCTCACATTACTCATAGGAAGCATGTAAGATTATTTTTATATGAGGTATGTTTCAATTTTATTATCAGGAAGCTAGTATTATAGTTTAACTTTCTAGGGGGAGTGTATGAATAAAAAAATAAGATGGTCATTAATTTTAATAAGTATTATTTTATTTGTTTTTCTAGCTGATAAAGTCTTTATGTTTATGGTAGGTAGAAATCAAGGCTATCTACCAGTTCCTGAACATCAAGATTTAGAAAATATTGTCCTTATTGATGTTAAAAATGATATAGGGATTGAAAAAACTGTCATAAATAAGCCAAAGGAAATAAATAGGTTTCTAGAAATATTTGCTGATTCCAATAGAACATATAGGGAAAGTGTTTCTGATTTTCCTGATAAAACAAATTTTACAGCTGTTCTTTTTAATTTTGGAATAGAAGAAAGTAGTTGGAGATCCCTATATAGAGAAGGAAAAGATATTTATATTGATCAACCATATTATAGGGTTTTCAAAGTAAGACCTAAGGATATAGATGAATTAGGTCAAATTATAGAAAGAGGAATTAAAGAAAATATACTAATATCTTTTGATGATATACTTAAAAAGGGCTTTAAATAAGGAGGGAAAGAATGAAAAACAAAAATATTAGTTGGATTGTTTTTATACTTAGTACTGTATCATTTTTAATTTCATTAAAACTATTTTGGAATTTAGGGATTTATGTAGATGAATATTCAACATCTATGGATTTAGTTTATGGTGGGGAGTTTTGGATATATATGGGTTGGTTAAAACTTTTTATGTTAGGCTTTTTA
This sequence comes from Tissierella sp., assembly GCF_052089545.1. GTDB lineage: Bacteria > Bacillota > Clostridia > Tissierellales > Tissierellaceae > Tissierella_A. The sequence goes on along the minus strand of NZ_JBQDAA010000225.1, from coordinate 1,675 downwards.
TCTATGCTTTCTTTAGTGAAATTGTTTGATAAACAAAATAATTAAATAATAGTATCTAAGCAGTAGATATATAGCAAATTATAGTATGCTTTATTGAAACTTTTTAATCTCTGCTATATAATTTATATAAGGAATATATTTAGGAGGAGAAGAATGGAAAAATTTAGACTTAAAAGAGAAAATAGTTTAATGTTTGTAGTTGATATACAAGAAAGACTAGTTCCAGCTATGAAAGATGGGGAAAGGGTAATTAAAAACACCATAACGCTATTAGAATCGGCTCATACGATGAATATAAATGTAATAGCTACAGAACAATATCCAAAAGGATTAGGTTCTACTGTGGGCGAAATAAAGAGATATATTGATGATAAAAAAACTTTTACTAAAATAGAATTCTCAGGCTGCATAGATGAAGTTAGAACTTTTTTACAAAAGTCTGATAAAAAAGATATAATACTAGTTGGAATGGAAACGCATGTATGCGTATACCAAACTACTAGAGACTTAATAGAATTAGGATATAATGTATTTATAGTAAAAGATGCTGTAAGTTCTAGAACGGAAGAAAACGTTGAAAATGGATTGGATCTTTTAAAAGAAATGGGAGCTATTATTACAAATACTGAAACAGTTTTATTTGATTTACTTGGAAAAGCTGGAACTGATGAATTTAAAACTATTTCAAAACTTATTAAATAATTTCAAATAACAGAAATGACTTAAAGAAAATAAGTTATTTCTGTTATTTTTCTAAGCTAATAAAGGATAAATAGTATATAATTATATATGATGATATAATATGTTTAAAAGATATTATATTTCCAGGGCAATTTAGAAATAAAAGACTTTAATCTGATTAACTTAGGTTGAAGTTAAACATTAACTTTAGGACTAAAGTATGGAAACAACAGCTTTTATAACCTAAAGTTAAACATTAAGATGAGTTGAGGTGAATATATGATATATGGAATAGGGGATTTGCACTTTGATTATTCAAAACAAAAACCTATGGATATATTTGGAGATAACTGGTTAGATCATGAAGATCAGATTATAAAAAGTTGGAAAGATAAAGTAGAAAAAGAAGATATAGTTTTAATTCCAGGTGATATTTCTTGGGCATTAAAGCTTGAGCAAGCGCAACTTGATCTTAAAAGAATAGATGATTTGCCAGGGAAAAAGGTATTTATTAAAGGAAACCATGATTACTGGTGGCAAAGTTTAAAAAAGATAAATGATTTAAATTTAAAGAGTTTATTTTTTATTCAGAACAACTCTTATATTTATAAAAATATAGGCATAGGAGGAACTAGGGGATGGAACTCTAGAGATAGCGACTTTTTTACTGAAAAAGATGAAAAAATATTTAGAAGAGAAGTACTAAGACTTAGAAACTCTTTATCATCTATTGAAAAGAACGTAGAGAAAAAGATTGCCATGATGCACTATCCACCTTTTGATATGAACTTAAAACCTAATGAATTTGTAGAAGTAATGAAAGAATTTAATATAGATTTATGTATATATGGTCATTTACATTCAGAGGGACATAAATATATAGTAGAAGGTGAGTTAGAAGGCATTGAATTTCATTGCGTATCAAGTGATTATTTAAAGTTTCAACTTAAATCTTTATATGAGGAGTGATAATATGAAATTGATAGTAAAAAAA
>NZ_JBQDAA010000224.1:0-3588 GCF_052089545.1 Tissierella sp. | reverse complement strand
TGCTAAGAAGCAACCTTTAAGAAAGCATGAGGATATAGTAGTTTTTTATAAAAAACAACCCACTTATAATCCCCAAATGAGTCAAGGCGATGCTTATTCTAAAGGGATTAGAAAAAACCAAGTTACTGGTTCATATGGTGATTTTGAACCAACATTGGTCGAAAGTACAGGTAGTCGTTATCCCGTTGATATATTATATTTCAAAACTGCTGAATCAGAGGGATCAGTGGTTCACCCAACTCAAAAGCCCGTAGAATTAGGACGTTATTTAATTAGAACATTTACTAACCCGGGAGATGTAGTTTTAGATAATACTTCTGGATCGGGGTCCTTTTTAGTTGCTGCACTTCAAGAAGGGCGAAATTTTATTGGAATTGAAAAAAACGAAAACGTTGCATTGTTTAAAAATAACCCAGTAGATTATATTACAATTACTCAAAATAGGATAAATGAAACCCTCGCTAAATTAAAAACAAGGAACGATACAACTTTAGATAGCATTATTGATGCGAATTTAACCAAAGGAGAGTTGTTATAATGAGTGATTATAAATTAAAATCCAATGAAAGAAGCGAAGGCGGCGAGATAATTGTTGAGATGAATATGTTGTTTCATAACAACGATTGGATAATGAAATCGGCAGTGGGAGAACTTTCACTTCACTCAAAAATTTTTGATGACGATAGAAATAAGACATTATTTCCAGATGCAATTATTTTTTCAGATAAGGATAGAAATGAAACCCTCATGGGATGGGAATTTAAGATGCCTGATGTACATATAGATGATCAAGAATTATATTCAAATGCACTCGATAAAGCTAATAGAATGGGAACACAAGCATTTGTTCTATGGAATTTTCAATATGCATCTATATATATTAAAGAAGATAAGGGTTGGCCACTAAGTCCTACTAAATTTTTCGATAGTTACGCTCACATTTTGACTGACAGAAATAGTGTCAATTTAAACAGTAATGTTTGGAAAGAACAGCTATACATAGTATTAGAATACCTAAATCAAGAAATAATAGCGGATAAATTCGAATCAGCACCAATTGAATTTAATATATCTAGTTATGTTACAACGATTGCAGATAAACTAGCGCCATCTCTTTCTGGGTATTATTTAGATAGTAACGATACAATGTTGCGCAGTTTTATGACTAGATGGAGAACAAAAGAGCAAGCTGAACTAAATGATGTATCTAAGAATGAACCACATGAAGTAATAGCTAACGCATATGCAAGAAATGTTATCATCCGTTGGATTAATCGATTGATTTTTTGTCATCTCTTAAAGAAAAAACAAAACAAGGTTAATAATATGCTTGTTCAGTTTTCAAGGTCCTCTGATATTAAATCTTTTTCTGAACAATTAAATGAAATAGTAAACACAACGGATTTTTATACAATTCTACATGTTGATAAATATGAGGATGATCTTCCACAAAGAGTTGTTAATAATCTTAATGAATTTAATGTATATCTTGCAAATTCTGATTTTTCAACTGCTAATGATTCATTTATTTCTAAACTTCTAGAAAATATCATTGATACTACTGTGAGAGAATTGATGGGACTTTATACAACTCCTAGGGCTTTATCTAAAATTTTAGTTGGCCTAACTGTTATAAAAACTGAAGGAGAATTTGCAGATGTAACTACGGGGTCTGGAACAATAGCTAATGAAATACAGAATCTATTAAAAGGTTATGGAAAAAGTAATACATATATACATGATCATGTCTGGGCATCAGATAGGTATGGTTATCCTCTTCAAATAGCTAATTTAAATATGACCAGCTCTGACAGTTTAAATCTAAAGAATATTGTTTTTCAAAAAAACACTTTAAATATGAAAAGTGGAGAAATAGTGAAAATTGTTAATCCTTCTACAGGTGAATTAGAAGAAATAAAACTGCCGAAGTTTGATTATATTATATCAAATTTACCTTTTATTAGTAGTAATTCTAGAAATGAAGAAGATCAAAAATATATAAGTAATATTATTGAATTTTATGATGATTTAAATGATAAAATTGATCTGTACCAAGCAATAATAATACATCTAAATACATTAATAAGTGATAATGAAGATGCAAGAATTGGGGTGGTTATATCTAATTCTTGGACTAAAGTTCAAAAAGGATATAAGTCGTTTTTTAAAACTATAAGTAAAATATATAACGTAGAAATGATAGTGGTTCCTAGTTCGGGTAGATGGTTTCAAAATGCGTCTGTTATGACAAATATCATTGTCTTAAAGAAAAAAGTTGATTCTGAAGATAGTTCTACTCGTTTCATTTCACTAGATAATAGAGTTACTTCTGAATATAGTAATATAGACGAAATTAATGATTTAATCATAGATCTTAAATTAAATGAACCTAATCCTTTATATAATCAACAAAGTTTAAAAAAATCTCAAATTATAGAACGTTTAAATAAAGGGCTCTCAATAGAGTCACTGTTTGATGATACGCAATGGTTGAATAATTTCAATGGAAAGTTAACTCCTTTAAGTAATTTTCTAGAAGGGGGTCGTGGCACACGCACAGGAGGAGACCCAATCTTCATAATGAATGATAAAAAAGTGAATACAGAAAATCTAGTACCTTATTTAAAAACTATAAAGAACGTTACTTCTTATGAAGTTTCCCATACAGAATATTATTATTTTTACACAAAGTATACTTTAGAAGAAATTAGAAAAAATAATATGAAGAAAACATTAGATTATCTAGAGGAGATAAAGAATAGTAAAACAGCGATGAGCAGAAAAAGCAAGTTAGGAGAAAAATGGTTTAACGCTGACCAGTCTCCACAATATGCAGATTTTATAACGTCAATAAATCCACAAGATAGATATTTTTGGAGTCTCATGAAGCCCCAAATGGCAGTTAATCAAAGGGTTACAGCTTTTCGTGTGAAACCAATGTTTCTTAAAGATATAGATGTTTTACATGCAATATTAAATAGTATACTTGCTCAATATATGTTAGCTGGATCTGGATTTGGTAGAGGTCAAGGGGCGACTGATTTAACTAAAGAAGGTATCATTCAAATTCATATTCCAAACATAGAATTATTATCAAATAAACAAAAAGATCAACTATTAACATTATGGGGAAAACTTAAGACAAAAAAAATAACTACAGTTTTTGAACAGGTGAAGGATACGGATTGGATTACATTCAATAAACTAGTTCTGAATTTTTTTGGGGTTAACGAAGAAATATATCAGCCTATGGCAACTAGTTTAGTAACACTAATTAAGAGAAGAATATCAGCCAAAAAGTAGTTGATTGATATAAAAAATTTTAACATTAACTTAGAACTGTATAATTAACAAACTTCCATTATAGGTGTATTAAAAAACACAACATAGATTCTATGTTGTGTTTTTAATTTTTATATATTATTATGATTCTGCTTTATTTAACAATTCGATAAACAGTAGATCGACTTACGCCTGTGTGTCTAGCAATTTCTTCACCTGTGAGCTTCTGCTCATCATATAAAAATTTAATCTCTCTTTTCTTATAATCTGGCAATGAAGGACGGCCACCTTTTCGCCCTCTTGCTC
>NZ_JBQDAA010000223.1:0-3589 GCF_052089545.1 Tissierella sp. | reverse complement strand
AGAAGCCGGATAATGTTCCTGTACAAGAAGATAGTAGTAAAGATTTAGATGTACTCAATCATCTAAAGCAATTTATAAAAGTCAGAAATAAGAAGCCAGCTAATGTTTACTTAGGACTAGTGCATCGGCTTGATAGACCTGTCGGGGGTGCGATGGTATTTGCCAAGACATCAAAAGCGGGATCCAGATTATCTAATACATTAAGAAAACATGACTTGAAAAGATATTATCTGGCCGTAGTAATGGGGAAGTTACCTAGGATGAAGGGGACATTGACACATTACCTCTGGAAGAATCGTAAAACGAATCAAGTTTACACTGTTGATAAAAATCATAACCAGGCTAAAAAGGCTTACTTAAGTTATGAAGTTCTAGCTTATCAGCACGGTATGTCATTAGTACGAGTTCAATTGCATACTGGCCGATCACATCAGATTCGGGTACAGTTTCAAGCAATTGGCTCACCTTTATATGGTGATCAAAAATATGGAGATCATCGAATAAAGCCTCACAGCCAAATTGCATTATGGGTAACATTAATATTGTGAGATTGACTACATTTCAATTATAATACCCTGCGTATCAAGTAATTGGTGCGTACTCCACTTTAATTGCTAAGAATACCTAAAGCCTTATGACCAAAGCGGAATTTTAAAAAATAAACGTCAAGGTGCGAAAGCAGAAAAAATAATAAGGATAATCTAAGCTGAAATAAAAACTACTTATTATAGGACAGTATGTAAATAAGTAGCGCTAAGGATAAATTAAAATGGTTGTTTAGCAGCGAAAACTCTAAGTTCATGAATGAATATGAGGGACGTTCAACGACTATCTCCTTGAGGGAGAGTAAAGCCGCAAGCAAATGGCGGAAGAAAAATGTGGCTACCCATGTGGTAGAAGAAATAGTCTGCGCTATATGGAAACATATAGAAGTCTACTCGCAAGAGAAAGACTGTATTAAAGGTTGCGCTTTAATATGAACACGAAAAAATCAAATAATATAAAATCGATTTATAGTATGAATCCTCTCTGATAAAATATACAGAAGGGAATTTAAAATATAGAATTATTGTCTATTGGAAAGTTTGCAAAAAAACAGGGATAACTCCCTATATTTTAAGACGGATGCAGCAAAATGGCGAGTTGATTCCCCATCATATAACTAATGCAGGAACTCGCTATTATTCCTCGGAGCAATTAAAAGATTATCTACCTGAGACTATCAATAACGATGGTAAACTTATTATTGGTTATTGTAGAGTTAGCACTTCGACACAAATGGCTGAATTAAGGTCGCAAGTTAAGCTTGTTGAAGAATATATGCAAGCTCATGATTATACTTTTGAGATCTTTTCAGAAATTGGTGGCGAACTTAATTATCAGCGAAAAAGCTTATTAAATCTCTTGAAAATGATTAACCAGCAAGAAATCAGCAAGATTGTCACTTTGAATAAAAGTCGCTTCATGCGAAATGGTTTCGAATTATTTGAGTATCAATGTCAATTGAATAAAATCGACATTGAGTTGATTGATGATTCAAAAGAAACCAGGATTTATAGTCTTTTATCGCGTAATCCTTTAAACAATAATTCTTATTTAGAACTATGATTTTAAAACTACATTTGGACATATAATTCCTATCGGCTTATGAAATGGAAATTCCACATCCTACGTTACAAGAATTGATAAAAATTCAATCTAATCCACCACAATTAGAACCATGGACAACATTTAATTTGTCCCAATGATAAAGCGCTACTTACCCCTCATTAGGGTAAGTAGCGCTTTATTTATTTCGAATATTGTTTAGTCAATAGATAATGTTACCTGAGTAGCTTTATTGGTGGAAAACCTTTTATTTCGAGAGACAAAAGACTCTATACCACCTAAACGAATTCTAAAACGATCGTCTTTGTTTAATAAGATTTGCTCTGCCCAATATAAATTATGGTCTACTACGAAAGAGGGCACACCAAAGTTCGAATGTTGCGTTAAAACTGAATTGAATTCAGAACGGTGTTGATTTAAATTAATTAAACCTTCTCGGAATGATTCGGCGGTTCCACTTGAATCTTGATTCATAATAGTTGGATTGGCACAAGCGTCACCGAGAATTACAGTCTTAAGTTCAGGCATAAGAAACCCCATAATCCCTGAAGTATGACTTGGTAAGTGTATGGGAATGATAGTGACTCCCATAAGTTAAACACATCGTATTCTTTATAAGAATGATAATTTATTTCTTTTTGAGCAATAAAGTGCTCCGATGTGAAAGATAAGCCTTGCTTTCGCATGATCTAGATGACCTTGTGTGCAGATGACATCATAGGGCATATCAAGTAAGTTATCAACAACTTGCCTCAAATCCCCATATCTAAAACCAGTATTAATCAAAACGACTCTGTCACGCCCATTGACAACATAAGCACAGACGTTAGGCATTTTAATACGGATTATGGCGTCGTTAATTTGTTCGCTTTCAAATAACTTTATAATGCACTCCTTTACTTGATTAGTTGAACTCTATAATAATCTTGGATTAAATAGAAGTAAATCAGAAAATAATGGATCAAATTCTTTTATAAAAGCTGAAAATGTGCGAAAATGTAATTAGTAAAGGGCATGCTACGTAATAAATATCTAATCTAATAAGGACGTGAATCATTTGTTAATACATCAGCCTAAATTATGGAGTGTAATGCTCCGTTTATTGTTAACCGCGGTTGGTCAATTTAGCTTAATTTATTTATGGATGTTGATTCCAGGTCAAGAGGCCATTGCTTATTTCTTACTCTTAATTTTAATGTCAGCCCCCGTGGGAACAATAATTAATCTCATGTTAAAGAAATGGATTTTTCAGTTAATGAATGATTCAGATTCATTTGCTTTAAAAATAGCGTACCCCTTTATAATTATTATTGGTCTATTTATCACTGTTATTGTCATAACAAACTTGAACATTTTTGATTTATTCTTTCTTTTGATTTTTGTCTTTGTATTGTCGCTACCCTTATTATTACTTGAAATGCTATTCTATATAATAAGAAATTGGACTCAATTAAAAGAGTAGATAGAGTCAGTATGTTAATAAAACGATCTCTTATTACTGATGTAAAGATTGCAACAACTTGAGGAGTGAAAAAGGAACTGAAAACTGTCTGGGAAAAGAATTAAAGGATACAGATTAGTTTTTGTAATGAAATTTAAGTTCTAATTGACAAAAATAAAAAGATATTATATTATAATATCATTAAAATAAACACATTGAAGTGAAAAGTAAACTAATTTAACTATAAAGAGAGCTCTTAGATGGTGGGAATGAGTAAGTGGAAATTAGTTGAAAATGGTCACAGAGTGGTCTTTCTGAATGCTAACGCAATAAGAAAGAACGGACGCATCCGTTAAACGTGCTTCAGTATACGTTATATCAATGAAAACGTGTATTGAATAAGGTTATTTCAGCGATGAAATAATAAATTAAGGTGGTAACACGAAGTAAACTCTCGTCCTTTTCGGATGGGGGTTTTATTTTGTTATGATGAATTGTAAAATTAAGTGCGACAAATAAAGAAACCCATAACAGGTTCGT
>NZ_JBQDAA010000222.1:0-3662 GCF_052089545.1 Tissierella sp. | reverse complement strand
TCTTTCTTTAGTTGCTCTAGTTCTTTATCCATATTCCCTGCACCTCCTATTTATTTGCCTGCTCTTCTCTAGCTTTCTTCTCCCAGTATCTTTTTTGATGTTCTGCTACTTTGTCTTTATTCTTTTTTCTCCACTCTCTCAAATATTCCCTCTTAACCTTTTTTGCTTGTTCTGATAGTTCCATATCTGGTATACCTCCTATTATTTTAATTCTATGCTTATAACTCATAATCTATATCTATGGTATTCTTATTTTTATAATATCCACCTCCTAATACTTTTATCTATCTAGTAATATTAATAATTTATATATCCAGTTTCAGCACCTTTTTATATATATCCCTTTAAATACTTAAAAGATTAAAAGAATTAGTATATCTAGGTATGTAATTTAGACTTATATATGGGGCTATGTGTATATATATACTTTATTTATGTAAGGGGTTTGGGGCAAAAAAGTACCTCAAGCATAGTCTGTGGCTTTAATTGAAGGGTGTCAAAAACTTGCTTTTTTTATGAAATAAACCCCTACCATAATAAAGATTGCGATTACTTGTTATAAGGACAATTCTCAAGGTTTTTGTATCTTTTACCTTTGATATATTTTCTTCTGTCCTTATCATTTGATAGATAGCATAACGCTTTATATAGACAATCCTTGCATAACTCTCCATCATTACATACTGTAAAAGCTTTTATTTCCTTCTCATAGCTTATAAATTGATTAAGCTTGTACTTGTTTGGCTTTCTCTTAAACTTCTCTCCTGTGGCAACTGTGTCCCTCTCAACTACAAATAACTTGTTTAGCTTTTCTAATTTATCAATTTGTTTTGATAGGCTTGCTCTGTCTTTATTACCTCCCATTTTATTTATCTGCTCATAAGTCATATAAAATATACCTTCGCTACTTGCATAGGCTTTGCTATGTATTAGAAAAGCATAATATAAACGTCTTAGGGCTTCATTTTGCAACTTGTTTCCTACTTCAATACTAAATACTTCTTTTATTTCTGGTAATGTAATATTGATTTTATTAGCTTGTACCTTAAATCTATATCCAGTCCTATATACTGATTTAACTGTACTTTTTAAATTGCTTTTTACCTCATTATCTATTATTGATTTATTCCATTTTGTATCTATCCATTGTTTCATAATGTCCATAGTTTCAGCTAAACAATATCCCTTGATGTCCTTGTAATATGCTGTTACCTCTCTAATACTTATATGCCTTTTACCTTTCTTATGTACTCCATTATTTATAAGGTTTTCAGCTTGTTTTATTTTATTATCATTTGTATTTTGATATATAGGTAACAGGTTTATAGTTTCGTTTAGTTCCTCAAATTTTATAATTAAATCTATGTCGCTTGTATTTGCCTTGTAATTGATTTCTACAATGTCGCTTAGTATTTGTATGTCTAACTTCTTTATGTCGTTTAGAATTGAAATATTAACCTCTCTGCCCCATTCATTACACGGGTAACAATAGTTACTTGTCTTATGGTGAAAACCTAATGGTAATTTATAGGCTTGATTTCCTCCACCTCTTAACTCAATTTCTTTTTTTGATACTCCTAAATCATTTAATAGGACTTCATAAAATTTATTAATTATAGATTTATCTATCATTTGAGATAAAAATATATCCAAGTGGTAACCTTTACCCCCACTATGGGATATTAATATATTACTATCATTTATCCCATAACCTAAAATTGTATTATAAGTCTTATTTAATAAATCAATATCTAAAATATCAATATCTAAACCTATTAAATTACTAAAATCTTTAGGGAAATATATACCTATTGTTTTTTTACCTTGTAAATGGGCTTTTATGTCATTATCACACAAGCCCCAACTTCTTGACTCGCCTTTTTTAACTGTATAAGGTTGTCCATTTGTGTATTGTAAAAATTTATACCGTACTTTAATATAAAAGTCATTTATAAATTTAAGAGTCGCTTTTTCCCTTGCTTGTTCTGGCTCATATTCTCTTATATACTGTTCCATAGTGTAACCATGTTTTTTCAAGTGGCTTGTAGTTATCTTTTTAAATTCTCTATTACATATTTTACAATTTGCCATTGTTATATACTCCCTTCTGTATATTTAAAGGTTGGGGGAATATAAGGGAATACCCCCCCAATTTTACAAGCCCGTCGGCTAACCTTTTTAGTGGGAAGTAAAAAAAGATACCCCCACTACCTGAAAAAAAGTCTAGTAGTATAAGGTATCTTAAAATTAAATTCCTTTAGCTTGTATTATATTGAGTTAAAGTTTATAATATAAATACAATTAGGGTAAATATACCCTAAGAATATAAAGGTTTGGACGACCTTATAATACTGCCCTAGAAGTGTTACTAGCACTTGTTAGGGCTTTTTCTTTGCTCTTTTAGTTTTCATTATTTTTATTATATCATTTTGTGGATAACTTTAAAGGAATATATTTTCCTCTCTCAATTATTCGTGCAAGTAATTTGGCACAGTCAATTCCATTTACATATAATTCATTAAAAATATAAGTATCTTTGATTTTCAAATAATCAATATTTCTAGGCAAATCTAATAATTTCACCTTATACATATAATCACCCCTTATATATCAATTTCTTAGGCTCTAGGATTGATTTTAAGCCATTTATATATAATAAGAATACTATTACATACCTTAATTATCTTCTCCATCTATATAGTTTTTTAGGGTTTCCTTTGTGATAATCCATTTCCCACCTATCATTCTTTTTTTATCTATACTTTTAACTACTTTTAATGCTGTCGGATAACTCATATTAAATAGTTTTTGTATATCTTTGATGGTATAAAATTCTTTATCCATCTTCATAATCTTATAACCTCCTAATTTTTATTATCTTAATTATATCATTTTTATACTATTTATACAATTATAATATATAGATTAATACACATTTAATATTCTAATGTCGCAAAATAGTTATTTTGTTCAATTAGTTTTATACATAAAAATACCCTCTAATACTGTAAAATACAATACTAGAAGGTACTTGACTCTAATTGCATATTTTTTTATGCTCTTTCTTAGGGACTCAAATAATGAAGGATATACCTTTTTAGGGCTGCTAAAAGTGCCGAATACTCTTTTTTATGGACTCAAATAATGAAGGATATACCTTTTTAGGGCGTTGGATATGTTGGATACATATATATTTATTCTTAGGCTTATATGATAGCCTACAAACTTTTATATTGATTTAAATGTATGTTACTATACCTAATTAATTTAACTGCTTTAGAATTGATTTAAATAGCTTTGTTTAATTGTCCTTACTCTAGTACAGTTAAAATTATATAATATAACCTTATAAATTGCTCACCGATGAGCGATTTGGAAATTCTCTGTACAGTTAAAAATATATAATATAACCTTATCTCTTTTTATTAGGCTCCGATTTCTCCGATAAATATTGCCTTTTTTTAGGGACTTACTAATATCACCTATAAAGATATTAAACTATTAAAAATCTCATTGCACAAAACTGTGCAATGACTACCTAATCCACCTATAAGGATATTAAACCTCTTAGAATTGATTTTAAAAGGTTGATATACCTTGTCAAAACCTTGTAATAATAATACTTAACACTTTTTTTATATGTTCCATTACTTACCCTTAAT
>NZ_JBQDAA010000221.1:0-3669 GCF_052089545.1 Tissierella sp. | reverse complement strand
TTGAAATATTATTTATATCATATCCTGCAACAGTAGCCTCTCCACCTTGTAATTGTAAAAGTCCTACAAGAATATTTTGTACAGTTGATTTGCCTGCACCAGATGGTCCTAAAAAACCAAATATTTCTCCTTTTTTAACTTCAAAGCTCACATCTTTTACTTGGTAAATATCATCTTTGTTATAAGAATGGTAAAGATTTTTAACACTGATCATAAAAAACACTCCTTTTATTAAGTATTAGGTTTTTATCTATAAAAACATACTTTGAGCATGTCTATATATTCATATATTTCTTTTTCTATCATCTTATAGTCAAATTTCATATCTGTATAATTTATATTTCTTCTCATTTCTTCACTATATTTTTCTAAAGTCCAACGTATAATGTTTATAGACTTTTTTATATCTATGTCTTCTTTAAAAAGAGAATAGTCAATATTATAAGTATATATTTGACTGTAAAGTTCAATAGGAAAATCAGGATTGGTTTCAGATATTCCTTCTATTGTTTTATCCTCTAATACAATAATTGCAAAATCAAATAAATAGGGATACTTTTCTAATAAACTAAATTTAATTATTGATATTTCTTTTAATCTTAAAAAGAAATCTTTTTGATTCCAATCTAGTTTTTCTATTATTTCATCGCTAATAACCTTAATACAAAAATACTCTAAATAGTTGTATAACTTGTTTTTAGTACCAAAATAATGAAATAAAAGCCCTTTAGATATTTCAGCATTTTCTACTATCACATTTGTTGAAGCTTTTGCAAATGTATTTGTGGAAAATTCTTTCATTGCACTATTTATAATCTTATCTCGTTTTTCTTTATCTATATTTATAAGTAAATCTTCTATTTTAATCACCTTTCTTTTATAATCACTGACCCTACCGGTCAATTTATATTATAACATAAATTGACCGGTAGGGTCAATAATTTATTTATTAGAAAACATATTAATATAACTAAATAAATTTAACTTTTTAACAATATTTACAAGCTATTTAATCTAGCACTTCATTTTCTAACTATAGTTATATTAAAACAATTTCTTTAATTTAAGCACAAAAAATCAGATGAAAATAAATCATCTGATTTTTGTTGTCTAATATTTATATAGTTATTATTTATTTCTATTATTTATAAAAAGTATGGGTGCCTATAACTTTAACTGGCGTTTTGGTACGTGGTACAGTTTGATCTGTTGCTAAAACTGGATTAACAAAATACAAAGTGTTTTCAGGTACTATCATTCTACCCTTTAATGCTTCAGCTACGGCTTTTTTAACAGATTGACTTGGAGCTCGACCACGAATTACACCATTTTTAACAGGTGAGAATTGAGAGTTTTGGAAAATAACTTCTTTTAATGTTGAAGGATACCTATTACTTTTAACTCTATTTAGTATAACATTTGCAACAGCTACTTGTCCTATGTAAGGTTCTCCACCTGCTTCAGCCATAACAATACGTTCAAACATTTCTGTATCACTATAATCCATAACTGTAGGCCCTCTATTTTGAACAGGTTTATCTATCAAATTCTTTATATTTTCAAGTTGTCCTAATAAATGATTATCAGATGTACTTTCTTCTCTTCCAAGAACAATATTATCAGCTGGTTCACTAAGTGAAATACGCTCTGCTTTGCGTGCTGAGTGTTTAATTATAGGAATATTAGTATTTTTATAATATCTATTAGTCCTTGACCTTTGATTTACAGATTGTTTAGATTCACGTTTTTTCCTTTGTAATTTTCTAATAGATTTAACTATTTCAGAATATGTATCTGTTTCGTCTGTTTGATCTTTTTTTATTTCATTTTCTTTTTCAATTTTATCATTTCGTCTATTCTCAACATCTTCAGAAGATAACATGCCTTCAACAATCGCATTATTTTGTTTTTTTTCAAGAAATATATTTTGTGATATTCTTTTTTCTTCTAAAAATTTAATTTGTTGATTTATGTTTACAGGTGAGTTCAAATCAGCTGAAACTTTAGTATCATTTATACAAATAAATAATGTTGATAAAACTATTATTATCAAAGATTTACTGATTTTATTTTTCAACACCATGAAATAACCTCCTATTAAGACAATTATTTACATTATATCATAATAGGAGGAAAAACTTTGTAAAATTATTGAAATATTTTATATTATTCCCAACTTCCATAATTCAAATATGGATTAATCCCTTTATAAAAATAAAATTATAATCATTTTATTTTATACGTATAACATGGAATTTCTTCAACTAATATATAATATACTATATGGATAGGTTACACTAAGTAGGACAGTTCTTTACTTACACATGGTACAATTAAATCAGGAGGATATTTAAATACCCAAAATAGGTACTTCCTCTATAACTACAGTCAATAAACCTTTTTTAAATTTATCTTTTAAGTTTATCTATATATTTAGATTTTTCTAATCTTCTTGAAAACCCATTATTTAATAAGAAGAAATAGTAGTTTTACCTACACCACCTTTTCCCATGGTAAATATAACTTTTTTATTAGATTTATATAGATCTTCTATTACATTGTTAAGGTTTAGTATATTATCAATCTTTAATTTTTCATGATTATGTTTAATATTGTTACTCTTAAATAAAGATCTTATATTTTCTAGTCCACTTATATTATATGGTCTTAGTGGTATTTTAAAGGTTTTAATATCACTAAATCCTATTGGTATATCCTTTAATACATCTTATTGTTTTGTATAGATTGTATTAGAAAGATAATCATCGCGTTCTTTAAGTATTCCATTTACTATTAATAGTTGCTTATCTACTCCTATATCATGCAGATCTACAGAAGCTCTTTCAGCTTCTTTTAAAGCTGCTATTTCAACTGTACATGATCCTGAAAGTTGTTCTTCCATACTTTGTAGTGCTGCTTCCGGTAACTTTCCTCTATATGGTGCTAATACACTTTCTTTATATTCAGTTGCTGCCTTTTCTGGTTCAAAGTTTGCTACTACTAAATTTGGAACTTCTTGTATAGGTATCCCTTTATTGTTTAACTCTGTTTCAAATACATCTTGAAGATTAGAAGCGGGATCCGTACTTACAAGCATTATTTTCTTTCCAGTATCAGAAAGGGAAACTGCAACTGCACAAGCTGTTTAAGTTTTACCTACTCCACCTTTGCCAGTAAAAAATAAATATTTAGTTAATTCCATATTTTTTAAATCGAAGTTTTTGAACATAATAACCACCACCCTTTTCTTTTAACAACATCCATCTTCTCTTGAACAACACATAGCTGGATCAAAAATTATCATTTTTTTCATAACAATACACTACTTTTGTTTTCTAAATTTCATTATTTTTTATTCTTTCAATTAAATCTTTCACTTTCTCTTCTATTAAATCTCTAGTTTTTCTAAAATCTTCTATAGTTCCTCCTGATGGATCATCGAGGCCCCAGTCTTCTTCATGCTTTGAAGGAAGAAAAGGACAAACAACTTCACAACCCATGGTTATTAGTATATCCACTTCTTCTGGTATATCTGTTAAAAGCTTAGGATAATGATTATCCATAGAAATCCCAATCTCTTCCATAACCTCAACTGCTAAAGATTTTACTTCTAGATATTCTTCTGTTCCTGCTGAGTAGCTTTCTAATACATCACTACCTAGATGTCTT
>NZ_JBQDAA010000220.1:2766-3738 GCF_052089545.1 Tissierella sp. | reverse complement strand
ATAATTAATTTAAGTCCTCAAACTCATATAGATTAGTTAATACGTTTTGATAGTATTTTCTATGAGATATTGCGTCTATGATATCTTTGTCTTCCAAACCTATTATTTTCATGACATGATATTCTGTTATTATATTAAGAACTTTCGCTACTTTAATTAGTTCCAATAAAGAGAAAATCTTCAATTTATCATCCGAACTTCCATGAGTAATATAATTTCTGGTATTTGAACACATTATTGCAAAGTCACTTTTACCCTTGCCTTTGATAAAATCGTACCCGTCTAAATTTATTTTCTTAAGCAAATCTTGTGGTGCCTCTCTTAATAATTCAAGTATTCTTTTCCTAAGTGTAGGTTTACTCAAGTTATCTATGCTAGAAATTATTTTCGCCATTATGCTTTCTTCAATCTGAGAAGATAACTTTTTTATCAATTCTGCCGCTTTAATTAATTCGTCATTTACCTCTTTGTGTTCATCCCAAAATTCCCTATGTAATACTTCTAGATTAAGACAGGCATCTAAAAATGAATTTTCAACGTAGTTGCCACCTGTAAAAGATACAGAAAAACTTTGGATAATAACTTTTATTTTTTTAAAATTGACAAAAAACTGATTCAAATAACCCTCTAATTCATTAGCAATAGTTCCATATGGATATGAAGGGAATGGTTGATTAATTTTGCTTACTTCTTTCAGTTGCCGTATATAAAACCTTCCAGTACCTTTAAATTTGTTTCCTGATAGATCCTCTTTCTCAGAAGGAAAGTCTAAAAATTGAATATTAAGCTTTTTACCCAAAAACAAATTGAATAGCAGGCTAATTCTATAAACCACTTCATGGAGTTCTTTAATTGTTTTGTCCTGATTTAGTGTAAGTTTGTAGTAGGGAACATATGCTAACTTAATCTCTTGCATACCTATACCATTTAATTTTTCTGTTGCTGCTACTTTTTCTTCTAATAACCCACCAA
>NZ_JBQDAA010000220.1:2269-2756 GCF_052089545.1 Tissierella sp. | reverse complement strand
TAATAAAGGTTCTTCATAATAGTAACTATTATTCTCTCTAGTGTGATTCCAAGGATTTATCCCGAACCAATCTCCCATATTAGTGTATGTAAAATTAATTTCTCTATGAGAAAAATTACCTACATTTGATATAGGTTTCGAATCAATAATCATGCTGTCTGCAACTATTTTTGTGTACTGTACGTTACTCCCTTTCGTACTTGAGACGCGAGCATTGATTAAAGTTACAATTTCCGTTCTATTTACCAAACCATAAAATGTTTCAAATACCTCTCCAAAACCAAAATCAGTATGGACAAATTCTACATGGAGTTGATTGTTAGAATAGCTATAAGTCAAATTTCCTGGTACAGAGTCTTTAAAATCGGCGTTGCCGGACCAAACCCCTCCAATAGTAAATTCATCTGTTAGTAATCTATCTGTTAATTTCAAATTCAATCCCCCTCAATCAGACTGTTACCAATGTTCAGATAATTTTATCATAATC
>NZ_JBQDAA010000220.1:0-2259 GCF_052089545.1 Tissierella sp. | reverse complement strand
GAATGTTTAATAGACACTTATAACCTACATTCAAAAAGCTAATAAATCCGCTCTTTTCTAGTGTCTATTGCGGGTGCACCTTAAATAGACGAGGTATTTCTAACTAACCAATAAAGTACCATTATCATTTTTTTACAAGTGATTTCAAAAACTAATTTCCTAAACAAAAAATTGTTTTCATTGGAGATATTTAAATATTATTACTTACTAACTCATTAGTTGTTATAAATATCTGAACAGCTTTCTGGAATATTTGAATCGCCTTTACTTTGCTTGGTTTAGAGTATCTAGATACCAATTGATAACAAATCCTTAAAGGGGGTTCTTCCTCTAAGGAATAATATACAAGATTGTTTTTACTTTTAGATGACTCTATTAACGAAATTGGTCCGATTGACCATCTCTCAGGTTCATTTAAATATTTTATCAAGCTAGCTCCCGTATTAACTTTTAAAAGTGGCTTATTTCTACCCCATCTTTTTTCATGCCAAATTTCATAATCAATCCCCCACTTTAAATAGATTTCTTTCTCTGAATCTAAATCTTTAACTGAAATACCATCATAATAAGTACTGGTTTTATTTGTAATTAGATACATTTTTTCACTATATATAGGTGTTGTAATTACTTCTGGAAGTTGTAGTTGGCTATATACAAATCCAATATCGGCAAGGTGATTAGCTACTAATTGATAAATTTCATCCGAATGGTGTGTATTAATAGTTAAATCTAATCCATAATATTCTTGTATCACTTCATTATATAAGGGAACAAAAGTAACTTCATTCACTAAAGCGATAGATGCTATTGTAATAGGTAATCTTGTTCGATTTTCTTTTATAACATGAATATCTTTATAAATACTTACCCATCTCTGGGCTAAGGGAATTAATTCAGTACCTTTAGAGGTCAACTCTATATTCTTTTGACCTTTATTTCTATAAATAAGCTCTACTCCCAAACTATCTTCCAATCTTTTTAGACGTTGACTCAAAGTGCTTTGGGATACCAAAAGCTTCCTAGCTGCATTTGAGATGTTTCCACTCTCGACAATTACTAAGAAAGCTTCTATTTCTTCATTGGTCATATTTACGCTCCTTTAATATTAATCTTATAACTATTATATATTAAAAATATCCATTATTCTTATTATTCATCATATGTTAAGTTATAGATACAGAAGGAAGTGCTTTCTTAATCGAACTTACTATTAAACTTTTAAAAGGATGTGGGTATTTTGAGTAACATTGGATATAAAATTTATAAACAAATTGATCGCTTAGAAAAAAAAAAAATAGAAAGATTTAAAGATATTCCTACAACAGTTATTGGAGATTGTATGAACAGAACTGCAGCATTACCATCAACACTTAAACCGTTAAATAATTCAAAATTAATTGGTAGCGCTTATACTGTTGATGTTACAGCAGGAGACAATACTTTGATCTATTATGCCATTGACAACGCTAAACCTGGAGATGTCATTATTGTCGCTGGGCACGGATATTCTGAAAGAGCTTTATGCGGCGAAATTATGGTTTCTTTAGCTATTAAAAGAGAAATTAATGGTTTAGTAGTCCATGGTGCTATTCGAGATAAAGAGGAATTATCTAAATTGAATTTCCCAGTATATGCTGTGAGCTCCAGTAGCAATGGTCCGTTTAAAAATGGTCCAGGAACAATTAACGCCCCTATTGCTATTGGTGATAGAGTAATTTATCCAGGAGATATCATCGTAGGAGATCAATCTGGTATAATAACCTTTCATCCTAGCGAAGCAGATTACTTGCATGAAGCTGCTCAGAAAGTAATAGAAAAAGAGAATCAAATGATGAAGTCCATTAAAGAAGATAGCTGTTTAGAATTAGCATGGATGTATGAGAAGTTAAAAATTGATAAATGTGAGATCCAAGAAAAATTCAGGGGAGGTTTATTCTAATGCCAACTCTAACACTTGATGTTCTACAGACAGTTTCTTTAGGTGTAGTTGTATTCATAGTCGGACGATATATAAAATCTAAAATCCATTTCCTACAGAAATATTGTATTCCTGCACCTGTTATTGGTGGTTTACTATTTAGCCTAATCGTATTTGCGCTTGTCCAGACTAATACACTAACTATAGAGTTCGATCCCGTTCTGCAAAACTTTTTCATGAATATTTTCTTTACTGTTACTGGCTTTACAATTAGTCTTTCAGTTATTAAGAAAAGTGGCAAATTAGGTACTATCTTAGCAATTATTGCTGTCCTTTTATTA
>NZ_JBQDAA010000219.1:0-3754 GCF_052089545.1 Tissierella sp. | reverse complement strand
ATATATTCTTATATTTTGTATTGGTAGGTTTTAAAGTTTATATATTTAATTCTACTAATCACTTGTAAGATCTTTAAACTTAATATATCTTTTACCTTTAAAATATTTAACTGAGATTAACCCTACAGCTTTAAAGTCGAATTTACTCATCAAACCATTAGACTTTTTATTATCAAAAGATACAATAGTACGGATATATTTGTATTTCTCCTTTTTATAAATATAAAATAATGATTCAACTAATATTTCCATATAACCTTTTTTTCTAAATTTTTCAAAAGTATAGAGATCGTATAAATAAACAGTATCTCTAGGCAGTTTAGAAGAATATCCTGAAGTGCCTTCGTAAAAATTGTTCTTTCCTATCCAACCATAAGATACAATTTCTCCCTTTATACTTAACACATATCCATTATCATTTTTATTTGAATATCTATTTTTAAAAATATTATATTTTCGATCTGTAAACTCTTGGGGATATTGTTTTTTAATCTCTTCTACTATATCACCATCTATCTTTTTAATATATTCAGACTCTACATAATCATTTTTAAATGAAGTCTCATAATAGCTAAACTTCCTATAAAATCTTCTTATAATGCGTGATAAAATATTAAGCATCTCTTTAACCTCTCATTTTAAACATTTTATATGCAAGTGTATCTTTATTTTTCCAATAGTCAAAGCTATATACTAGGTTAAATTCTTTAGTCCACCTAAACTTCCAGGCATAACCACCTGAGCCTAGGTCAAGAAGATTAAAAGCTTCTTGTTTTTCTAAGTAATCTAACATATCTAGTATTGCAACATCACTTAAGTTATAGTTATGATATTTGTAGTTGTATGATGAGTTCCAAGAGTATAGCTTATCTTTATAACTATAGCAATAACGATAAAATATAAGTTCATCTTCTGCATCACGTATCAAAAACATAAGAGAACTATCATCTAATTTTGAAACTTCCTTTATAAATTCATTGCGTTTATTTTCGTTAAAGTGAGATCTTCTTTCTTTCCTATCTAACTTGTTTTTCATAAAATCTTGTTGGGTTTTATGTAAATTAGTAAACTCTTCAAATAGTTCTTCAGATACACTATACTTGACATCAAATCTATAATTTAAATCTTTTTTTAGTTTATTTCTTTTTTTATTTGCTTTTTTAGGTATTATTCTTTCTTTTCCATGTAAATTTATTATAGGATTTTCTGTTAAATAATTAGTAAAAGAATTATACTTTTCAGAAGATAATAGATAATTTAAAAAATCGTTATTATCAGGAATATATGACAATAAAATTCTATCCACAGATTTAAGTTCTGTAATAGTCGACATGATTAAATTGTATATAGTATAACGATTTACTCCACTATCATCACACAAAATAAATCTATAATCCCCCATACCTATGAACTTTAACTCCGTCCAAGAAAGAAAGGCTTTTTTTCTTTTTTCAATAAAAAATGGAGCAATTGCAACCAATTTATTGTTATTATAAACTGCATATATACTTAACTCATCTTCCCTACTTAAGTTATGTTTACACCATATATAAGAGTATTCAAAGGATTGATAAAAAGTAGACTGCTTATCGCTTTTTTGTAGCTCTTCCCAATCTTCTTTATATTTTCCCATATCATCTACATTTTCAATTTTTACGACATCCACCTTACCACCCCTTATCTTTATAGATATCTTGAATGTCTTTTTCTTTATTTATAACCTTATAAAATGATCTGTTGTTTCCAATACGAAATGGAATAATTTTAGATAAATCTTCTTTTTTTACCTTTTCTACTTTTTCAACAAAATCTTCTTTTGACATTTTGGCAAAGTATTCCAATGGCTTTGACTCATCTACAGCCAGTCCCTTATACTTATTTAATTTATTAAAAATATCAAAATCCATCTCCCTCTGAGAGCCAAAATAACTATATAGCCTCATTTTTTCTTCAAAAACTTCAGAGTTCATTTTGTAATATGTATTGATCCAGTCATTTGGCAATAAATTACTTACTTCATATAAGTAAATATCACCCAAATAATTATAGTCTTCAAGAAACCTTGCTAAAAAGTAAGTCAATCTTTGATGTTCTGGATGGGCATCAATAACTGATACAGTAAAGATTGAATCATAGTCATTTGCATCTAGTATCTTTAGTAGATGATCCTTAAATACTTCAAATGACCAGTTGCTATTTTCGTTTCGAATTTCAACTATTTTATCAACTATTTCAACATCTAATTCTTTAGCTATTTTTTCAGCTTCTAAAAATCTTACCTTTGAAATTTTTTCTCTTTCTTTATCATTTTTAGAAGCTCCACTATCTGTTCCATATAATAAGTGAAATTCACATTCTTTGGAAAGTCCTTTTAATAAACCACCTAATCCTATCGCTTCATCGTCTACATGCGGCACAAGAATTAAAGTTTTGCCAAGATCATTTATTTCTTTTGCACCTATTTTAGCAGAATTGTAATATTCTTTAATCTTCATTTTGTTATAAATCTTAATTGGTCCAGCTAAAGCTTTAGCAAGAGTTTTTTTAATCACTTAGCATCCCCCTATAAATTTAAATATTCTTATCTCAAGTCAATAAAATATCAGCTTTCTTTCCAATATCCACCATTAATTATAAACAATATAAATTTGTTAGTCAAGCTGACTATGGATATCCATTTACCTTCTATACTTTTATATAATATATAAAAAATCCCTATAAAATTTAATACTCCACTTTTCTAGTATTGGACTTATTTAATCCAACTACTATAAGGAAGTATATCATTTTACAGGGTCTTTTAAATAATAACTCATCTATTTTTGAATATACTTTACTTTTTCACTTTAATTTTTAATTCAATTTTCGATTAAAAAATCTAGTTTACTTTTCCATATGAAGGTCCATTTGAGGAAATGGCATCTCTATTTCTTCTTTATCAAATCTCTTTTTAACTATTTCAAGAACATCATAATGTAGATCCCAAAGATCTCCCGCCTTGACCCAGGCCCTAACTTTAAAATCCACAGAACTATCTCCATGGTTACTCATTTTAACAAAAGGCTCAGGATCCTTTAATACAAGTAGATGTGAATTTATTATATCACTTAAGACCTCTTTAACCTTATCAGTATCCTCTTCATAACCTACACCAAAAACCCACTCTGCCCTTCTTGTTTCTTTTATAGAATAGTTTACTATGCTTGTATTTGCTAGGTTTCCATTTGGTATATATATGACCTTATTATCAGGTGTTTTTAATATCGTGTTAAGGATTTGAATAGCTTCAACAGTTCCACTAAAACCATCAGCTTCTATATAGTCTCCAACATTAATAGGCCTAACTACAAGAAGGAGTACCCCTCCAGCAAAGTTTGAAAGAGACCCTTGAAAGGCAAGACCTATAGCAAAGCCTCCAGCAGCAAGCACAGCTACAAAGGACGCTGTTTCAACTCCTAGTATGCCAACTACACTAATAGCCAAGAGAACTTTAAGTATTCCGCTTACAAGTGACATTATAAAGGGCTTTAGTGTATTATCAATCTTAGACTTTTCAACTTGCTTTCCTACAAGTTTTGCAATCTTGCCAATAAGGGCAAGACCAACAAGCAAGGTAACTATAGCTAAAGCTAGATTTTTCGCAAATGGTATCACCATTGTTTCTAATATATTTTCCAAAATTATTCCTCCTTTTAATCATATAATATAGCTCGTTGCAGAACTCTACAACTCGCATATTTACTACGTTTATTTA
>NZ_JBQDAA010000218.1:0-3755 GCF_052089545.1 Tissierella sp. | reverse complement strand
TATTATTAGCTGTTGCTTTTGTTAAGCCTAATGCGTGAGGCAAAAGACTAAAGTCTGAATTCATTAAAACAAGATCTGACGTTTCAATAGCTACATCTGTACCACTTCCCATTGCAATCCCAATTTGAGCTAATGCTAGTGAAGGACTGTCATTTACTCCATCTCCAACAAAAGCAACAATTTCACCTTTATTTTTTAACTCTTCAACATAGTCTGATTTATCTTCTGGTAACATATTCCCATGAGCTTCTGTAAGGCCTAGTTCATTTGCTACTAAATCAACTGTTCCTTGGTTATCTCCTGATAAAACTACAAGTTTTTTAACACCTAGTCTTTTTAGTTTTTCAAGGTCATCTTTTATACCTTCACGAATTTGATCTCTAATACCCATCAGTGCTTTTAGTTGACCATCTATGGATGTTAAAACAAGTGAATTGCCATTTTCCTCAAATCTAGCTATATCTTCAAGTACTTTTTCATTTAAATGAACATTTTCTTCTTTCATCAGTCCTACATTTCCTACTGCAACTCTGTGTCCATCTATACTAGCTACGATTCCTCCACCTTTTATAACATCTGTTTTTCCAACTTCATATAATTTTGTATCTCCTATATAGTCTATTACTGCTTTTGCTAAAGGATGATCTGATTCATTTTCAACACTTGCTAAATAAGCCAATACTTCCTCAGTATTTTTAGTATACATTTCCTTTTCAGCCACCTTAGGGTTTCCCAGTGTCAATGTACCAGTTTTATCAAATACCATAGTATCGACATTACTAAAATCATGAATTACTTCACTACCCTTTAAAAGAACCCCGTTTTTCGCTCCATTACCAATACCTGCTACATTTGAAACAGGTACACCGATAACTAATGCTCCTGGACATCCTAAAACTAATATTGTAATAGCTAGCTCAATATCTCGTGAAAATAACCAAACAATAATAGAAAGGATCAAAACAGCTGGAGTATAGTATTTAGAAAACCTATTGATAAATCGTTCTGCTTCAGATTTTGAATCTTGTGCTTCTTCGACAAGTTCAATAATTTTTCCAAAGGTAGTATCCTCACCTACACGATCAGCAAGGATTTGAATAGTACCATTTTCTAAGATAGTTCCAGCATATACCTTGGAGTCTTTCTTTTTACTTACTGGTAGAGATTCTCCTGTTATGCTTGCTTCATTAATATGTCCTTCACCTATCAATACAGTTCCATCAACAGGAATCTTGGCTCCAGTTTTAACTAATAAAATATCTCCTTCATCCACATCATCTACATCTACCTCTTCAAACTCACCATTTTCTACTTGTTTCAGGGCACTCTCTGGCGCCATTTCTGTAAGTTCTTTTATGGCAGATCGTGTTTTGTTAAGCGTACGTTGTTCTAGATATGCTCCAAACAAAAATAAAAATGTAACTATAGCTGATTCTTCAAGATTTCTAATTAAAAATGCTCCAACAACTGCAATGGTAACTAAAACATCAATACTTACAACTTTAACTTTTAGAGCTTGATAGGCTTGAATAGCAATAGGTGCAATTCCTAGTATTGAAGCAATAGCTAAAGGCCAAATAGCTAGAGTTTCATTTTTAAAGCCTAGTTTACTAACAAATGCTAGGACTATTAAAATTCCACCTATTAATGTTATATGATTTTTCTTACTTAATATAAATCCTTGCAAACTAATTCACCTTTTCCCTTTCCATAGTTTATCTACTTACATACCATATGCTTTATCCATATCGTTTAACATATTATAAACTGCCTCATAACTTTCACATACATCCTCAGGTACTGTATAATTGTTTGTGACCTTACGTAATTCTATAAATTCTTCACTTAAATTTGTTTTATTTGATCCAGCTTCTTTAATTTCTCTATTAATCTCATCAAACAATTTATGAACCTTATGAAATTCTGGATGAGTACCTCCGTGAACTCGTGCTACAATTGGAACATATTGTTCCAATCTTTGTAAATGCTTTTCCTTTGCTCTTTCAAATGTTAATTTTTCTTGCATATTCTCTCTACCCCTTTTTCTTTTATTTTTTATGTTTTGTCTTTTATAAGTTTATTATACCATGAGTGGAAGGAAAACAATTTGACCTAAGTCAAATTTTGGAAAGATTATAAAATAAAAGTCTTCTTAGCCTAGGATAAAAAGACTTGACCTTATCTAATTTTAACTTTTAAATATGCATTCTCTTATTTATTTCCGCCTTTATTTCTTCCCCTTGAAATATAAATATAGCTGATAATGAAATAATACTAAATCCAATACTGATAATAGACGGATATATAATATTTACTAAATCAAAGAGTATAAATATAATAGGTATGATTCCAAAAATCCCATCTAAAAAAGCATACGTTATATAATCTCTAACACTTAAGTTCATTATCTTTGCCGTTACATACATTATAATCATAGCTGAAACACAGGCTATAGGAATAACATAATCTAGTGACCATCCTCTCCATCCTATTTGGTAATCCCAAAATATAGCAAGGATAGATATGATTACTGTTTGCCATATTATTTTTTTAGGTATATGATATCTCTTTTGGACTATAATTATAAGCCCAATCCAGATACTAATTACTGCAAACATAAATAATATTGGCCAATTTATATGACTTGGAAATATCATATTAATTCCAAAACTCACCACTACAGCTACTATAGATATAAATACCATTATCTTAAGTGCTAGATGACTCTCGTAAAAAGGTGGTATGTCTGGAAATACATCTTCACTTTTTCCCCTTACTTCTTCTTCCAATATATTTTCACATAATGTGCACCTTTCACGTTCTTCTCTTATGTACACTTTACAATGTCTACAGTATTTCATATCTCCACCTCTTTATATATTTGATGTAATTTCAATTTTAACACCTTTATTTGAAAGAAATTGAAAAAACACCCTTTGTATATCAGTCTCTACATATGGAGAGGTGAAAGTAATTGCCAGCCTATCACCATATGAACAAAATGTAATTTTTGGGGCTCTTGCACTTACACATATACTAAATTGTTTTATATTGTTTTTAAACTCTTTATTTGTTTTAATTCTTCCAATATTTGATATAGAAGATGTTATCCTTTTATCATTAAATTTGTCAGCAATCTTCATAAAAAAGTCTTTTATGATGAGAGGTACAATTCTAGCTATAAGATTGTTTTCGAGTTTCATAAATCTAGCAAGCTTTAAATTTATATTTTCCTCTACTAGGCCTTTTTTAAATTCCTTATCTACATACTCTACTATATCTTTAAATTCCGAACTATTATTTTGAAAATCATAACTTATATTCATGGTAGTGAAAAAATTTCTAGCAGTAGATGAATTATAGTATCCTCGTAAATTAATAGGTACAGAGAGAACTATTGGTTTCTTCCTCTTGGTTTTGGGCATATCTATATAAATTGAATACATAAGAAGGGAAGTTAGAAACACAGTCATACTGGTGTCATATTTTCTAGATATATTTAAAACTTCTTCTACAGACATAGCAGCCTCAATTACTTTCATCTTATTTTCATCTAATCTTTTACCTTTTATAGTATAGGCGGTCTTAAATTTGATCTTTTTTTCATGTATATCTTTAATATTTGGTGTATAGTTTTTCCAAAAGCTATCGTCCATCTTTTGACTTATTGAAGCACGATATTCGAGGCTAGGTATACTGTCTCCTAATTCATTTTTATAATTTATTTTCATATAATAAAATATTAAGGTTTCTAT
>NZ_JBQDAA010000217.1:0-3785 GCF_052089545.1 Tissierella sp. | reverse complement strand
AATAATTAATTAATTTAAAATTAATGCGTCAACTATATTGACATCTACCGATACTGAAGTTGATGCTTTTCTGTAACTCATCAATATAAGGGATATTATCTTTTTTAGCTATAGAAAATTGCATTAATGATTTAAACAAAAGTAAATCATCTATTCCCCACATCTTAGCAAAACTTTCGACTTCTTTCTTTACTCTTTCTTGCTTCCAATTATCAAATAATTCATCAAATCTTAAATCACTTGATAAATTCCCTGGGACTAGTTCTGTTTCTACGAATTCTTTTAATAATTTTGCTTGTTCATCTTCTCCTATATTACTTAATTCTTGAATTTCTTCATATATTAACCTTAAAGTTTCCCCGTCTACTTTCTGAATACCTTTTTCAGTTTTTAATCTAGACCCGATTAAGCTTAGGATATGATTTGCATCTATTACTTGGGTTCCTGACAGTTTTGTTCTTCCTACCAAAGGAATCACAAGAGAATCTTCTCGAGGCTCTCCTTCTTTAAATATTAAATTTTTATATGCTCCTACATATTTCATCCAAGTATCCTCATCTATTATAAATGTTTCATCATCCCATTTATATTCATAATACTGCATAACTAATCTTAATTGATCATTTGCATCTCTAAAGCATAATATAAATAATTCCTCAGCTTCACTATTTATTTTTAATTCTTGCCACTTTGTAGGATCTTTTAGAGCCTTTATCATTTCTATAACCTTTAGTGAAAACTTTTCTACAGCGGTCTTATAATCTTCAACTATAGCTCTACTACTTTTTCCCCCACTTCCATATAGTTTCAATGATATATTCACATTTTCTTCAGTAATCTTTGGATATTGAAAGTTAATGATGGATCCAAATTCTTTGTTTTTCCCATATATACGGTTAGTTCGTGAATAGGCTTGAATTAAATTTTGTAATTTAAAATGTCTATCTACATATAATGTATTTAAAAATCTAGAATCATAACCTGTTAACAGTTGATCTGCAACAATAATGAGATCTATATTCTTTTTATTGCGTCCACTTCCACCACGAGTCCCTCTAAAAACAATATCTTCAAAATAGGCCTCTTCTCCTCTTTTTCTGTCACCACTAATAAACTCAATGCCAGTAAAGTCTGAATAATCTTTAAACATACTTTCAATTATTTCAGGTGGAATATTATCTACATCATTCTCATTTCCAAAGCTAAATGTCATAGCTATATTTATTTTATCTTCTTGTCCCTTTAATTGTTTTTTAAATTCATTATAATATGCAATAACACGATCTTTGTAAGCAACCGTTAATATTGAATTAAAATGTCTTTGTTGTGATTGTTCTTCCCAATTTGAA
The DNA here is from genome assembly GCF_052089545.1 of Tissierella sp. Classification (GTDB taxonomy): domain Bacteria; phylum Bacillota; class Clostridia; order Tissierellales; family Tissierellaceae; genus Tissierella_A. The sequence continues at coordinate 2,436 of NZ_JBQDAA010000217.1, read as the reverse complement.
AGTATTTCTTCTACAACTCTTGGTATATGAGTTTTATCTTGGTAAAGCAGAATTCTTCTCTTTTTAGCTTCCTTTTCAACTTCAAGATCACTCCATCCTTGTACTAAGCGCTCTATTTTACGAATTGTCATTTCTGGTTTTTGCTCTCCAATTTGATCTTTTATTTGATCTCTTAAATAATCATAACTTAAAAATTCTCCTGTATTTATATAATCTACATGAAATCCTAATACGTTTCCATCTGCTATCGCCTGATCTATGGTATATTTATGAAGTTCTGGTCCAAATAGTTTTTCCGTAGTATCTATAACTTCAGATTTTTCATTAATCATTCCTGCCACTTCATTTTCATCAAATAAAGGAGTTCCCGTATAGCCATAAAATAAACTATTTTTCTTGAAATAAGTTCTAATATTTACCATCATTTCTCCCATAGTTGTTCTGTGAGCTTCATCTATTATGAAGATTAATCTTTTTTCAGAAATACCGTAGTCTTGGGCTTCTACCAAGTCTTTAACTAAATTACTTAATTTGAAAGTAGTGGTAACTACTATTCCCTTTTTAACAGATAAAAGTTGTTTCCTTAAATGATAGGTGTATTTTGTATCATCAACTGTTACAGGTTCATAGGATGCATAAGATTTAAAATTTTCACTAGTTTTCTTATCTAATTCTTTCCTATCTACTAAAAATATAACCTTATCGAATCCTCCCCGAGTTGATAAAAATAAAGCAGTTTTAAAAGATGTAATAGTTTTTCCTGAACCAGTGGTATGCCATACATATCCACCATGTGGAATCTTATCTTCATTATCCCAACCAAATGCAGCACCTTCTACAGCTTGTAAAGCATAAACTTGATAGGGCCTCATAATCATATGTCTTTTATTTTCCTCTTCTTCTGCCTCATCTATTATTAGATAATCTCCTACTAGCTGATGTGCCATAGGTATCATTAGAAAGTGTCCTACAATATCTTGCCAATCATTTATAGGTTTATTATGCTTGTCTGCCCAGTTAAATACAAAACTTAAATTGAAATCATTGATAGATTTTGGAGTTGCAAAATATCTTGTTGCTACTTCTGATGTAATGACCATCATCTGAGAAAATGCCATAAAATTATTTACATATTCTCCATATCTATAATATCTCTTAAACTGTCCAAATGCTTCATCTAATGTTTTATCAGCACGTTTCTGTTCGATATTAATTAAAGGCAAGCCATTGATTAAAAGTACAATGTCAAACCTATTACCTTTTGCTGTAGCTACCTCTCTAGCCACTTTATAAGAAGAGTCCCCACCCCTTACTTGAGCTTTGTTAAAAATTGTAAGGGTTATTTGTTTTCTTGTAATTTTAGGATTATCATCCCTATATATTCCATCAATTTTTCCGGTTGACCCTTCCATAGCAAGTATTTTTGATGCTTCAAAACTATTGTCTATTTGACTAACCTTTGCCATAACCTGTTTAAATTCACTATCTGTTAATTCTACACCTTCTAGTTGGTCTGAATTAATTCGATTAAGTTCCGATCTCCAGTGGTTAGTCAAATCATCTACTGTTACTTGTTGCTTATTTCCATCTAATTCATCTGGTGCTATCCATCTATATTTTTCTAGTTCTCTAACAAATCTTTCTTGGAAGTTTCTTTCACTTGAAGTTTTATTATAATTTCCCATAAAATACCCCCTTTCTATTTACACAAACATTTCGTTTAAATAAGCTTTTTTAATATTTTTTAATTTTTCTAGCTTATGCTGATGAAGGGTGATAAGGTTGTCTAGTTTCTCGAAAAATGCGCCTACCTTAACTTGCTCTTCCTTCTGAATAGGATAAACTATGGTAATATCATCTAACCTATTCTTTGGTAGTTGTTTCAATGCAGATCCAGTCTGAAAAGAAATTATCTCTTTTTGACTAAAGTCTGTTTGCAGATATTGATGTAAATATCTACTTTCCATTTTATTATCTGTTCTAATTAAGCAGATTTGAGCATTTATATTTGCGTCTTCAAACCTATTATCAACAAGAGCTATTTTCCCTATTTCTCCTCTAGTCGTAATTAGTATATCATCTTCTTTAAGATGCCCACTTTTTAAAACTGCATGTAACTTTGGCGATATATACACCAAATCTTTATGAACTAAATAACCATTGATAATATTATTAACTCTTATAAACGGAACCCCCTCGGATAATAATTCATTTGATTTAGGATATAACTCACCGTAATTACCATCAGATATAGTGAAATTTAATTCCCCCAACTTACGCTGTTCCCAAGGGTCAGTAAAACTAGCAAATCTTCGTTGTGGATATTTTTTTCCTTCTTTAGGAAACATTTCTGAAAGATAGGCTGATTTTGTTTCTTTAAGTTTTTTAAGCTTACGCTGATGAAGGGTGATAAGCTTGTCTAGGCTGGTGAAGAAG
>NZ_JBQDAA010000216.1:0-3787 GCF_052089545.1 Tissierella sp. | reverse complement strand
AAATAGTATTTTAATAAAAAAGTTACCTTTAAATTCAATTTAAAGGTAACTTTTTTATGTCTTTCAACTTATATAAATATTGAAAGAGTCTTTTTAGGGTATATATACTATGTAGACTTTGTTAAGTGAAAGGGGATAGGATATGAAATATAAATATATTATAGTGGCTGTAATAGTAATATTAGCAGTAGTTTTAGTATTTAGAAATGTAAGTTTAAATAAAGCCAATACTCCTTCAGATGATTTAGATTTAAATAAAGATGAAAATATAGAAACCAAAAAGGAATATGATGAGGAAGATGTAGAAACCATATATCTTGCTGGAGGATGTTTTTGGGGTGTTGAAGAATATATGGATAGGGTAGAAGGAGTAGTAGATGCTACTTCTGGTTATGCAAATGGAAACACTGAAGACCCTAGCTACGAAGAAGTGATGACTGGAAAGACAAGGCATGCGGAAACTGTAGAGGTAAAGTATGATCCTACAAAGACAGATCTTATAGAAGTACTTCTCTATTATTTTAAGGTAATAGACCCAACGGTTGTAAATAGGCAAGGAAACGATGTAGGAACCCAGTATAGGACAGGTATATACTATGTGGATGATTCTCAAGAAGAGGTTATTAGAAAGGTAGTAGAAACTGAACAAGAAAAATATGATGAAAAAATAGTTGTAGAGGTATTGCCTTTATATAACTTTGCTAAGGCGGAGGAAGAATATCAAGAATATTTAAAGAAAAATCCTGGTGCTTATTGCCATGTGGATTTGAATGAGGCAGAAAGTGGAGTTGAAAGAGATGAGTCTCTTCCAAGTATAGATCTTGAACTTGACTCTTCGGATGAAAATTTAGAGGAAAAATTAACTAGGGAAGAATATGATGTAACACAAAAGGGAGCTACTGAAAGAGCCTTTAGTCATGAATATAATGATTTAGATGAAAAAGGAATATATGTAGATATAGTTTCAGGTGAGCCCCTATTTTCATCCCAAGATAAATATGACTCTGGAAGTGGATGGCCAAGTTTTACAAAACCTATTGATAAAATGCGTATAAAAGAAAATATAGATATGGATCTTGGTATGGAAAGAAAAGAGATAAGGAGTAAGGATGGAGATTCTCATTTGGGGCATGTATTTAATGATGGGCCAAAGGAAGAAGGTGGTATGAGATATTGTGTAAATGGATCTTCACTTAAGTTTATCCCTTTTGATGAGATGGAGGAAAAAGGCTATGGAGATTTGTTAGATATATTTGATGAATAGATATGAAAAAGTTGATTCTTATTTAATATAGGAATCAACTTTTTGTTCTTTAATTTTCTTTTGTTAACTATTTTTGACATAGTCACCATTTTAATAAAGTTTTCTTCATGTGGTTAATAATTTACACGAACCAACCAAAACTTAATTTCATCACCGCCCCATCCTAGATCAAATGGAACTTTATGAGTATCTGGAGTGTGACTATTTATTAAGGCGTATCCCTTTGAATCTATCCCTGTAACAATAGCTGTATGGGCTATCTTCCCTTTTTTTTCATAGCATATATAATCTCCAGGTAAAAGTTTATAGGAATCTGTTAACACCTCTTCATAGCTACCATTTGAGATTAAAGATCCCCTTCCACTATAGAGCATATAGTTGTTAAAAGCACTAGCATTTACCCAAGCTTTACTTCCATCGCTACCCTCATAATTCCATGCATCAGTTTTGCTAAATCCTCCTCCTTCATAAAGCACTTGTGATGCAAAATTAGTACAATTTCCGCCCATGTAGTTGCAGTTTTTATACTTGCTATTATAGTGAAAGTTATAGTCAGGAGGTTTTGCTACACCAGAATATTCATTAGCATAATTTACTGCCCCCTGCCTTCTTTCATTTAGATCTGATATATCTCTTTTTTCATTTGATAAAATTACTTCCCTTATTTTCTCTATGTTTAATTTCTCTATATTAAAAAAGGAGTTAACAACGGGGTCTTGATACCACTCCTTTGTTATCATCCACCTATCTTCATTTGGAATTAAATCTAGTGAATGATAGGTACAAATCCTAAAAGAGTTGCTAGATGAAGGAAGATCATTATATGAATATTCATACTCTGTAGTGACTGCTAAATTCACTGAATATCCATGGTCTGTTTTTTCAGTTTTTCTAAGAAATACCTTGGAATCAATCTTATTAAATCTTGCAGATTGTTTATCTGTCCATTGATTTAGATATTTAATGGTATTAATTTCATAATCATAGCTCCATCTTCCATTGCGATCTTCTATATTGAAGATACTGCTTAAACTTTTTATATCTTCATTTAATATGGCACTATTTCTAATATCAAAGATTTCTTGTATGTCTGATTGTAATACAAGATTTGTAGGTTTAGTCATAAATACAGTCTTAGATATTGTATCCTTATTTAATTGGAAAAGTACAAGTCCAAGAAGAATTAAAACAATTATTATAAATAAATATCTTATTATTTTTGAAAATTTAATAAAAATAATCATATATTCCCTCCGAAATTATTTAAACTACTAAATATATATAACTTTTGCACATCTGATAAATAGTAATTTATTCATTATTCTAATAACTATTCATTTATAAATTAAACTATGATTAATATTTTGAAACACAAAAATAGAATCTAAATATATTAAAGGTCAATGAAAAAGAGCCCAATGAAAAACTGAATTATTTGACAATTTTACCATTATTATATAGACTAGTTAGAAAGCTTCAATATAAATAAAATAGGGGGAATTTATGTGATAAAAGATTATGTTTACAATTTTTCAGCAAATAATGAACCTGTTAAAACTATAAAAAAAGGTGAAAAGATTAGATTTAAAACTTTAGATTGTTTTACAAATCAAATAACATCTGAAGATCAACTTGTTACTTCTCTAGACTTTGGAAAGGTAAATCCTGCTACAGGTCCAGTATTTGTAGAGGGTGCTGAAGTAGGAGATGTTCTAGTTGTAGATTTGTTAGATATAGAAGTAGGGGACAAAGGTTTTATAGCTACTCTACCAGATACAGGTCCTTTGTATGAAGAGGGCGGACTTAGAACTAAGGAGATTCCAATAGAAGATGGTCAAGTAGTATTTAATGATATTAAATTTCCTATAAATCCTATGGCAGGAGTTATAGGGGTTGCTCCAAAGGGCGAAGATGTTGTATGCGGTTTCCCAGGAGCACATGGCGGAAACATGGACTGTAACAAGATAGTAAAGGGCAGTAGACTATACTTTCCAGTAAATGTTGAAGGGGCTCTTTTCCAACTAGGAGATCTTCATGCGTCTATGGGAGATGGAGAAATAGGTGGATCAGGTGTTGAAATCCCTGGTGAAGTTGAAGTAAAACTTGATCTAATAAAAAACTTTGAAATAAAGTGGCCAGTACTTGAAACAGAGGATATGTGGTATGCTATAGGAAGTGATGAAGAGTTTACTAAAGCCCTTCATTATGCATCCAAGCAAATACAAGACTTAATTGTAGAGACTTATGGCTGGGATAAGACAGATGCTTATCTTTATATGTCAGCAGCAGGTTCTTTTGAAATCTGTCAAGGATGTAAGCCTTCAGATCTGCCAGTAGCAGTTCGTTTTGGAGTTCCGAAAGTTAAAGAAAAAGGAAGACTTATACCTTAAAACTTTAAATTTGCAAATGGAGACCTCTACATTCGTAGGGGTCTTTTTATGGAAAATCTTAAAATAGATTAAATATTTAACCTGAATTATTCACAATAATTTAATAATGTATCTCAATAGCTCATAGCTACTA
>NZ_JBQDAA010000215.1:0-3791 GCF_052089545.1 Tissierella sp. | reverse complement strand
ATTTTATAGAAATATTTGATAAAAATTATACTGAAGAAAAGATAATAGAATATGCTGCAACACTTGAACAAAATTCTGAGCATCCAATAGCAACTGGAATAATAAAAACACAAGAAGATATGGAATTATCTACTTTGGATATGTCAGATTTTCAAGCTATACAAGGAAAAGGTGTAGAAGGAACTATAGATGGTGAACATATATTGGTAGTAAGTCCTGGATATTTAAAAGAAAATAATATTGAAGTACCTAAAGATCTACCAGAACATGGTGTATCAACTAATGTATTTTTAATAATAGATGATAGATTGATTGGAGCAATAGGACTTTCAGATAGGATAAGAGAAGAATCATATGATGCAATAAGGCGTCTTAAAGAAGAAGGAATTACAACGTGGATGCTTACAGGTGATAATGAAAAAACAGCAAAGCAAGTATCTGAAGAATTAGAAATGGATGGATATTTTGCAGAAGTATTGCCTGAACAAAAACAAGAGAAGATTAAAGAACTGCAATCAGAAGATAGATTTGTAGCAATGACTGGAGATGGAGTAAACGATGCCCCAGCGCTAGCTCAAGCTGATGTAGGCATAGCAATTGGTTCTGGTACAGACGTTGCAGCTGAAACTGCAGATATTATACTCGTGGATTCTAACCCAGAAGATGTAGTATCTCTTATTGACTTTGGTAGAGCTACCTATAAAAAAATGATACAAAACCTTATATGGGCAACAGCATATAATGTAGTAGCAATACCACTTGCAGCAGGAGTACTATATGGTATTGGAATAGTTATATCTCCAGCAGTAGGGGCTGTATTTATGTCACTAAGTACAATAATAGTTGCAATAAATGCTAATCTTCTTAAATTAGAAAGATAAATATGGGGATGATTTAATGAATAAAAACTTAAAATGGTATTTTCTTATAGGTATTTGTACAGTTCTTTTTATGATATATGGTGTTTACTCTTTTACTGATATAGGTAGAGAGTCAAGGAGAGATAGGAAAAGAATAGAGGAACCATTAGTTAATAATGAAAAAGAAAATGGAAATAAATTGCCTATACCACCTCTTTTAGAAGATAAAAATCATGAAGAAGGGAAAGTAGAATTTGATCTAAAAGTACAATATGGCAAAACAGAATTTATAAAAGGGTATGAAGCAGATACTCTAGGATACAATGGAAATTATCTAGGACCTGTAATAAGAGTAAATAGAGGCGATGATGTAAAGATAAATGTAGATAATAAATTAGACGAGCCCACCACAGTTCACTGGCATGGATTAGACGTTCCAGGAGAGATGGACGGTGGTCCACATCAAATAATAGATTCAAATACTACATGGAAACCATACTTTACAATAGATCAACCTGCAGCAACACTTTGGTATCATCCACATTTACTGCATAAGACAGGTGAACAGGTATATAAAGGTCTAGCAGGACTTTTTATTATAGAAGATGACAAATCTAAAGAACTAGATATCCCAAAGGAATATGGAGTCAATGACATTCCACTGGTCATTCAAGATAAAAGATTTACTAGGAATGGAAATATTCCTTATGATTTAGATATGAGAGATATTATGGATGGATTTTTGGGAGATACAGTGATAATAAATGGAGCAATAAATCCTGAACTAGATGTTAAAAATGAAGTAATAAGATTAAGACTTTTAAATGGTTCAAATGCAAGAACGTATGACTTTAACTTTAGTGATAATTCTAAATTTCATCAAATAGCGTCAGATGGAGGCTTTTTAAAAGAAAGTGTAGAAATGACAAATGTCTCACTTGCGCCAGCTGAAAGAGCAGAAATATTATTAGATCTATCAGACTATAATGTGGGTGATAAAATAATTCTTAGAGATTATGATTACAATTTAATGACTATAAATGTAGTGGAAGATAGTAATAAAAAGATGGAAATCCCCAAAAATCTAGTAGAAATAGATGATTATAATAAAGATGATATAGTACGATCGAGAGAATTTGTAATGAGTGGCTCAGGACATATGGTAAATATAAATGGAAAGCAAATGAATATGGATAGGATAGATGAAGAGTTAAATTTAGGAGAATTGGAAGAATGGATAATAAGTAATGATTCATCAGGCATGGGAATGATGAGTTCTACACCACATCCATTTCATATCCATGGAATACAGTTTAGAATAATTGAGAGAAATGGTAAAACTCCACCATTAAATGAAAGAGGCTGGAAAGATACTGTAATGGTGGATAATGGAGAAGAAGTAAGAATCTTAGTTAGATTTAGAAATAAAGGGTTGTTCATGTATCATTGTCATATATTAGAGCATGAAGATTCGGGGATGATGGGACAATTCTTAGTAGATTAATTTAAAGGAGTGTTTTTATGCATCGTGGATTTAGAGGTATGCCATATAATATTATGGGTAGTTGGATAGTACCAATAATATTGATAGCTATAATAGGTATATCTATATATATGATAGTAAATAATAAAAAAGACAATAATAATACTAGAAGTAATTCAGCCTTAGAGATATTAAACGAGAGATATGCTAAAGGTGAGATAAATGATGAAGAATATAAGAAGAAGAAAGAGAATCTAAGAAATTTAAAAGAATGAGGAATATTTGATTATAAATTTATCAAAGAAAAAAGGAGTGTTCAAGATGAAAAAAAGTTATACTAAGTTTTTAGGAATGATAATTACTTCTGCTGTATTGATGTATGGGGTTATGTATCTTAACACATATCAATTAGATCATGTATTCTTTAGTGAAATGAGGCTATATATGACCATACTTTCAACGTGTGTTATGGCAGTAGTAATGCTTGTATTTATGCTTCATATGTTAAAGGATAAAAAGATGAATATGGCTATAGTAGGAATAAGTTTATTAGTATTTGTATCTTCATTTTATTTAATGAGAAATCAGACTACAATAGATGATGTAGATTATATGGAAGGTATGATTCCTCATCACTCTATAGCAATTTTAACTAGTAAACGTGCAAATATAAAGGATTCTAGGGTTAGGAAATTAGCAGATGATATAATCAAAGCCCAGGAAAAAGAGATAAAAGAAATGAAAGAGTTAATTGAAAATCTTAAATAACAAAAGGAAAACAATAAGATGAAAAACTTTGAAGGTCGAAGTGAATAAACTGGTATTCCATAATAGGTGGAAGATTATTTCAAATTCAATAAGTAGTTATAAGACTTCAATTATAATTGAGAAAAATTACCTTTAAAAGATTGTCCAATCTTTTAAAGGTAACTTTTCATTATTTTATATATGTGTCTAGAAATGTTAGGAATCCCATTAACGACTCTATTCTTATCTAAAATTACTATAGTTAATATTTTTTAAATGCGATTCATTTGTAATTGAAATAATTTCAAGTAGAATGTTTGAGGTTAATAGAAATTTTAAGATGAGCTCTTAAAATCATAAATTATTTATGAATATAAAAATCTATGATTACCAATAATATATTTGAACAAGAAAATTAGAAGATAAGAGGAGAGGTTTTACATGGGAGTTGTAACAAATACAAACAATAAAATGCAAGCATGTATAGATGCTTGTACAAAATGTTCTCAAGCATGCTATGAATGTTTTAGTGAATGTTTAAATGAACCTGATTTAAAGGAAAGAAAAGATTGTGTTAGTATATTAGTAGAATGTGCTATGATGTGCCAAATGTCAGTAGCTATGATGTCAATGAATGGGCAATTCTCTAACGGTAGATGTCAATATAGTTGACGCATTAATTTTAAATTAATTAATTATTT
>NZ_JBQDAA010000214.1:0-3839 GCF_052089545.1 Tissierella sp. | reverse complement strand
GGTAATTTTTACCTCTTGGATTGGTTCATTTTGTTCCTTTGCATTAGGTAATAATCTTTTAAGCTCTTCATAATCAATTGTATACCAAAGGGTCCTGTCCATTTTCATAGTATTATAATTTCCTATTAAAAGTAATTTCATATCTCTTAATTTTTTAAATATCCTTTTTACTGTTTCTTTACTCCAAAATGGAAATTCTTCTCTCCATTCTTCTATAGTATTGTATGTCCAATAACTACCGTCTCTAAAATTATGGTTTTTCTTTCTATTTACCTCTAACCAATAATTAATTTGTTGAAGTACTATTGTCTCATTTAATCCTAAAACTTTTGCTATATCTCTATTAACTACTATTGGGTTACTATTAAATAAATTTTGCATAAAATTACCTCCAAATTTTTATATTTACTACTTATATAGAAATTTGGAGGTAAAGTTACTATTGTATTTTTGGTTTTTTGTGTTCGAAAAATTATTTATTTCTAATTAATTTTTCGACTAATTCTTTTTGTCTGATTCTAAGAATATCTGGTGTCCAATTATCATTTTTCTCTAAAAAAATCTTATTAGCATGAAAAGCATCTACTCTTTGTTTTAAATATCTTTCCTTCTTTTCTTTAAATTCTAAGTTGCTCAATTTAGAATTTTTAATTTTACTTATTAATACTAAATTAGCGATCTTATGAGTCCATTTTTCTCTTTCTAAATCATTAAAATCTTTTAACCACTTACTATTTTCTCTAGGATTTTGTGGTAATACATGTTCTACACTTATTCGTTTATATCCTGATAAATGTACAGTATTATCACTCATTAAATATTCTAATTTTAATAGTATATATCTACCAAATCTTCTTTTATATACTTCTCCTTCTATCATCAATCTGAATTGATTCATATCAATATTAAATAAATCATTATTATTAATCAAACTATCAATATTATTCTCATCTGTTTTTTCAATTTGTTTTAATATACGATTCATAGCCTCTATTCTTTTAGTAGGATTTTCTTGACAAATCCAATCACCTGCAAATTTATATTCTAATCTTTTTAAAAACTCGAATAATTTATTCATTTTAAATTTACTATAATAAAAAAGTAAAGGAGGAATCCAATCTTCAGATGGGAGACCTATCTTCATAATTGTAATTAGATTTTTATATTCATTGCTAAGTTTATCGCTTTCAAGTTCTATTATTTGATTATATATATCATCATAATTCATCATTAAATTAATTGTTTCTTTACCTAGTGATATAATATTTTTATTATAAATATTTTTTTCAAACTCTTCTAATAAATTTATCCTAGCCTTTTCTTTTACAAGGATTGTTCTTATAAATGCTAAAAATCTATCAAAATCCTCACCATATTTACCTTCTATTTCTTCCCAGATTCTTGCATATTTTTTTATTTCTTTGTCGCTTGTAATTGCTCCAATATTTTTTGATTTTAATATGTCGGAACTTGTTAATGGAATCCCTCTGTCATTTAAAATTGTGAATAATCTAAATGCATCTTCTGTGTTATCTGTTGATACATAAATAAACAATGCTTTATTTAATAAAAACTCTGCAAAATCTTCTAATCGCTCATTATTTTCTAAAAAATTACGCACTGTTAAAATTGCATTAGCCATATTAGATATAGAAATATTATCCTCATTGATTTTATCACTAATATATTGTTTGTTATTTGTACCATTTTCTTTAACAATATTTTCTTTAATAAAATCTTCTACCCTATCTCTTATATGAAATGTAATTCTTTGTCTAGAAGGGATTTTTAAAAGCTTATTTTCTTCTTGAAAAATTAATTTTTGAAGAGTTCTTTTATAGCTATCATTATCTAAAACATCCCTTAATGATGCAATTATTATAAGAAAAGTAGTAAGACGTTGTTGACCATCTAAAACTTCATATTCATCATAATCTTCATTATCAGTCTTTTTTAAAACTAGTGATCCTAGAAAATATTCATTTTTAGGTTTATTATCAAATGCAAATTTCAAATCATCAAGTAGCTCAGATACGTTATCATTTTGCCACACGTAAGATCTTTGATATTCTGGTACTACAAACCAAAAATCCTGAGAAAAAATCTTTTGAAGCAATTTCTTATCAACACTTATTTTACCACTTCCCACTAATATCACTCCTAATATTTAAATTTTTTATCTTAATTCTACTTTTATATTAAACCTTCTTATCAAATCCTAGTATTACTCTCATACACCATATTATTAAGTTCAGCCCTTATGCCCCTCCAATTTGGCATGAACTTGTCCATATATGCATGAAATCTTTCATTATGGTGTCTTTCTAATAAATGCACCATCTCATGGACTATTATATATTCAAGGCATCTTGGTGTTTTTTTAGATAATTCTAAATTTATCCATATTCTCTTTGCTTCCACATTACAAGTTCCCCATTTTGTTTTCATTCTCTTTACTCTACTTTCATTCACAGAAACTCCAATTATTTTTTCCCATTTATTGATATAGTCTGGTATAGTTTGCTTTAGATGATTTCTATACCATTCATTCATTATTTTCTCCCTTTTTTCTATAGTGCTATTAGACTTTACATACAAATCTATATATTTTTTATTTCTTATTTCTACCCTTTGCTTTTCTTTTGTTTCAATTACATTTAACAAATATCTAGTCCCTGAAAAATAATGACTTTCTCCAGATATAAACTCTCTTTTTGATTGTCTATCCTGTGATAGAAATTTTGATTTTTGTTTTTTTATCCAAGGAAGTTTTGATATTGCAAAGAGTCTTACTGATTCATCATCTAGCTTTTTAGGTACAGCCAGCCTCACCCTACCTTCTGGTGGATGAACTGACAAATGAATATTTTTTATATTTTTTCTTATAAACTCAATATCAATATTTCCTATATTTATATTTTCCAATTAATATTCACCTTGATTCTTTATTATGTCTATAGTAGAGTCTACAAGCTCTTCATCATCTCCTAGATATTCTCTTAAAGTGTTTTTTACATATCTTTCCTTTATTCTATTCCCTCTCCAACCATCTGGAGTGTTGAATTCAAGTTCTGCATTTATTTCTAATACTAAATCCTTATCTTCATTTAAATTATCATATAGAGCCATCTTAGCTTTAGTATTAATTTCTTTAGGATAGGATTTTGAATCTGATGGATTTTTAGCCCTTTTAGTTAAATCTATGATTGTTTTTAAATACTCTTCATAATCTTTCACTTTTTCTTTTCTCTCTCTAATAAGTTCATCTAATAAAATAGACATCTTTTCATAATATTTTGGATTAGTAGGTTTTTCATCCGTTATTAATTTTCTAACATTATTTTCTATAGTTTCAGCTGTAGCTTCCTTATCTTTCTTTATGCCTTCAGGTAATTCATCTAAGGCATCTTTGCCTCTCTCAACTATTAATTCTACCAAAGAAAGATCATCAAATGCTGATATTTTTTTGTGCTCTTTTGCACTAATATATGAATCTATTAAATGTCTCATAGCAGGTTCATAGGATTTCAAATCAATATAATCATTGGCTGCTATCATTACTTCCAATCGAATGTTGTCATAATATTTTACATCTTTTTTTATTGAATCAATTTCACTATCACTATATCCTGCTTCTTTCATTTCATTAGCTATATGTGAATATGCTCTAAGCAGTCCTGCACTATATTTATATAAGGCTTTTCTCTTTTCTTCATTTTCTTTTAGAGCATCTTTATCACTGGTATCTTCTGCGCAGAAATATCTAATATATTCCTTAGATTCTTTAGGTGGTACTACTGGTTCACAAAGTGCCTTTATACTTTCAAGTGCAGTATCCA
>NZ_JBQDAA010000213.1:0-3923 GCF_052089545.1 Tissierella sp. | reverse complement strand
ACATTATCCCATAGAAATTTAGAGATTAAAATGTGGGCTGTGTTTGACGCTTACCATTTAAGAGTATGAAGAACCATTTTCAGAAGGAAGTTCTTAGATTATCTAATGATAAGATTAAAGCTGAAAAGGCTATGAAACAGTGGACAGATAGAGCTTCTATGCATGTAATTAAAATGATAGATGCTTTAAAAAGTATGGTTTCTAGCATGAACTATATAAATGAAGAAGGGCATGCTTTTCCATTGGTAAAATTAAAAGGTATAGAAAGATTACCAAAAGAAAAAACTGAGATAACTCATTTGTTAGATGAATATTTTATACAATCAGTTTCAGAAGTATTAGAAAAAGATATAGATATCTTTAAAATAGAGGATAAAAAATTAAAAGAAATAATGGGAGATAAAGTCATATTTTCTAAAGCCCTACAAGGTAGATATCCAACACTACTAGTATATAAGATGTCTGAGAAAAATGAGTTTAAATATGCAAGGGCTAGAGATGAGTACTATACAACATGGGAAGCTATAAATAAAGGTGAAGGCGATAGTCCAGAAGGCTCAGGTGGTCAGACACTTTCAGTTAACACATTTGTAATAATGATGATTATGAGTTTTAAAAAGAAACATATTGGAAATGAAAATCCTTCAACTGTTTTGATACTAGATAACCCCTTTGGAGAAGCTTCAGCTAAACATGTATTAGATCCCATATTTGAAATAGCAGATAAACTAAACTTTCAATTAATTTGCTTTGCTGCACCAGAAATAATAAAAGTAGAAATAAGTGAAAGATTTCCAGTTTTTTGGGAACTTAAGATAAAAGATGGTAAAATTGTCTATGGTGGAAGGGTGATATTGTAAATAAGCTTTATCTGTGGTAATGTTAAGTAACATAAACTATCGGCACAAACTATGAGTTTGGAGGGATAAAATGGATAAGGAAACTAGAGAATTTTTAGAGAGCATACAGCTAGGAATAAATGACTTTAAAACAGAAATGAATGAAAGATTTGACAGAGTTGAGGGACGCCTTGATAAGTTAGAAACAGGGCAGGATAAGTTGGAAGTAGGTCAAGATAAGTTGGAAACAGGTCAAGATAAGTTGGAAACAGGTCAAGATAAGCTAGAAAAGGGTCAAATAAATTTGGAAACAGGGCAGGAGAAACTAAAGATAGGACAAGAAAATCTAAGAGTAGGTCAAGAAGAGATAAAAACTATCATAGGAGAGTTAGAACCATTAAATGCTAGTAGACATCTTGAGCTTAAAAATTCTATAGATAAATTAAGAAAAGATCTATCAACAGTTGAAATAGTTACAGCGAGTAACTATGAATATATATCAAAATTAAAAAATGCAAGATAAAACAAATGGTTCTTGCAAAAGCCTAGTTTAGATGATGAAAAATCTAAACTAGGCTTTTATTAAAATATTAATGAAAAAGAGATTGATCTAGAAAGTATATTTATAAGGTTTTATAAAAATGAGCATTTCATAAATATTAATATTTATGAAATGCTCATTTTCTTATTTTTTACTATTGATAATCAATTCCTTGTAGATAGTCATAAAAAGCCTTATTTGTATATTTTTTCTCTACTTCTACTTTTGTAGATCCACCCAATTTTGAGAATTCATTTTCTATGGCATCCTTGTCTTCTTCCAAAACAGCTGATCTTAGTGTATAGTCATCATTTGACAAGCTAATATCATACATTTCAAAGAAACGATCGTCAAGCATTTCATCATTAGAAACTAAAAGAAATGGTTGCCACCAAGATTCAATAATTAATCCTTCGCCTTGATTTTCTTCATTTTTCTTTGCATATTCATCCACAACTTCTTCAAACTTAATAAGATCTTCTGTAGAGGTAAATTCAAAATTTAAATCATATTCCATGGCATTTGCTAAAAGTAAATCACCAACTTCATCTACAAAATACTTAGCGGTAGGTTCATCTGGTTCGCCCCATTCAGGCAGGTATTCATAGATTGAAACTTTTGGTTCAAGCTGCACCTTAGCCACCAAATCCTCACTATTTATAAGGGCTATAAGCTGAAGGGCATGATCAATATTACTGTGCCCATAACTTAAGGATCTTTCAGTAAAGAAATCAGGAACATAAGAATTGAGCTTCAAATTATAACCTGTAATTTTTTCTTCTTTAACAAGCTTTGCTCCAATATCAGTTAAAGTTTCATCATCATATAATATAAATGAATTCCAGCTGTCTTCTAATTTTCGATAAATATCTGGATCATCTGAATAGCCAAGATAATTTCTTCCTAAATTACTATTATTGAGTACTTGTGAAAAAGTTTCAACAGCCAAATCATCAGTGATTTCATCTGAAGATACTAAATCTTTTACAAGATCTGCATTTAGCGTATTAGAATCTATAGTAGAAGCTATATACTTTGATAAATCTGCTTCCATATCTTCATTTATATCATTTTCCTTTAAACTTTCCTTAGCCTTATCATCACTATAAGTTAAAGAAAGTTCTTTAAAGCCACTTGATTCGTTGATTGCTTTAATTAAATTTGGACCATTTAAATCTCCATCAATGAGGCTGGCCTCATCTCCAAAAAACTTTTCTAAAGCAGAATTCATATCTTTTTTTGAAACTTCTTTATCAAAACTTATTTCAAAAAATTCTTTTAAATATTCTTCTGAATTCTCGGTTGAATCAGATGTTTTTTCATCATTTTTTTCATTTGCTTCTTCTTCAGATTCAACAGGATTTGAATCTTCTGGTGGCTTTCCTACGTCTCCGCTGTCATTATTACAACCTGCTAAAATTGCTAAGATAATTAATAAAGTAGTTGCCAAACTAATAAATTTTTTTGTGGATTTTTTCTTATACATGGTTATTGTGTAACCCCCTTATGATGTTAAAATATTTATAAAATTTAGATTTATATTAAAGCAATCAATATATTGGGTAGAAACTATTTTGACTACTTTCTCTAATATAATATATACCCTATTAATTAGAAACTACTAATAAAAAATATTATGTAAGCATACATAAAAAATCTATTATTATAGAAGGAAATACTATTACTTAAATAAACTTTAATAAAGAACAAAAAAATAAAATGGATGTTTTCTAGAAATCTTATTAGAAAACATCCATTATTTAAAATAAAACCTTATTTTGTTAACCGAGTCTAAACGGTTCATTTTACATGATTCTTTAATTATATTAATCTTCTCCTTATTACCCTAAATATCTTAATGTGCTTCAACATTTAGTGTTTTATATTTTAAATCTTACTTCTTTACATCTAACCTAACTTTATACACTTACAAATTTGATTCTTTTTAAATCTATAGTTTAAGATTCTTTACTTCTTAAACTCTTTACTTATTGAAACTGTGTTTCTTGAAAATAGTTTAGGAGTAGACTAACTACTAAGTTACTTGATCTTGAAATGTTTCTTGGATCTTATACTCTTAATACTTAAATCTTTTACGACAATCTTTGAAACCTGCTAAAACAAGCTTATCGTTTCTAAACTTTGGCCATTATTAGCTTAATGCTGTTCTTAAATCTTAATCTTGTTGATTTTAAAAGATTTAGACTCTTGTTAACTCAGGTTTTACTTACAAACCATAAAATTGAAAGCCTATTTATAAATATATGTTTTATGGTTGTATTAGTATTATACCCAATATATATATTCTAAACATATTTTTTGAAAATAATTTAAATAATTTTATTTAAATTAAGATATGATTAGTATAAAAAATTAAAATGGCAACACTTTTTTAGATGAAAATCTAATACTAGACCTATAATAATTGACAAAATAAGGCTCTATATGTATAATATCTATATAAATAGCTAAAGATAAATTTAATACTAAAGATTGTGATGGGAAGAGTAGATTATAATTTGTTTTAAAGAGAGCTGAAAGAT
>NZ_JBQDAA010000212.1:0-3931 GCF_052089545.1 Tissierella sp. | reverse complement strand
TTAATATTAAAAAAAAGAAGGAATATAAAATTTAATGTAGAATTACTAAGTATACAGTATAATTTTCAGGGGGAGATATATAATGGATAAAGTAAAAGTAGCAATTGTAGATGACAATAAAGAATTTTGTCAAATAATCAACAGAGTTATTGTGGAACAAAAAGAGTTTGAGGTAGTAGGAATTGCTAACGATGGGATTGATGCACTAAAACTAGTAGAGAAAGAAAAACCAGATATACTAATTTTAGATATAATCATGCCAAATTTAGATGGATTAGGGGTATTAGAAAAACTTAATAATGATTATGATGACTATTTTCCAAAAGTAGTTATATTATCAGCGGTAGGTCAAGATAATATAACTCAACGGGCAATGAAACTTGGAGCTTCTTACTATATTATTAAACCGTTTGATTTTAATATGTTTATTGACAGGTTAAAACAAATAAATAATATGGGATCAAGTACATCATCATATAAAGAAAAAAATATATCTTTAAAAGAAGAACCTTCTATAAAAAAGGAAGTAAATTTAGAATCTAAAATCACCAAAATAATTCAAGAAATAGGAGTACCAGCACATATTAAAGGATATTTATATATAAGAAAAGCGATACAAATAGTTGTAGATGATATGGACTATTTAGGAGCTATTACTAAAGAATTATATCCTGCAGTAGCAAAAGAATACAATACTATTACAAGTAGAGTAGAAAGAGCTATACGTCATGCAATAGAAGTTGCTTGGAATAGAGGAGATGTAGAAACTTTAGAAAGAATATTTGGCTATACTATAAGTAACAATAAAGGCAAACCTACGAATAGTGAATTTATAGCATTAATTGCTGATAGACTAAGGTTAGAAATGCAAGAAGTAGAATCGATATAAATTATATTCAACTCTAAATTGACTCTTTATTTTTGTATTTATATGATATAATGGTGTTTAAATATTAATATTATAAATTAAAAGATAAATAATGGAGGTATTGAATTAATGCTTTATGAAGAAAAAACTATGAAATCTGATAAAGTTTATGAAGGAAAAATTCTAAACTTAAAGGTAGATACTGTAGAAATGCCTGATAAAAAATATTCAAAACGGGAAATTATTGAACACTCTGGAGGAGTTGCAATGATTGCTCTGACCTCTAACGATTCTCTGATTCTAGTAAAACAATATAGAAAAGCAGTAGAAGATTTTTTGATAGAACTTCCTGCAGGAAAATTAGAGTTGAATGAAGAGCCTAGAGAGACAGCTATTAGAGAATTAAAAGAAGAAATTGGAATGGAATCTAATAAGTTAACTTATTTATCAGAATTCTATACTTCACCTGGTTATTGTAATGAAAAAATCCATCTTTTTTTAGCAGAAGATTTGAAGAAAGGCGATTTTGAACAAGAAGAAGGAGAGTTTCTAGAAGTATTAGAATTTAATATTGATGAATTAGTAAAAATGGTTAAAATGGGTGATATAATAGATAGTAAAACTATTATTGGTATATTTATTGCCAAAGAAATAATTGAAGGAAGATAAAACAGTTATAATTTTGTCCTTTTTTGAATACATTGTTTAAAAGAGCTTGTATTAGAAGGAGGACTTTAAATTGTTATACAGTAATACATTAAAAATTTTAAAAAAACACATACAAAATTATTTTATATTTTATTTTATATTATTTTGTAGCTTTATTTTAGGAAATATATTAGGAACATTTATATTAAAAAAACTGACTTATAATTCTAATGTTATGATATTTACATGGTTTCATCCATTTTTAGATGCTATAAATGATTACACTAAATTTATGATATTTAAGAAAGCTTTTTTATATAATATATTTTTATTAATAGTGATATTAAGTTTAGGTATATTTAATTTAGGATATATTTTTATACCAATAATAATTTTGATTTTAGGTATGACAGTAGGATTTAGAGTGGGATTTTTAGTTACATATATAAAATTAAAAGGTTTTTGGTTATCTATCGTGGGGATTTTCCCACAACATATATTTTTTCTTATATTTTTTTTAGGGATAGGTTCCTTATCTATGACATTGTCACAAAATCCTTTTAGTAGATTAAAATCTAATACCCCTCCTATAAAGGTATTAAGAAATAAAGATTATATAATATTATTTAGTTTCTTTCTTATATTTTGTTTGTTAGGAATCATTGTTGAAGTTTTTTGTTCACCTATATTAAAACTTATTTTAAATGATATAATTTAATAATTAAAATTATAATAAATAAAGGCAGGGAAAGTAATGAGAATATACGATATTATTAAAAGAAAAAGAGATGGATTCAGTCTATCTAAGGAAGAAATAGAATATTTTATAAATGGATATACTGATGGGAAAATACCAGATTATCAAATTGCCTCATTACTTATGGCTATATTTTTAAATAAGATGAATGATAAAGAAACACTTTATCTTACAAGAGCTATGGTAGAATCAGGTGAAAAAGTAGACTTATCAAGTATAAAAGGAATAAAGATAGATAAACACTCAACTGGTGGAGTAGGGGATAGCATTACATTAGTATTAGGACCTATGATAGCGGCATGTGAAGTTCCATTTGTAAAAATGTCTGGTCGAGGTTTAGGACACAGTGGTGGGACTTTAGACAAATTAGAATCAATAAACAATTTTAAGGTAGATATATCTAAAGAAGATTTTATACAAAATACTAATAAAATAAATATATCTATTTGTAGCCAAACCACTAATATAACTCCAGCAGATAAGAAACTTTACGCATTAAGAGATGTAACAGCTACAGTTGATAATATTTCTCTTATATCTAGTAGTATAATGAGTAAAAAATTGGCTGTGAATTCTAATGGCATAATCTTAGATGTCAAAGTTGGCAGTGGTGCGTTTATGAAAGATTTAAAAGAAGCTAAGAATTTGGCTAGAACAATGGTTAATATAGGTAAAAATTATGGTAGGGACACAATAGCAATAGTAACTAATATGGATCAAC
Source organism: Tissierella sp. (assembly GCF_052089545.1). Lineage (GTDB taxonomy): Bacteria > Bacillota > Clostridia > Tissierellales > Tissierellaceae > Tissierella_A. Next base: position 937 of record NZ_JBQDAA010000212.1, on the reverse strand, counting down.
CTTTAGGCAAGGCAATTGGTAATAATTTAGAAGTAAAAGAAGCTATTGAAACCTTGAAAGGAAAAGGACCTAAAGATTTGTTAGAGTTAGCTTTAATACTAGGTTCTAAATCATTAGTTTTAGCCAAAGAAGTTCAAACAGAAAAAGAAGGAAGAAAAGTTTTAGAAGAAGCTATTAATTCAGGAAAGGCATATAATAAATTTATAGAATTAGTTAAATACCAATATGGTGATATAAAAGAGATAGAAAATCCTGACTTGTTTCCAAGAGCTAAATATATTATAGAAGTAAACTCTAAAAAAGAAGGATTTATTAAAAAGATAAATGCTGAAGAAATTGGAAAATGTGCTTTAAAATTGGGAGCTGGGCGTGAAACTTTAGAAACAGAAATAGACTTATCAGCTGGTATCATATTAAATAAAAAAGTGGATGATTATATAAATTTAGATGAAACACTAGCTTATATTCACACAAATGATAAAATAAAAGGTGAGGAAGTCAAAGAACAGATATTAGACATATATATAATTGGTAAAAAGAATATAAAAGATCAAAAATTAATATTGGATGAAATTTATTAAACATTAATTTATTGTGTCTTCTTAGATTAATCATATAATATGAATTACTTGAATACTATATTTATAAATATAGTATTGGGGGTGTTTATATGAAGAAAAGATTTTTATCGATTATACTAGTTTTATCCATAATATTAATTTCAACAATTTCATATGGTGAAATAAATATAGAATCAAAATCATCTTTACTTATGGATTATAGTTCTGGTAAAATTCTTTATGCAAATAATGAAAACGAAAAATTAGCTCCAGCAAGTATAACAAAGATTATGACCTTGCTAATCGTAATGGAATCAATAAAAAACAATAAAATACAACTAAATGATGAAGTTCAAATTAGTAAGTATGCTTCTAGT
>NZ_JBQDAA010000211.1:0-4002 GCF_052089545.1 Tissierella sp. | reverse complement strand
AGATCCTCTATGGTTAGCACAACCTTCTAAATCTAATACATTCATCCCTTTTTCTCTAAGGTGTTCTAAAATATGAGTTTTACCTGTTCCTGTATTTCCATATAAGACTACGAAAGTTAGATTTTTTGAAATTTTAGGTAGTTCTTCTCTTATAAAGGCTCTATATTCCTTATATCCACCATGAAGCTTTGTAACGTTCATATTTAGGGAATGAAACAGAGGTGCCAAAGAGCTACTTCTAAATCCGCCCCTAGAACAAAACATATAAATTTGTCTGTGATCTTTATCTAAATTTGCAACCTCTTCATATATATATGGAAGTTTCTTAGAAGCTATATCTATTCCAGTTTTTTTAGCTTTTTCCACACTATCCTTTTTATAAAGAGTTCCTATAAGTTCTCTTTCTTCATTGCTAAATATTGGTATATTTATTGCTCCTGGTATAGTTTCTTCATTAAATTCTTTTGGGCTTCTTACATCTATTAGTATGTTGTTTTTATCGTTTTGTATATCTTTGTAACTTACTTCTAACAAATTATTACCTTCTTTTAAATTTATTTTAATATAAAATTATCTTATATATTAGTAAATTATTATATCATAATTGTTTAAAAAATTAAAATAAAGAGTAAATATGAAACATTAGAAAAAAATAATCTTAAACTTATATTATATATGGATTATAATATATAGATAGATAAATTTTAAGGAGAGAAGAAACAATGATTTATTATATTGGACTTATATTTGTTATTATTTTAATATTAATAAGTATTGATGACTTTGTATGGGACATACAGTACTTTTTTAGTAAAAAAAGAAAAAATAATACCCATAAATTAAATTATAAAGAATTAAGAGATACAATACCAGGATTCTTGGCAGTTATAGTAGCAGCTTACAATGAAGAAGATGTGCTAGAGGAGGTAATAGAAAACTTAATAAAATCTAGTCATTATCCAGTCTCTATGTATCATATATTTTTGGGAGTATATCCAAATGACCCAGGGACAATGAAAATTGCAAAAAAGTTATCTGAAAAACATGACAATGTACACAAGATAGTTCATGTTTTAGAAGGTCCGAGTTCTAAGGCTGATAATATAAATAATGTTATAAAAAACATTTTAAGATATGAAAAAGAGAGAAATGTTAGATTTAAAGGATTTGTAATACATGACTCTGAAGATCTAGTTCATCCTTATGAATTTCTAATTGAAAATTATCTTTTAAATTATCATGAAGCGATTCAAATGCCAGTGTTTCCTTTACAATTAATGCCAAAATTAAAAAATATATTTAAAAACATGATTTCAGGAACATATGCTGATGAATTTGCAGAGAATCATTATAGTATGCTTGTTTCAAGGAATACTATGGGTTCTTTTGTACCATCAGCAGGAACGGGATTTACACTTTCAAGAGAAGTCATAGGTAGCTTTTCGGATTCAAATGTATTTCCAGTTGGAAGCTTAACTGAAGATTATAAATTAGCACTTCAACTTAAAGAGAAAGGTTTTAATCTTCATTACGCACTAGAAGAAGTTGAGAGATTAAAAGATGATGGAAGAGTTGTAAGAGAATTTATAGCTACTAGAAGTAGGTTTCCAAATACCTATAAAGCAGCAGTAAAACAAAAGACTAGGTGGATATATGGTATAACAATGGAATCCTTTAAATTAGAAGATATAATGAAGAGTAAAAAACTGTCCATTGTATCTCAATACAGTTTATATAAAGACTGGAAAGCTAAGTTTGGTAATTTATTATTAGGACCAGGCTATCTTGCATTTGCATATTTTATAATATCTATATTTTTTGATACTCCTTTTATGTTTCCTAAATATACTATTTAATGGTATCTTATGATATTTGTAACCATAATGATGATACAAAGACAATTTTTAAGAGGTAGAGCTGTAAAAAATGTATATGGATTTAAAAGTATGATTTTAAGTGTACTATTTCCCCCATTACTTCCAATTAGAATGGTAATTGGAAACATTATAAACTTTCATGCTACTATAAAAGCTTGGAGAATAAATCTTTTCCGCAAAAGAGTTAAAAAGAAAAAAAAAGAAGAAAAAACAAGCCTGGGATAAAACAGATCATGAATTTTTAGATGAAACTGCACTAAAAGGATTTAGAAGAACTCTTGGAGATATACTTTTATACGAAGAGTTAATTACTCAAAATGAACTTAGAAACTTTCTTGATAAAGCTAAAAATGAGAATTTAAGGCTTGGTGAAATTTTGATAAAGGATAATATAGTATCAGAAGAGAATATTCTTATTTCCCTTTCTAAAATAAGAAAAACTATATATTTGAGAATAAATAAAGATATGATATCAAGGTCAAATATAGAATATTTAAATAATGTTTTTTTAATTGAAAATACTATTGCTCCAATTATTGAGACAAATAAAAATATAGTATTTGCAATATCAGATCCTGATAAAGAAGAATTTATAAGAAATATAGTGAAAGAAAAAGAACAAAACAAAGAAAATATAGAATTTATATATTGTACTAAAAATATAATAGAAGAAAGTTTAGATAAATTTGAGTCTAGTAATGAACAAATGGAGATAATCAAAAACATAGAAACACTTATAGAAGATGAATATATAAATTTAAAAGAAGCTATCATATTTTAAGATATTTAGATAGAAACAATGATATAGAAGATATTCTTGATAAGATGGGATTTATTATAAAAAGAAAAGAACTAGGTAAAGTTTAAGAGAAGCTTTTTTCAGATTCTTACTTATAAGATATAAAACCTAAGCGTGTCATAATTTGCTATGTACTATTAAAGATGTTTTGTAATGGAGGATGAGATATGAACATATCTAATTGGATTTTTATATTTATAGCTTTAAGCCTAATAATTTCTTTTATAATAGTTGAGGGCATTTTAATATTAGAAGGAAATAAAAGGTATAAAAAAGAGTCTAAATACATCTTTATATTAGGTGCAAAACTATATGGGGATAGACCTTCACCGATACTTTCAGAAAGATTAAAAACTGGATTAAAATATTTAAAAAAATATAAAAATACAAAGGTAATAGTAACAGGAGGGAAGGGGCATGATGAAATTATATCAGAGGCTAAAGCTATGAAGCAATATTTAATAAAAAATGGTATAAAAGATTCAAGGATTATATTAGAAGATAAATCAATAAATACATTTCAAAATATAAAATTTGGCTTAGATAAAATAAGAAAATCTGATAATAGTAACAATACAGAGATTTTAATAGTTACAAGTAAATTTCATATATTCAGATCAAAACTTATAGCTAGAAAACTAGGTGTTAAAGCCTATGGACTTCCGGCTAAAGTTCCTCCATCTACTGTAGTTTTATCATATATAAGAGAATACTTTGCTTTAGTGAAGACAATTTTAATAGATAAATAGTTTAAATAAGAAGATAAAGGTTATAAATATATATAAATATATTAAAGGGGATATAAAAGATGAAAACTAAAATGCTTCATACATGTATAAGAGTATTAGATCTAGAAAAATCTTTAAAATTTTATAAAGATGCTTTAGGCTTGGTTGAAACTAGTAGAAAGGACTTTCCAGAAGACAAGTTTACATTAGTGTTTCTAGGGGATGAAAAAGGGTCTTATGAATTAGAATTAACATATAATTATGATACTAAGAAGCCCTATGAAATAGGTGATGGATTTAGTCATATAGCTGTTGAAGTGGAAGACTTAGAGGCGGCTAGAGAAGAACATAAAAAAATGGGATATAAAGTAACTGACCTAATGGGTTTAAGTGGAGAAAAACCAAGATTTTACTTTGTAACAGACCCAGATGGATATGATGTTGAAGTTATAAGAGCAGAATCATAAAAAGAAAAGATCTTTATAGTAATAATTGTAATGTTTTTAAATATTTGATATTAAAATCCTCCCTTTATAATTAATAGATAGCTCGTTGCAGAACTCTACAACTCGCATATTTACTACGTTTATTTACATTG
>NZ_JBQDAA010000210.1:0-4052 GCF_052089545.1 Tissierella sp. | reverse complement strand
CCATTTTCTTTTGCTTCTAAAATAAGATTATCGTTATAATCTCCATATGGTGGTCTAAATAAAAAAGGTTTTTCCTTTGTAATTTTATATATTTCTTCGCCTGTAGAATTTAATTCTTCAGCTATTTGTTCAGAACTTAATTCACTCATATTTGGATGCGTTGCTGAGTGATTGCCTACTTCATGACCTCTCTTATGTATTTCTTCAACCTTATCCGGAAAATCCTCTACCCAAAACTTCACTAAAAAAAAGGTTGTTTTTACTTTATACTTGTCTAGTATATCTAATATGTCTATTGTATATTCATCACCATAAGCTGCATCAAATGATATAGCTATTTTTTTGTCTTCTCGTTCCACACTATATATAGGTAACTCTTTTGTAGGAGAAAATACATTTAAACTTTCAAATTCATTATTTATTTTAATAGTCAATAATGCTAAAATAAAAGTAAAAAATACTATCATCATCCTATAACCTACATGTTTTGGCGAATTACTTGTCATTTATATCACTCCTATTTAAGAAAAATCCTTTCTGTTATATTAATTTATTCTCAAAAAGATATAATATTACTTTTATCTTAATTTGTTCTCAAAATAAATGGATATTTTTTAAATCATGAGCAAAGTTTTCCAGTGTATATTTTCTATTTATGGTTATATTAAATATTACAACAACCAAAATGGTGTTGAAAAGGAGGGAAATCAGATGCCAAATAATAATAATAGTAATAAACTTGTAGTACCAGAAGCAAAAGCTGCACTTAATCAAATGAAACTTGAAATAGCAAATGAATTAGGATTGCAAAACTATGAAACAACAGATAAAGGTAATTTAACTGCAAGACAAAATGGTTATGTTGGTGGTTACATGACTAAAAAATTAGTAGAAGCAGGACAAAGACAATTATCAGGAAAATAATAACATAAAAAAGAGAAGAGGATATCCTCTTCTCTTTTTATTTGTGCTATAATAGATACAAAGATTAAAAGAAGGTGAATATTTATGTTTTCTGATAACACAGAAGAACTTGCACAAAATAAACTAATATTACTATATATAATTGAAAATTCTCCTCATTTTTTTGATAAAAATGAGCTCTCAGAATATATATTAGAAAAAAACTATATAAATTTTTTTCTAATAAAACAATACTTAAGTGAACTTATACAAGGAAATCTTATAGAACTTATAGAGGATGAAGACAAACATAAATATGTAATATTAGAAAAGGGAACTTTGGCATTGGAGTATTTTGATTCAAAGATTCCTCAAAATATAAAAAATGAATTAAAAGAAGATTTTGAAGCATTTTCTTATGTACAGGAGAAGGACAGGCAAGTTATTTCAGAGTATTTTTTAAAAGAGGATAATGAATACATGGTAAATCTCAAGCTTGTAGAAAATGAAGAGACTCTTTTTAGTATATATATGAGTGTTCCATCTATAGAACAAGCTAAAGATATTTGTGAAAAATGGAAAGTCGATACTCAAAATATTTATAAAAACATAGTAAATTTATTTATTTAAAAAACCTTCTATAGCTTAGCTATAGAAGGTTTACTATTGTTCTTACCTCACCAATTAAATATAGTGAGCCGCCAAAAACTATCATATCATCTTTATCAGCTAGCTCTATTGATTTTAAAACTGCTTCTTTAATGTTTTTTTCTACAAATATTTCTTTATCATACTTTTTGATCTTATCTGCTAGTTTTTCTGCCGAAAGCTTACGAGCTATACTTACTTCCGTTGAAATAACTATATCTGCCAAAGGCATTAAATAATCAAGCATACTATCTACATCTTTATCTTTTAAAATTGATAAACCTAATATAAGCTTTTTATATTTAAAAAGTTTTAATACTCCTGAAAGTTTTTCAATTCCTTGAAGATTATGAGCTCCATCTATTAAAAATATAGGATCTCTTTTTAATATTTCAAGTCTTCCCTTCCATTTAGTATTAAATATTCCATTATAAATATCTTCATTTTTTATTTGAATTAATCCTTTTTCTTTTAAAACAAGCAATGCAGTAACAGCAAGTGTTGCATTATATATCTGATATTCTCCTATCATAGAAGTTTTAATATTATTTAATTGAATCCCATTAAATTCGTAATTAAATTTACTACCATAGTCTGTCTTTTCTACAACTTCAATATCTTCCGTGCTAAATATAAGTTCTGCTCCCATATCTTTAGAAACATCTTTTAAAACTTTTACAACTTCTTCTTTCTGAGGATAAGAAATAACAAGACCATCTTTTTTTATAATACCTGCCTTCTGATATGCAATCTTTTCCAAAGTATCTCCCAATTCATTTATATGATCATAATCTATGGTAGTTATTATTGAACAAAGAGATTCTCTTATAATATTTGTAGAGTCAAATCTTCCTCCAAGTCCTACTTCTAAAACAACATAATCAGGATCCTCTTGATTATAATATAAAAAAGCAAGAGCAGTTACTATTTCAAATGTAGTCGGGTGTTCTAACCCATCTTCTATCATTTCATTTGCAGCTGTTCTTATTTTAACAGTAAATTTAGCTAAATCTTCATCTGGTATATCCCTTCCATTTAGACTAATTCTTTCATTAAATCTTTCTAAAAAAGGCGAGGTAAAAGATCCTACACTATAACCTGCTTCCATTATACAGTTAGAAAGATAAGCAGATGTTGAGCCTTTACCATTTGTTCCTGCAAGATGGATTATCTTTAACCCATCTTGAGGATTTCCTAACTTTTCTAGAAGTTTTCCAATAGATGCAAGTCCAAGTTTTGAACCAAATTTACTTTTATCATTTATATAGCTTAACGCCTCATCATAATTCATAATGCACCTCTTAAATATTATTTTTTATGTTTTCTATTCTTTCTAATACTTTTTCCATCATAGATTCATATTTTTCTTTTTTGGCTTTTTCACCATTTATAATTTTTTCTGGTGCTTTCGATATAAATCCTTCATTTGAAAGCTTTGATGTAACCCGTTTTAGTTCATCTTGGAGCTTTTCTTTTTCTTTTTGAAGTCTTTCCATTTCCTTTTCAAAGTCAATTAAATCTTTAAGAGGTAAAAAAGCTTCAGCTTTATCTAATACTACTGCTATGTTTTCTCCATCCAATCCTTCTTTTGATGACTGTACAAGAACATCTTCTGCACTAGCTAAATTTTTAAAGTATCTCTCTCCCTTGTTTATGATGTCTTCTATATGAGTATTTTTAGTTACAAAAACAATAGTAGACTTTTTTGAAGGAGCTATATCCATTTCCAGTCTAGCATTCCTAATGTTTTTAATAGCTGTTTTGATATATTCTATATCTCCTTGAGCCTCTTCAAATTTAAAGTCTTCTCTAACTTTAGGCCATTTAGATAAGATTAAAGGTTCATTTCCACCTGGTAAATGACTCCAAATCTCTTCAGTTATAAAAGGCATAAAAGGATGAAGGAGTCTATTTATATCTTTTAATACATATAAAAGTACCTTTTGAGCTAGCTCTTTACTCTTTTCATCTTCTCCATATAATCTAGATTTAACCATTTCTATATACCAATCACAATATTCTTCCCATATAAAATCATAAACTCTTTGTGCTGCTAAACCTAATTCATATTTATCTAAATTGTTTTTGACATCACCTATTGTTGTATTTAGTTTAGATAATATCCACTTGTCTTCTTCTTGAAGTTCTTCTATTTTAAAAGCTTTTGTAGCGACATCTACATCTAAGTTCATAAGTACAAATCTTGTTGCATTCCAAAGTTTATTTGCAAAATTTCTACTTGACTCTACTCTTTCATCATAAAATCTCATATCATTTCCAGGGCTGTTTCCAGTAACTAATGTAAACCTAAGCGCATCTGCACCATAAGAATCTATAACTTCTAGTGGATCTATACCATTACCTAAGCTTTTACTCATCTTTCTTCCTTTGCTATCAAGAACAAGTCCTGTTAAAAATATGTCTTTAAAAGGAACTTCTCCCATTTGCTCAATACTTGAAAATACCATTCTAATTATCCAGAAAAATATAATATCATATCC
>NZ_JBQDAA010000209.1:0-4055 GCF_052089545.1 Tissierella sp. | reverse complement strand
AGAATGGGTTGATAGTTCTTTAAATTTAAAAATAACTCTAAAAGATCTAAAAAAGAATGATTTTAGAAATGTTATAAGTTCTAAGCTTGGATACTCATGCAAAGAACTATCTTCTTTTTTATATGATTTGACAGGTGGTAACTTACTAAAACTAAATTATGTAATTAGGGACATATATAATAAAGGATATGTAGATATCGATGAAAATGGCAATTGGAAGATAGAAATAAAAGAATATGAAGATGTTTTTATATATTCAGATATACATGATATTTTTAAAAAACAGTTAAATTCAGTATCAAAAAAGGCACTTGATTTTATTAATGTAGCTTCAATATTTAATAAATATATATTAAATGATGTAATTATGGAAATTATTAATTTAAATAAAGTAAATAATGAAGAAATAATAAAAGAGCTATTAGAACATAAAATAATAAAAGAAAATTATTATAATAATAAATTAGTATATAATTTTCATAATATAGAATTAAAAAAATTATTATATTATGAAATGAATAAATGGTATAAAATAAAACTCCATGAAAATGTATCTAATATTATATTAGAAAAGGTAGCTCTAGAAGAAGATTTTATTTTAGAGGAATTATCTTTTCAATTAGTAAAATCTAATAAAGAAAATTTAGCATTAAATATTGTTTTAAAAAGAGCGAAAAATGGAAAAAATAAATTAAGCAATGAATCTTTATATTTATGGGAGCTAGCTTATTCGTTAATAAAAGATGATCCCCTATATAGAAACAACTATAAAGTTTTGGATATTTTAGATAATTTAATTGAAATTTATAACTTAAAGGAAAAAGAAAGAGATGTATATCCATATATAAAGAAATTAAATAGAATATCTAAGATTCAAGGGAATTATTTTTATATAATTAAATCTAAATATTATGAGTCAGACTATTTTATTTTAAGAAATGAGTTGGAAGATGTATCTATTAAAATAAAAGAAATATTCGACTTATCTAAAAAATATAATCTTTATGAAGGTAAAATGATGGGACTATATTTAGAGAGTAAAATATATTTAAAAGACAATAGCTCGGGTCTATTTTTAAAAACTTGTGAAGAATTTATATTAATGGCAAAAAATCATAAAAAAGAACAGCATTTAGGAAATGTATATAACTTGCTTGGAATACATTATTATCTTAATGGATCTATTACAAAGGCAATTAAAACATTTAAAGAAAGTATTAAATATTTTAACTATGAAAAAAACATAGGAGAGTTGATAAAACCTATAAATAATATAGGCGGAATTTATTTTGAGTACTTTCATGATGATGAGAAAGCCTTAAATTTTTTTGAAAAAGGATATAATATATCTGAGAAATATAAATTAGACTTTGGCATTTCTATTTTTTCTTTAAATATGGGAATTATTTATTTAGAAAAACTACAAATTGAAAAAGCATTAAAGCTATTAGAAAGGTCTAATGAAATTTCTGAAAAACGAAAAGATTTTAGAGGCGTTTTTCTAAGTACAATAAATTTAGCTATAACATATTTATGGAAGGAAGATATTGAATCCTTATATAATTTATATATTTTCATAAATGATAAATTCAATGATAACTCAATAAGGGACATAGAATTAACTTCTTCATATTATGATTTTTTATCTAAAGTCTATGGATATTTTGGAGTTTGGGATGAGGCTCTAAAAAATACAATCTTATCAAAAAATCTATATAAAGATTTCAATATGAAAGAATATAATAAATCTATTTTAATGGAGATTTATTATAATTATTGTATAAAGGGAGAAATAGATGTAAGTCAGATGCATCTACTCCGTGATGTGTTAAAAAGCTATTCTGTTAATAGTATAAATAACGAGACATTAATGATCATATTAAAAATATGTGGGTTAAGCTTATTAAATAAAGATTTAAAACTTACACATAAATTACTATATATATATAATAATTTACAATCTAGTAATGAATTAAAAATTTTAGAGATAATAAGAAAATCAATAGAGATTAATATAGAATCTAATAAAAAAATATTATTTGAATTAGAATCTATTGATACAAATAGGTATAGTCTAAGTGTACAAAACATTTTAAATCTAAGTATAGGAGTAAGCCTTTTTAACAATAAATATTATAAAAGGGCCATTTATTTTTTATTAAAGGGTTTAGGGAATATATTGTCATCAATTGAATATTTTGAAGATCATGAGTTAGTAAAAGAATTTATAATATCTAGACATGGCGATTTAATTAAAGAATATATATGCCGAGCTATTAAACTAGAGTTTAATAAAAATATAAAATTTGTGAAAATAATGAATGTAAAAAAAGAAGATATATATAAATGTTTTGATATAAGTGATATTACAACTGTGCTTACTGATAAGCAAATAGATAGCATATTTTATACTTATAAAAAAGAATACGAAGTACATGACATTGAAGAGTTATTAAGTACTACAAGTGATAATTATAAATATAACTTGGATAATATTTTAAAATATATAGCAAATAAAACAATGGCGGAAAAAGGATTTATAATTTTATATGATAAAATAATAAATGAATATAGGATTTTATCTAGCTTGAAACAGGAGGATATAAAGGACTTAAATTTAAATAAACTGGTTTATTTAGATAGAAAAAAAGAGGGAATATTATTAAATAAAAGTTATATAAATATATGTAAGCAAAATATGTTTAAAGCTTTATCAAAAGAATATATGGGAATATTAGGTGTTCCTATTGGAACTAAAATGATTAGTCCATATATAAATGGAGACAGAAGAAAGGAAAAAACTTATGAAGAAGATGAAAGATTTGCTGATGAAAGATATAAAGGTTATATTTATTTAGAAACAAACAGTTATATAAATAAATTTAGTCATAAAAACTTCAATAAATTGAAAGGTATCTCTAAGTTAGTTTATTTAAATGTAGAAAACTATATGTTGAAAAATATTACAAACACAGACAAATTAACAAATACAATGACTAGAAAATATTTTGATTCAAGTTTACAAAGCTATATAGACAAAGATGTAGATAGGAATGCAGAATTTACTTTGTTGATGTTAGATTTAGATGATTTTAAAAAGATAAATGATACATGTGGTCATTTAAAAGGGGATAATGTATTAGAAAGAATAGGACTAGTTTTAATAAATAATACAAGAATAACAGATTTGGTATGTAGATATGGTGGTGATGAATTTATCATAGCACTATTAGACACTGATTTAAGCCAAGGAATTAAAATAGCTGAAAAGATTAGAAGGAAAGTTGGTAATATATCAATATCAGGATTAGAGAGGAAACTATCGGTAGCCATAGGAGTATCTCACTATCCTACACATAGCAAGTTGAGAGAAATACTTACAAAAAAAGGAGATGAAGCATTATATTTTGCAAAGGATAAACTAGGAAAAAATTCAGTTGCTGTTTGGGAAAGTTCATACTCGAAAAGAGAAGATGATTATAAGAATTATCAAGAAGATTCTTTTGATATATGTAGTATAGATGATAAAATAGCACTTGCTATAATAAAAACAACAAATTTAATTAAAAAAAGTTTAGATTTAAAAGAAAAAGGAAATATATTTTTAGATATTTTAATAGAAAACCTAGATGTAGAGGAAGCACATTTAACATTTATTAAAGGGTTTAAAATAAGTGATTCTATTGTTAAAAATAGAATTAAAACTAGATCTTCTAAAACATCAAAGTATAAATTGAACATTATCAATAGAGCATTATCTTATAAAAAGCCTGAATGCTTTATTGATTGGGATAATTATGATAGAATTAATACATTAACAGGAGCACCAGATTGGAAATCAATAATATATGTACCCTTAATTAAAAATGGTAGTATAGAAGGTATAGTTTATACTTGTATATCTATAAGTGAAAAGGAATTTAAAAAAGATGAATTTAATTTGGTGCAAATATTATCAGATATATTTTTAGCTAATTTTTAATTTTATTAAATGATTAAATTAAGTAATTGCGAAACTATCTATAAAAACTGAACAACAAAAATAGAAATCTTGC
>NZ_JBQDAA010000208.1:0-4069 GCF_052089545.1 Tissierella sp. | reverse complement strand
GTCATAAGATATAAAAGAGTCATTACATTTGCAAACTCTTTAGGGGTATTTATTTTTATTCTTTCCTTCCTAAACTTTAAAAGAGATGGATTTTTATATTCTATCTTTCTATTTAGAACTTCTGACAAAGTTTTTGATACTTGATAATAGTCAATTGCTCTTTTTCCAGTTAATGTTATAGCTGTATTTCTATATTTTTCATCTATTAAAGTAATAGCAGCAGCTCTTCCTATATCCCTTGTATCTATAAAGCTTGTCTTTGATTTTCCAGCTGGTATATATAATTCATCTCTATTTTTAATCTCATCTCTATGATTTGTATTTAAATTTTGCATAAAAAAACTTGGCCTTAAAAAGACATATGGTATCTTTAAGTCTTTTATCATATCTTCTATCTTTCTATGGGGCACTATTGGATTTTTCTCCACTCCCAATAAAGATATAAAGACAATTTTTTCTATCTTTATTTCTTCAACAATTTCCAAAAAAGGTAAGATATCTTTTTCAGGATCTGCAAGCTTTGGAGGCCTAACTAAAAATATTCCTTTAACCCCTTGGAGTGCATTTTCAAAAGTATTTTTATCTAAAAAATCAAATTTTACTAATTCTATCTCTTTTTTATTTTTAAATATCTTTTTAGCCTTTTCAATATTACGAACTGCTACTTTTACATTTTTTCCTAAAGCTAATAACTCTTCTACTACATACCTACCAATATTACCACTTGCACCTGTTACTAAATATTTATCCATTTTTCTCACCTTATATTTTCTATTATTTTTTTTATTGTACTTTTAAATTCTTTTACTTCTTTTTCATCTAATCCTTTTAAAGCATCACTTATTACCCCATCATTTATTTTTTCTAAACTTGATAATTTGTTTTTGGTTTTTAAAGTAAGTTTTAATATAAAAGATCGCTTATCTTTAGAATTTGATGTTTTTTCTATATATCCTTTATCTATAAGCCTATTTATTATCCCAGATATGGTTGGCTTATCCATATCCAATCTCTCTGCTATTTTTACTGCCCTTACTCCTAGTTCTTTTTCATCAATAAAAGAGTTTATTTCAATATCTTTTATTACCGCAAACTGTGAAACCGTAATGCCTTCTTTTTCAAGTTCTCTGTTTAGTTTATTTCTTAATAGTTTAGAACAATAATTTATTAAAAATCCAATATTCATCTTCTCACCTTATTATTTAATATAGTTAGCACACTAACTATATTATCATTAAATATAAAAATAAGCAATAAAAAAGAAACTAAATTTAGTTCCTTTTTTATTACTTATTTTCTTCTTCATCTTTTACTATAGTTATTTTAACATTTTTTATTTTTCTTTTTCTTATTTTTTCTATTTTAAATTCTATATTTTTATATTTTATAATATTTTCTTCTCCTGCTTTTGGAATATGTCCTAAAAGATGTATGAGAAATCCTCCCAGACTATCATAATGTTCTGGATCTTCATCAAGTTTTAAATCTAATCTATTTTTTAAATCTTTGATAGTCACGCTTCCCTTTGTATAGTAAACATTCTTATCAACTCTTTTTATCTCTGATTCATAATCATACTCGTCTTCAATTTCTCCTACAATCTCTTCTATAATATCTTCCATAGTAACTATTCCAGCAAAGCCTCCATATTCATCTATAAGTATAGCAAAGTGATTTCTAGTTTTTTGTAGTTCTAAAAAAAGATCATTTACATTTTTATATTCTGGCACAAAGTAAGGACTTCTCATAACATCCTTTATATTTATATCTTTAAACCCAGTTTCATATGCATGAAGAAGATAATCCTTTAAATAAAGTACACCTATTATGTTGTCAATATAGTCTTTAAATACAGGAACTCTTGAGTATTGGAAGTTTAACATTTTATCTAAATTTATATCTTTTGATTCATTTATATCAATCATCAAAACTTCAGTTCTATCTGTCATTATCTCTTTTGCAACCCTATCATCAAAAGTTATAACGCTATCTATCATTTCTCTTTCTATTGGATTTATAACACCTTGCTTTTGACCTACATTAACTAAAGATTTTATTTCTTCCAAAGTAACCTTTTCTTCTACTGATTCATTATTAAAACCTAAAAGTCTTATAAGAGTATTTGTAGAAAAAGATAAAAAACTAACAAATGGTTTCATAAGCTTAGCAAATATATTAATAGGTTTTATTGCAATCATAGCAAACTTTTCTGCATCTTGAAGTGCTATTCTCTTTGGTACTAATTCTCCAAAGACAAGAATTATATATGACAGTAAAAGAGTTACACCTATAAAAGCAATATCCTTCCCAAATGGAATACCTATACTTGTTAAGGTTTTACCTAAGTCATCAGATATTCCTACAGCAGCTGATGCTGATGAAAAGAAACCAGCAAATGTTATACCTACCTGTATAGTAGATAAAAATTTAGATGGCTCATGTAATATTTGTAAAAGCATCTTAGCCTTTTTATCTCCTTTTTCTGCTTTGTTTTTTATCTTCTTTTTATTTGTAGATACAATAGCCATTTCTGACGCAGCAAAAAAAGCATTTAAAATAGTTAAAAAAAGTATTAAAATTAATTGTATTGCTAAATTATTTTTTCCCATAGAACCATCCTAGTATTTAATATTTACACCCCTACCACATTTAATACATTTACCATTTTTTATTTCTGCTAATCTTGTTACTATATTTCTATCTATAAGCTTAACATCACAAGATGGACAATATGTGTTCTTATCTATACCTCTTACATTTCCTATATAAACATAATCTAAATACTCTTTTAAAATTTCACTAGATTGGGTTAACATTTCTAAACTTGTAGCAGGTAGATTCATCTTGTATGCAGGAAAATATCTATTTAAATGTAGGGGGATGCTTTTATCTATAGTAGATATTTTTCTACCTAGAGTTTTCATTTCTTCATTTTCACTATTTGCACCCTCTATTAAAAGACTTGTAACTTCAATATGAACACCCTTAGAATTTGCTATTTCTATAGTTTTAAGTACAGGATCTAGGCTTCCTCCACATACATCCCTATAAAATGAATTGTTTATTGCCTTTAAATCTATATTCATAGCATCTATATATGGTAGTAACTCTCTTAAAGGCTCTTCATTTATATATCCATTTGTAACCATTATATTTTTAAGGCCTATCTCATGAGTCTGTTTTGCAATATCTAGTATATACTCATACCAAATACTTGGTTCATTGTAGGTAAAGGCAATTCCTATAGAATCATTTTCACTAGCTAAATCTATTATTTCATCATACTTTATATCTTTGGCATAGGCGCTGTCATACACCATTTCATAGTTTTGACAAAAGTCACATGATAGATTGCATCCAAAGCTTCCTATTGAAAATATGGTCGAAGAGGGATAAAAGTGAAAAAGAGGCTTTTTTTCTATAGGATCATATCCATAAGAGCTTATTTTTCCATAGTTTAAAGAATATAGGCTTCCACCATTGTTTTTTCTAACCCTACATATGCCAAAATCTCCATCTTTTATAACACAGTAATGGGGACATAGATTACACTTTACATAGGATTTATCCAATTTATCATAGTGCATAGCTTCTTTCAAAATTATCAACTCCTAACTATATCTTTTTACTTTAAATCTTTCAATCTTATAGTTTTCATCTTTTCTTATATTAGCCTTTTCAAGCGCTATATTTATTTGCTCATTTACTGTATCTACTCCTTCTAGGTTTGGAAGTAGAAGTCCTCTTTTTCTGTCTTTACTTACAATAATACCATATTTTTCTACATCTAAATCATCTATAGAATCTATAGCTTCTGCTTGTGAAAGTACATCTACTGAATAAATTATTTTGCCCACTTCTTCTTTTTCTACCCTATCAAATCTTGGATCTCTTGTTCCAGCTGAGACAGCATTTTCTATTATTTCTCTCTCAATACTACTTGTAGTTGGGCTAGTTGTACCTATACAGCCTCTAAGAATTCCATCTTTTTTTATAGTTACAAATACTCCCTTTTGAATATGAGACTCTTCTTCTATTTTTAAATAATTACCAGTCTTTATAAAGTGTT
>NZ_JBQDAA010000207.1:0-4072 GCF_052089545.1 Tissierella sp. | reverse complement strand
TAAGTAAAATAAAAAGTAGGGGTATAAAAATAACAGATATAAACAATAATGATGTAATGTTAGTAAAGGAAAGGATGGCAAGAGAATTTGGAAAAGGCAGAGAGATAAAATTAGTAGAATCATATATATATGATGAAAATACAAATAAGCTTCCTGTTATGTTAAACGAAGATTGCATAAAATTAAAATATAATAATATAGAAGAAAATATATTATTTATGTAGAGGTGTTAATATGAAATTTGAATCTCATCCAGATGTACCTTTAATTGAGCATATAAAAGAAGTATATGAAAATTCAAAGAAGTTCATGTATGCTGATAATGAGGATATTTTATATTGTTTAGAGATAGCTGCTAAATCACATGACTTTGGAAAGTATACCACTCATTTTCAAAAAAGATTATATAATAAGGCATATAGAAATGTATTAGCAGATCATAGTTATATATCGGCTGTTTTTGGAGGATATGTAGCAACTAACAAACTAGGGGAAGATAGCTATCTTCCTCTAGTAATATATAGTGTTATAGTGCATCATCATGGAAACTTGAAAGATATAAAAAATAAATTACCTAAAAACAAAAAAGATATAAGAAATCTTGAAATTGAAATAGAGGATATAAATAAACAGTTAGATGATATGCAAGAGAATAAAGAATTTATATTGAAAGATATGAAAAAAATAAATTTAGAAAAAGAGTTTAGTGATTTCTTGAATTATAGGCCTATAGAAAAAACACTGTTTCATTTAAGAAAATTATACTCTAGCATGTCTAATGAAGAATTGTTCTATAAACACCAATTAATATATTCTGCTCTAATTGATGGTGATAAAATCAGTGCTTCTAAAACTCAGTTAAACGATGTAAGTAATATTAATTATGACGATTTATTGGATTTATATAATGAAAAATTTCCTAAGGTAGAAGGATTTTCATCTATTAGAAGAGAAGTTTTTGAGTCAATACAAAAGAATATAGAAAAGAATTATAATGAGAGATTATTTTATATAACTGCGCCTACAGGGACAGGCAAAACACTTGCAGGGTTTTATTCTGCAAGAAAATTATCTGAATATCATGGGAATAGAAAAATAATATATGCTTTGCCTTTCACTTCTATAATAGATCAAAATTATAATGAAATATATAAATTATATGAGAATTTAAATGATTTTCATGAAAATTCTAGTGAATATTTAATAAAGCACCATAGTCTTACAGAATATGATTATAAAAGCAAAGATAATAATTACGATTTAGATCAATCTAAATTACTTACAGAAAGTTGGCATAGTTCAATAATTATAACTACTTTTGTACAATTTTTTGAATCAATATTGGGTGGAAGAAACAAAATGCTTAAAAAATTACATTCTATAAAGGGATCCATAATTATATTAGATGAACTTCAAAGTATCGATATAAAATATTGGAGACTAATAGATTATTTACTTAAGAAAATAGCAATAGAATTAGATTGTAGGGTAATCACAATGACAGCTACAAAGCCAGTAATATTACAAGAAAGCATAGAATTATTAGATAATTATGAAAAGTATTTTAAAATGTTAAATAGAGTAGAATTAGAATATAATGATTATCAGGTTACATTGAAAGAGTTTACAGAAGATTTTATGGATGATTTAGAAGAAGATAAATCTTACCTAATAATTTGTAATACAATAGGACAATCTTTAAAAATATATAAAGAGATTAAAGATTTAGATAGAGAGGTTATATATCTATCCACTAATATTATACCAAAAGAAAGAAAATTAAGGATAGATACAATCAAAAAATCTATGAAATATAAGCCTATAGTTATATCTACTCAAGTAGTGGAAGCTGGGGTTGATTTAGATTTTGATTATGTAATAAGAGATCTTGCGCCACTTGATAGTATAATACAGGCTGCAGGAAGGTGTAATAGAAATAATATGTCTGAAGGAAAAGTCAAAGTAGTAAAAATGATTAATGAAAAGGAAGAGTTATTTGGAAAATATATATATGGCTCCATATTATTAAATATAACTAGGGACATACTTCAAGATAAAACAATAAAAGAATCAGATTTCTTAAAATTAATAGAAAATTATTTTAAAGAGGTATATCAAAAGAAAAATACAGATGATATATTTAGTGAATATAAGAGTGCTATGGATGCATTAGATTTTGAGACTATAATAGGTTTTTCAGTAATAGCTAATAGGCCAAACTATATTGATGTTTTTTTTCAAATAGATGAGGAATCTGTAGAATTACTAGAAAGATATAAAGAAATTAAAAATATAAAAGATTATAAAGAAAAGTATAAAAAATTACTAAAAATAACACCTGAAATGAGAGAATATATGATATCTTTACCGGATAAATTTATAGGGGAATTTGATATAGATAATTATAATAAAATTATAACAATGCCTTTTGAAGATAAGAAAAGAGTGTATGATAATAATACTGGTTTTAAAAGAGATGATATTGGTGGATATATTTTTATGTAAAGAGGGGATAAAATGAATGATGTAAATGTTAATGGTACTTTAGTTTGGTATTATTATATTTGCAAAAGAGAAGTATGGCTTATGTCTAGAAGCATAATAGCAGATCAAGATAATAAATTTATGGATATAGGTAGATTTATGCATGATAATTCATATTCGCGTGATAAAAAAGAAATATCTATAGGAAATATAAAAGTTGATATCATAAAGAAAAGTAAAGGTAATATTTTAGTTGGAGAAATGAAAAAAAGTTCTAAATATAAAGAAAGTGCGAGAATGCAATTAGCATATTATCTATACAGGTTAAAAGAATATGGAATAAATGGTGAAGGTGTTTTAATGTTTCCTAAAGAAAAAAAGAGAATTGAAGTTATATTAAATGATGAATTAATAAAAAAAATTAAAGTAATGGAAAAAAATATTTTGGAATTAATCCATAAAGATCATCCAATTGAGCCTGTGAAAATAAATTTTTGTAGGAATTGTGCATATAACGAATTTTGTTGGTCATAAAGGAGGATTTTATGAAAAAAATAATTTATATATTTAATGATGGAGAAATAAAGAGAAAAGATAATACAATTTATTTTGAGACTGAAGAAAAAAGAAATTTTATACCTATAGAAGATACCAGTGATATATTTATATTTGGTGAAGTAACACTTAATAAAAAATTCTTAGATTATATTTCTCAAAAGGAAATAATAATTCATTTTTTTAATTACTATGGATATTATATGGGGTCATTTTATCCAAGAGAACATTTAAATTCAGGTCATATTATCCTCAAACAATCAGAACATTACTTAGATAATGACAAAAGATTTGAATTAGCAAAAGCATTCGTAAAAGGTAGTTATAAAAATATGCTAAATGTAATTAGATATTATAAAAATAGAGGCAAGGAGTTAAAACAAGTAGAAAATCATATAGAAAATTTATCGAAAGAAATATATAGATGTAAAGACATAAATCAATTAATGGGTATAGAAGGGAATATAAGAGAGGTATATTATAGAGGATTTGATGAGATATTACAAGGAAGCGATTTTGAATTTATGAAAAGAACAAGAAGACCCCCAGAAAACAAATTAAACTCTCTTATTAGCTTTGGAAATTCTGTGATGTATGTAATTGTACTGTCAGAAATTTATAAAACACACTTGGATCCTAGAATAGGTTATTTACATACTACTAATTTTAGAAGCTTTACTCTCAATTTAGATTTAGCTGAAATCTTTAAACCTATAATAGTAGATAGACTTATCTTTACACTTATAAGTAAAAAGATGATAACAAAAAAGGATTTTGAAGATGATTTAAATGGTGTAGTTTTAAAAGAAAATGCAAGGAAACTATTTGTAAAGGAATTTGATGATAGATTAAGAGCTACTATAAAACATAGAGAATTAGGAAGAAATGTATCATATAGAAGACTTATAAGACTAGAATTGTATAAATTAGAAAAGCATATAATTGGAGAAAAAGATTATTCTCCATTTGTATCTAGGTGGTAAATATATGTTTATTATATTAGTATATGATATGGGAGAAAAAAGAGTATCAA
>NZ_JBQDAA010000206.1:0-4082 GCF_052089545.1 Tissierella sp. | reverse complement strand
CAATTGATCGTTTGATAATTGCTCAACTTGATTTCTTGATAATGTTTTAATGTTTTTTGTATCAAAATTATTTTCATCACTAACCTCTAAAATTGAATAAGGTGACTTATTCATTAATTCATTTATTTTTTGAAAATGTTCTTGTTTATTACTAGCTGAAAAAGATGTTGTTGTTAACAACAACATAAAAACTATTGATAAAATACTAATTAACCTGAATTATTCACAACAATTTAATAATGTAGCATCAATAGATTGTATTTACTATGGTCTATCACTTTAAATTTTTCACTTAATAAGTGAAGATAAAAGTATAGAAAAAGGGCTCCAACTTTGTTAAAATGTAGTTAAGACAACCATCACAAAAACAAAGGAGGAACCCTTATGTCTATTGTAACTAATTTTCAACTAAAAAGCAATAATAAAATTAAAATTAATTTTGATGGTGGAGATTTATCTTCTGATTCTGGTCTACTTCTTATCAAAGAATTTGCCCAAAAGATTGGTTTCCATAAAATTATTCAGAATATATTTAAAACAACTGACTCATCAATTCGTAATCATAAAGACCATGAAAATCTATTACAAGTAATTTACCAAGTTTTAGCAAGATATTTCAATGATAATGATGCTGATGAATTAACTGATGAACCTGTTATAAATGCTATTCTAGATAAAGACGGTTTAGCTTCACAGCCGACATTGTCAAGGTTTTTCAACCGTATGGATGATAAAACTCTTGAGCAATTTAATGAAATTTTAATTACTTTAAGAAAATATATCTATAGCTTAAATGATCCTGAAATGATACTTCTTGATTTAGATTCTACTCTACTTAAAACCTATGGTAAACAAGAAGGTGAAAATTTCAACTTCCACTATCAATCCAGGGGATATCATCCCTTAATGTGTTTTGATGGTCTAACAGGTGATTTGCTTAAAGCTGAACTCCGAAATGGATCTGCTTACAGTAGTACTGGAGTTGTAGCTTTTATGAAACCAGTATTAGATGAATATTTTAATGATTATCCAGAGACTGATCTTTATCTTAGAGGGGATAGTGGATTTGCCACTTCAGATTTATTTATACAATGTGAAAATAATAGGGTGTCTTACGTTATTCGATTAAAAGCAAATCAAAATCTTTACAAATTATCTCAAAGTGCTACTGAATCACTGGATGAATTAACAGTAGATAACAAGTTAGATTATAAGATAGTTTATGATGAGTTTTACTACCAGGCAGCTAGCTGGGATTATCCTAGACGAGTTGTAATAAAGATAGAAAAGCCATCAAATCAATTCACTTATCAATATACTTTTATTGTGACTAATATGTCTATGACTCCTTTTGAAACTATTAAGTTTTATGCCAATAGAGGAACAATGGAAAACTTTATCAAAGAATGCAAACTTGGTTTTAATTTCAATTCAACTAGTAGCAGGGATATGATAGTAAATGAAAACCGTTTACAAATGCACATCCTAGCCTACAACTTATTTAACTGGTTTAAAAGGCTAATTCTACCTGAGAACATGAATAAAATGCTGATAGATACAATTCGTTTAAAGTTAATAAAGATAGCTTCAAAAGTCATTCGTTCAGGAAGGTATCTGATATTTAAACTTTGTAGCTCTTGTCCATATAAAAAAGAATTCTTTGAAACCTTTGAAAACATAAGAAAAATGCCTCAATTAGAATGATTTAGAGTTGGACCTTGAAAGTTTTAAAATCAAAAATAGTGATTACAGGATAGTTATGTCCATTTTTAGATGAAAATCATCACTTATTGATCTTTGAAACTTCTAAAAGGCAGTTTATATTATTTTAAGTTAAATTAAAGTTCTGTGAATAATTCAGGTTAAATTATAATAAGTTCCTCTTACAACGTGAAATTATCTTATTCTTTTGATTAATAAAATATTTAATGCCAGATTGGGTAGAAATAGAAATGGATAAGTAGTCTCTAAGACTCTCATCCATTTCTATTTCTACTTGTTGTTTAATTTATTAATTCTTTATTTCCACTTATTCTAGGATATAAAATTCCACCGATTATTAAGCCAACTACGAAAGGAATAATCCAACCAAAGCCTTGTCCAGCTAAAGGCATTTGTGTAACGAAAGAATCTAGGAATCCAATTGAACTACCAGTGAATTCATTAATAGCTTCGCTTATACTATAAATTGAAGTTAAAAATATAGAACCTTTATAAAAACCATCATTTGGAATCCATTTACCAAAGAATCCTAAAATTGTAAGACCAAGTAATGGGGC
Organism: Tissierella sp.; assembly: GCF_052089545.1. Classification (GTDB taxonomy): domain Bacteria; phylum Bacillota; class Clostridia; order Tissierellales; family Tissierellaceae; genus Tissierella_A. Next base: position 1,803 of record NZ_JBQDAA010000206.1, on the reverse strand, counting down.
ATAAAGTGCTGTAAATAATGGGTTAGTAAACTTAACTATATTGTCTACACCTATAAAAGCAATTAGGCAAGAAAGTATACTTACTCCTATTACCAAGGATTTATAACTTAGCCTTCCTTTGCTTTCACGTTCGAAAAAATCAGAAACTGCTGAAATTTGTCCTGTCGCTGTTGTAAGACAAGCTAATACAACTGCTACTCCCAAGATTGACATCAAGAATCCTCCACCAACTCTTCTTACTAAATCAATCAGTAAATCAGTTCTTCCTATTGTTTCAAGATATTGGCCACTAGCACCTGCACCAAGATAATATAGGCCACCATATATTATTAAGAGGCAAACGAAAGCAACAACACAAGCCATAGCATTTACTTTCCCAAGTTGTTTTCTAGATGTATAGCCTTTTTTACGGCAAGTATTTAAAAAGAAGTCGGCCATCATAAAAGATACCAATAGATCTCCAGTTTGATAACCGCCTAAAAAAGAATTGAAGAAAGAATTTTTAATTCCTGTCCCTTGTGGTACTCCTACTGGATTCATTACTCCTCTTATTACAACTAATAGCAAGCAAATAACCATTATAGGTGTTAAGTATTTACCAATTTTATCTAGTACACTTTCTTTTTGATATGAAAAATATAATGCAAGTATGAAATATACTGCAACTGCAGCTACATAAGGCGCTTGAGAAAATATACTTTGAAGACCAAGCTCAATTCCTATTGCACCAGTTCTTGGTATAGAAACGAATGTAGCAAATATCATAATGGAAGCTACTATGATAGTAGCAAATTTTTCATGGACATGTACCGCTATAGAATGTATTGACCCTGCAAAACCCAACATTATTAGTGCAACAATAGGTAAAAATATACCTGATGTGGTCAAGCCAATAGCCCCACTAACCCCTAGATTACCGGTTTCTAGTCCTAAAAATGGGGGGAAAATCAGATTTCCAGCACCAAAATATGTAGCAAAAAATGCAAGACCGATGAAAAAAACTTCCTTATAGTTAATAGCGTTATCAATTTTATTAACTTTATCGCTCATAAAACTCCTCCTCTTTTTGTAATCCTAAAAAATACTAAAGATAGATAAATTTGAGAAACGATTTCTCGAATTTTTTATTTCTAAGAGACTTATTGATGATAATATAATTTGATTTCAAAAGAAGATAGGATAGGTTATTACTATCTAATCAATAAGTTCTTGAATTAATCATAACATATGAAAACGTTTTATTAAATTCGAAAAAGTTTTAGATAACTATTATGATTTCTAATATTATGAATAAGCTTAGGATAATGGATAAGTTTAGGATATATGTTATACTTATCTTGTAATTTAAGGTGAGGTAATTTTATAATATTGAAAGATAGTAAGGTTAAGAATAGGTTTTCAAATAGAAAGGGGATTGAAATGACATTACAACAACTCAGGTATGTGGTGGCTGTTCACGAGGCGGGTTCTTTCAGTGCAGCATCGGAAAAATTGTACGTATCTCAGCCCAGTATAAGTACTATGATTGCAGATTTAGAATCAGAACTAGATATTACTATATTTAATAGGTCTAAAAAAGGTGTTTCATTAACTGAAGATGGAAACGCCTTATTACAATATGCATATGCCATGCTCCATTTAGAAGACGGGATCTTTGAAAATTTTAAGACAGATGAAGATATAATTGCTTTCTCAGTATCATCCCAACATTATACTTTTGCAATTGACGCATTTTTACATTTAGAACAAGTGGATAGGTTACACTTAATTATACAATAAAAACTCGGACATGATATAATAAAT
>NZ_JBQDAA010000205.1:0-4084 GCF_052089545.1 Tissierella sp. | reverse complement strand
GTTGGAGGCCCTTCTTCTACTATAACTCCATTATCCATAAAAATAACTCTATCAGATACATCTCTTGCAAACTCCATCTCGTGAGTTACAACTACCATAGTAAGACCTTTACTTGCTAATTCTTTCATAACTCTTAAAACTTCTCCAACAGTTTCAGGATCAAGTGCTGAAGTAGGTTCGTCAAAGAGAAGTACATCCGGCTCCATAGAAAGAGCTCTTGCTATAGCAACTCTTTGCTTTTGTCCACCTGACAGCTGAGCTGGTCTAGCATTTACATACTTATCCATTCCTACAACTTTTAGGTTTTCTATTGCTATTTTCTCCGCTTCTTTTTTTGCTCTTTTTAAAACCTTTGTTTGACCTATTGTACAGTTTTCCAATACATTTAAAGTATTAAATAGATTAAAGTTTTGGAACACCATACCAAGGTGAGTTCTATATTTGTTTATATCGTTATTATTAGCTAATATATTTTCATTTCTATACATTATTTCTCCACCACTTGGTTTTTCAAGTAGATTTATACATCTAAGTAGTGTAGATTTCCCTGAACCAGATGATCCTATTATGGAAACAACCTCTCCAGAGTTTACATGAAAATCTATATCTTTTAAAACTTCATTATCTCCAAAACTCTTTTTTAAATGATTTATATTAATTATTTTATCCATTATCTTTTCCTTTCCACTCATCTTACTCCACCTTGTCCTCTACCATAGAATAAGTATCTGCTCCCGCCAACTTATCTTCAAAAGTTCTAAGAATCTTAGTAACAGTCATAGTCATTACAAGATATATTACACTTGTAATAAAAAACGCTTCTGTATACTTAAAGGAAGCTCCCGCAATAGAATTTGTTTGGAAAAAGAGTTCCGTAACCCCTATAACACTAAGCATAGAAGTATCTTTTATATTTACTACAAACTCATTTCCTGTAGCAGGTAGTATGTTTCTTATAACCTGTGGAAGTATTATTTCTTTCATGGTAGTAACATGGTCCATCCCTATAGCATGAGCTGCCTCAAACTGCCCTTTATCTACAGAGTTGATTCCTCCTCTTACAATTTCCGACATATATGCTCCCGTATTTATAGAGACTATAAATATAGCTGCAAATAGCCTATTTATCTGTATTTGAAACACACTTGCAGTACCAAAATATATTACCATAGCTTGAACCATCATAGGAGTACCTCTGAAAAAACCTATGTACATTGCAAGTATCCTATTTACGATCCTTAGAACTGTTCTTTTTCCACCTTCTTCAGGTAGAGGTATTGTTCTTACAACTCCTACTAAAAGCCCTATGATAGCTCCTATTATAGTTCCTATAATAGATATCCACAGTGTGATACCGGCCCCTCTTAGAAAAAAGGGCCAGTTCTTTATAAGCATATTTTTCATAACTTCTAAACTCATTTATTTTCTCTCCTTAAATTACTACTAATTAGCTGATGGTTGATTTAATATTGCATCATCCATTATTTCTTGTCTTTCTTCTTGTGAAATTTCTTCCACGATTTCATTTATATCATCAATAAGATCGCTACCTTTTTTAAGTCCTACAGCAACAGCTGTATCTTCTTCTGAAGCCTCAAATCCTTCTTCAAATTCCACCATATAGAAGTTATCATTTGCAGCTGAAGCACTTACACCCTCTGGTCTTTCTGAAACATAACCATCTATTATTCCAGATTCAAGTGCTACTCTCATAGCTGGGAAGTCTGACATAGCTGTATCTTTATTAACTCCATCTATTTGATCTATTACACTATAATGGAAAGTATTAAGTTGAGCTGTAATATTTGCACCAGAAAAATCATCTAAAACCTTAGCGTCTTCATATTCTCCACCTTTTTTTACTACCATTACAAGGTCTGAATTATAATAGTTCTCGGAAAAGTCTATAGACTCTTTTCTTTCAGCAGTAGGGCTCATGCCTGCTATTATAGCATCTACCATACCTGAATTAAGTGAAGGAACAAGACCATCCCAACCTATTTTAACTATTTCTAACTCCCTACCTAAACCATCTGCTATTTTTTTAGCTATTTGAACATCATATCCACCAGCAAATTCTTTTGAACCTTGTATTGGAACTCCACCATTTGCATCATCAAGTTGTGTCCAGTTAAATGGAGCATATCCTGCTTCAAGTCCTACTTTAAACGTATCTGTATTTTCAACATTTTCTGTTTCCTCACCATCGCCTGCCTCTTCACCATTTGTTTTACTTTCATCTTCTGCTGCACAACCGCCTAATATAAAAAGTCCTATAAGTGATAATACCATAATACTAATAAATTTTTTTCTCATTATAATCTCTCCTTTTTCTATTTTTTTGTATAAAAAAAACACCTAATGGCTATCAGGTGTATCATCGACTTACTATTACACCTCTCCTTTCTGACTCTAAATGAGATAGCTCAACATCAATATACTGAGTATGTATATTGGTGACAGTCCTATATCTATTAAAATATAGTCCCAGAATTAAACTTTGGTGTTTAAAACTTCGGCAAGTGCCCCTTTTACCATTATATCTACAGTTTCCAACCTCCATAATAGTTACTCTTAACATCTTGCGCCTCTACCTCAACCAGGAATAGGATGAGGCTTTGTATTTAATTTGTATATAAGCTTAACACGGATAAAGTATTTTGTCAAGCATTTTCTTATTTTTGTGAATTGTATGAATTTATAGCCATCGGTATATTGTTTATAATGTCACTTGCTATCATACCATATTCCCCTACTTGTTCCTGAGTTATATCTCCTGCCATTCCGTGAATATAAACTCCAAGTTTTGCTGAATCAAAAGGATCTATACCTTGTCCTAAAAATGAAGCTATCATACCAGTAAGTATATCTCCTGTTCCAGCTGTAGCCATACCTGGATTTCCTGTATTATTTATATATGTATGACCATTTGGATGTGCAACTACAGTTTTATATCCCTTTAAAACTATTATTATATTGTATCTTTTAGATATTAATTCACTATAATGCACTCTATTTTTTTGAAGTTCTTCTATACTTATATCTAAAAACTTAGCCATCTCTCCTGGATGAGGTGTTGCTATTATAATGCCTTTATGTTCCATTAACATATCAGGATCATTTGAAATACAATTTATAGCATCTGCATCTAAAACTATTGGTGCATTTACATTTTTTATGATTTTTTTAACTATGTAAGTTCTATCTGCATCCACCCCCATACCAGAGCCTATTGCTAAAGCATCCATATCTTTTGTGTATTTAAGTATATCTTGCAAGGATTCCATAGTAAAACTACCTTTCCTATTGTCGTCAATAGGTCTTACAATTGCCTCCGTAAGTTTTACACTCATCACCTCAGATATTTCACCTGGTACAAGAGTATAAGCATATCCAGAGCCTGCCCTAAGAGAAGCAAGTGATGCTAAATAAGGTGCTCCAGTAAACCCTATACTACCTCCGATGATTCCAACACGTCCATAGTTTCCTTTATGCGTATTAACTCTTCTTTTCTCCAGTAAACCTTCCATAAAATATCACTCTCCTTTTATATTGATATTAGAAACATTTACCCAAATATTTACAAAATATTCAATATTATAATATAAATCTACATAATAAAACAAAGTACAAATATGTAATTAATGTGTTATTAATATATTTTTTACTATATTTTGTATAATTGTGATATAATAATAAAGATATATTTCATAATTTAAATTTAGGTTAGGAGGAAGAATCAAATGTCCCGAAAGGAACGAAAGAAACGTCGTAGAAAAAGAAGATCCTTTTTAAAAGTGTTTCTAAGCTCCATGATTTTATTTGCAATTATAGGAGCAGTTATAGTATATGGATATAATACTTTAAATAAATTAGACAATGTCAAAATACCTACAGATGATGTAGATCTTGGTATAAGCGACGATGTAATGGAAGATAAGGATGTAATGAATATAGCACTTTTTGGATTAGATGAACCAGATGCCCTAAACGGTGGTAGATCTGATAGTATTATGATAGCAAGTCTTGATAAAGTACATAAAAAGATTAAAATCACCTCTCTTATGAGAGATACTTATGTAGA
>NZ_JBQDAA010000204.1:0-4135 GCF_052089545.1 Tissierella sp. | reverse complement strand
ACCCTATCCTTTAGTTATCAATCTATTCAGCTATTTTGTTGAGTTTGTCTTAATTACTCTTAAGACAAACTCATATTATGAATTTTATTGAGATATTTTTGTATTTCTATTTCATTCACACTGTTCACTATATCATTCTGATACTCAGCTTTAATAATACTAGATAATACCTGAGTAACATATTCGACAGACATTTGTAGGTTTTCACCTTTCTTATATTTGCCTATCAGAAGAGAAGTAAATATATCACCTGTCCCTCCTACTTGAACTGGTATATGGTCAAATTTTACTCTAAAGATATCTTCTTCTTTTGAATATCCATAAACATAGTAGTTCTGATTTATTTTTACAGATGTTACAATAGTTGACTTTATTCCTTGTTTTTTTGCTTTTTCTAACCATGATCTCAATAAAGAATCGTTTAGCTCATTCGGCTTAGGATAATTTTCTCCAATAATTAAGCAAAACTCTGTAAGGTTTGGAATTAAAACATCTGCTTCTAAAGCTATTAACTTAGATGCTTCCATTAGATCTTTAGATAAACCTGGATAAATATTACCGTTGTCCCCCATAATTGGATCTGAAATAATAACAGGTTTCTTTTTATGATAATTTACAATGTCTTTGACAATTTCTACTTGTTTTGGGTTCATCAAAATTCCAGTTGTAATAGTATCAAATTGAAAGTCCAATTCTTTCCAAGTGTTTTGTGTGTTTTCCATAAATTCAGTTAGATCTTCGACAATTACTTGCTTATAGTCAAAATTATTGGAGACAACTGCTGTCGGTAAGTAAGAAACATTTGTCTCTAAAGTGTTTAATATTGGAATCATTACCGATAATGCAACTTTTCCGATGCCGACGAAATCTGATATTAGTAAGATATTATTTTTACTCATATCGATAAATATCCTCCCTTATATTTAAAAATAAAATCTGAGCTTCATTTTTAGGTGAAGCTCAGATTCTTTAAAATAATTATTTAATTGGTTCTAGTGAGGCTTGGAAATGTCTTAAAATTGGAGGTTCCCAAGTAATTCTGTATCCCTTTTGAATTTCATCTGCACGTTCTTTTATAGCAATTAGTGCATCTGCCATAATATCAAGGTGCGCTTGAGTATAAACTCGCCGTGGAATAGCCAAGCGTGTAAACTCAAAGTCAGCTTCTAACTGTTCACCTGTATCAGGATCATTCCCTAACATATATGAACCAATATCACAAGTACGTATACCGGCTTCTTTGTATAATTCAATAACTAATACTTGTCCTGGAAATTCATGGTACGGAATGTGTGGGAACATTTCTGCTGCATCAATAAATACTCCATGCCCTCCTACTGGTGCTTGGTATGCTATACCTGCTTCATCGAGGCGCCCTGCTAAATACTCCATTTGTCCTATTCGGTATTCGAGATAATCTTCTTCAATACCTTCATATAAACCAATTGCTAATGCTTCCATATCACGCCCAGCTAAACCACCATAAGTAAAGAATCCCTCGTAACTAATTGTGTTAGCTTTAACTTTGATAACTAATGGATTATCTTTATCTTTAATACCTAATAGACCACCAATATTAACAATGGCATCCTTTTTAGCGGACATTGTAAACATATCGGCATAACTGAACATTTCGCGTACAATATCTTTAATTGATACATCTTGATAGCCTTCTTCATCTCGTTTTATAAAGTGAGCATTCTCTGCAAAACGAGCAGCATCAATAATATACGGTAAATCGTATTTTTTACAAACTTCACCAACTTCTCGAAGGTTTTCCATAGAAACAGGCTGACCTCCTGCAGAATTGTTAGTAATAGTCATAACTACTGCCCCGATTTTTTCTTTCCCTTTTTCCTCAATTACCTGCTTCATCAACTCTACATCCATGTTTCCTTTAAACTTTGATCTTACTTTAGGGTCTTTAGCTTCCTTTACTACGCAGTCGATAGGTCTTGCTCCTGCTAAAATAACATGAGCTCTTGTGGTATCGAAGAACATATTAGATATTGCGAATTTTCCTTCTTCTAGTAATAAAGGAAGTAATACCTTTTCTGCAGCTCTTCCTTGGTGCACTGGTTGTATAAAATCATATTGGAAAATATCTTTTCCAGCGTCAACTAGTCTGTAATAACTACTTGATCCTGCGTAAGCTTCATCACCTTGCATTAGAGCTGCTTGTTGTTTGTCACTCATAGCATTGGTACCGGAATCCGTTAGTAAATCAATATAGCAATCTTCTCCAGCTAGATTGAACGTATTATATTTAGCTTCTTTAATTTTTTCTTCTCTTTCTTCTCTAGAGAGTACTTTTAAAGGTTCTACTGCTTTAATTCTGAATGGTTCTGCAACATATTTGTTTGACATTTATAATTCCTCCATTATTTTTAATATTATTGTTAAAATATTATTTTTATTTAATTTAAGCTGTCGTTGATGATTGCTTCTTTACTAGCTTCTAGCTGTTTCTTGCTAACTCGTTTAGTTTTAAGATTATAATACGAATACCCAAAGAAGAATACTAACAATCCAATCATCATAAACATTTCTTTTATAGACAAAATAATAAATAAGTTATAAGCTACAATAGCGGAAAAAACAGCTGCTAAAATACATATTGTATTTATAATTGGTGTAGGCATATAAATCACACTATTTTTCCATCTATCAGGATGATCTTTTATAATTTTAATACACGATAAATTTAAATAGACATTCATAAGCATTAGTGGAATCATAATTAAGGAAACAATTACATCTAAACTAAAGTCTAGTAAGATAGGAAGAATACTTACTATGTAAAACAAACTATAGATGATATATGGATACCCGTTTGAATTAGTTTTAGTAAATATTTGCGGCAACCAACCGTCTTCGGCAATCTTTAAAATAGGATATCGTACCATAGTAATCATACTTAACAATGAAGTTGCAATTGAAAATACAGCGCCTCCTAGTATGAAAATAACGAAGATCCATTGTGGAAATACACGATCTGCAACTAAACTTAAGTTCTGTCCAGCTACCTCAGAAATTGGAAGAACTCCTGAAGATACATAAGCTATTAAAGCGTATACAATTCCAAGAGCAAGAGCTGTTAGTAATATTCCAAAAGGAATTGTTCGTGATGATTTCTTAGTAACAGCAGCTACTGAGACAGGTCCTTGAGTGATTCCTTGACAAGCAAAAGACATGATAGAAACAGCAGCAATAAACCCACCAAATCCATTTGTAAATAAGTTATTATTAATAAATGTACTTGTTTCTACTTTAGGAAGCCCAAATATAATGAATAAAAAAAGTGAACCTAACAATATAGTAGTCATTATACTATTTAAAACAGAAATGAATTTAGATCCTTTTGTTGAAGCTAAAAAAAATAGTGTGATGATTCCTATCGATATTAGTTTCCCATAAGGAATAATTTGTGGGAAAACTATGCTGGCATACTCTACAATTGCAACAGCATACATAGCTATAGAAAAGCCGAAAGAAAAATTTGCATAACCACTAAATCCTGTTAATAATGGATTGAAAGCCAGTGCTTTTTGACTATAATCCCCACCCTTTAAAACAAACATAGACGAGAGAATTATACTGAAGAAATTAGCAATTAACATGAATAATACTGCTACAATAACTGCTAAAACAATTGAGCGACCTGTCTTTGCTATACCTTCTCCTAATAAAACAAAGATACCTGATCCTACAGCTCCTCCAAATCCAATACTAAATACATTCATTAAATTTAAATTGGCTTCTTCTACATTAGAGTTCTTATCTAGCGTTGTATCAAGATTTTTCTCCATCTTGTTCCCCATTTCCTTTAATTTTTAAAATCTACAATAGCCTCAATTTCAATCGAAGCATTTTTAGGGAGCCTTGATACTTCAAAGACACTACGTGCTGGAAAGATATCTCCAAAAAAATCTTTAAATACTTTGTTTATAATGTCAAATTTATCTATCTCTGTTGTTAAAACAGTTAGTTTTAAAATAGAATCTATGGTTAATCGATCTTCTTTTAAAATGTTTTCTATATTTTGAAGACTTCTATAGCATGCATCTTCAAAGTCTTCGACTAATTCACCAGTAGTAGGATCCACAGGCAACTGGCCTGAAGGAATAAAAATACA
>NZ_JBQDAA010000203.1:3389-4150 GCF_052089545.1 Tissierella sp. | reverse complement strand
ATACATTAGGTAATTTTTACTTTATGTTTAAATATCTATATAGTGTTGATGAACTAATGCCTGTCATAATGGTTATTTCGGTTATTGAATACTCTTGACTGTTATATAATTTTATTGCACGGTTTACGTTGGCTTGGTTGGCTCGTGGCCTTCCACCCTTTCGACCTCTAGCACGTGCGCTTTTTAATCCTTCTTTAGTCCGTTCTACAATTAAATCTCGCTCAAATTGACTAAAAGCTTGAAATACCGTCATCATTAACTTCCCGTGAGGACTCTTAGTATCAAAATTTTCCTTTAGACTAATTAACTTAATATTATTATCTTCAAAATAGTTAACCAATTCTATTAAATCCTTAGTACTACGCCCTAAACGCGAAAAACTTTCTACAACAATCGTGTCTCCAGGTCTTATCTTATCCCTCAAACGATCTAACTGAGGTCTCTTTGTTTTTGTGCCTGTGATTTTTTCAGTTAGTATTTCATTACAATTTTCTTTCTCTAATAAATCAATTTGTCTTGCTAATTCTTGATTATTTGTGCTAACACGAGCATACCCATATTTATACCCGTTCATTTCAAGTCTCCTTTATGATTTTATTAAATTATATCATAAAGGGACGTTAACGATACATAGAATAAAAGAAGAGTTTTGATATAAAAAGATCATCACATTATTACATATATGTGATGATCTTTTTTTGTCCCATAAAGGATTGTTTTTGAGATGAATGTTCTTTACTGTCAAATTAGCAATAAATTTT
>NZ_JBQDAA010000203.1:0-3379 GCF_052089545.1 Tissierella sp. | reverse complement strand
TAAATTTTGATTAAGACAATTTTAAAGACATCGCTGTTGGTACGAAGTGATGTACCCCCCCCTAAAAGTTAGAGTAATTAATCTAATTTTTAGGGGGATATTTTTACGTCAAAATATTCAGATAAATTCAAGTTGAAAATTGTAGAAGAATATCTAAATGGAACCTTGGGGTATAATCTTCTCGCAAGGAAATATAGTATTCCTAGTCGTTCTGTGATCCAAACTTGGGTAAATCAATATCAAATCAACGGCGAGGAAGGGCTTCAAGCTCAAAAAACTAATAATAAATCATTCTTTACCTTTTAAGCTAGATGTTTTAAAATTTAAGCAAGATACAGGTGCATCCTATAAAGAAACCGCGAATGCCTTCGGCATAGCTGAACCATCAATAATTGCGAATTGGAAGCGATCCTACTTAAAAGAAGGCGCTCCTGGTCTAAATAAAAGTAGAGGGAGACCATCTAAGATGCCTAAATCCAATCCTAATCAAGATAAAATAAAACAGAGTAAGAAAGATCAACAAAAGACTGAAACTATTGATGAAATCGAGTTCTTGAAGAAGGAAAATGAATATTTAAAAATTGAGCTGGCTTACTTAAAAAAGTTAAAAGCGCTGGGCTTGAAAGACCCACGCGCAAACAACAAACAAGAATAGTCTACGAATTAACTATTGAAGGATTTCAACTACAAGATATCTTAAAGGTGGCGGAATTACCAGAATCTACATATTACTATCATTTATCCAAAAAAGATCAACCGAATAAAGATGAAGAACTTGAAGAAATCATTTAAGATATTTTCAAAGAATCGAAAGAAACTTACGGATATCGTCGAATTAAAGAAAAGCTAGACGACATTGGCCTTCAAATAAATCACAAACGGGTTTTACGTTTGACGAATAAAATAGGGATCAAATGTACCAAGTTTTCACGCAAGACACGACGATACAATTCTTAATAAAGACACAGGCACAGTAGGTAAAATCGCTAGTAATCGAGTGAATCGTCGTTTTACAACACCATTCCCTTTACAAAAACTAGTTACAGATGCCACAGAGTTTAAATGTCTAAATGGTGAAAAATTATATTTAAGTCCGATAATGGACTTATATAATCTTGAAATTATTTCCTTTAAAATTTTAAAGAGACCCACTTTAGATCTTGTGATTGATCCTTTGAAGGAAGCTTTATCCATTATCCGAAAGCACGCTAGCTATCGAACAACGATTCACAGTGATCAGGGCTGGCAGCATCAGCATAATTCCGAAAAACAGGCCAGTTAAAGTAGAGACAGAGGTTGCTAGCAGAATCGATTAAAAAGTCAGAATCGGTTGAAGATGCATAAAGCTCCCTACAATCATTGCTACTCCGTAACCAAATAATAATCCAATAATCCCGCCAATAAGTGTAATGACACCTTCTTCTAAAACAAATTGAATCATATATTTATTTGAAATTGTCATAATTTTATTTTTAAGTACATATATGACCAATTCAAGTTGTTCAAAGAATAAAGACGCTACTCAAAAAGCGAGCTGCGCCTTGATATAATATTCTGAAATCCAGTGTGAAATAGACTGTAGAAACAACCATAATTAGTCATAGTATTTTGCATTACTATTAAAACAATTAAGAAGTTTATTTACTGTATAAATAATTTTTTTGATTAGTAATAAACAGCTTTAGGAGGCTTAGATATCCATTTATTATTCAATTTTTTATAAGAACGAACTGAGTATAAAACAAGAGATATTTTCAGAGATGAAAAAGGTGTATTATTCATTAGTAATCTTTTTTCTTTTATCCAGCTCTAGGTTCTTTAATTTTCTAGATTACTCTTACAACTAAAGTTATATAAATCAATCGCATTTGGATCTCCTTTTCTTATATCTTACCTTATTTGGAGACTCTATGTTTAACTTGTCCGTTTTCTATGCTAACACCAAGTTGAAAATGAATTAATTTTAATTTACTTGATTAATAGAGTTTTAATCTCGTAAGGCTTTAATATGAAATTAATTCCTTCTTCCGATGAAATAGATCTACGATTGTAATCTTTTTCCATCAGATTAACTTCACCCCACTCTTTATACTCAAATAATGGATTAACTGATATTTTTCTTCTTCCACCAGTATGATCATGTAATCTGATAATTAAACCATTTTGATCTTCTGTCCTTTTAATCGCATCAACAAATACTGCTGAATCAGAATTAACCTCAATTAACTGTCCAGTATTTTTTATTTCTCCTTCAAGAATTCTAAGAGGACTGTTTAAACTCCAAGCTTCATCAGCTACTTTGCCTTGTAAGTAATCTCCTTCATGGGGTAACAAACTATAAACAAATTCATGTTTACCTATATCAGATTCAGGATCTGGAAAAATAGGTCCCTTAAGTAAGGATAGTCTCATTACATTATCCTTTATATCATACCCATACTTACTGTCATTCATTAAAGCAACCCCGTAACCAGTTTCTGATAAATCAGCCCACTGATGACCAACAGTCTCAAATTTAGCCATATCCCAGCTTGTATTCCAATGTGTAGGACGTTTAACATTCCCATATTGAATATCATAAGTAGCTTCATTTGAGCGGATATCTAGCTCAAATGCTGTTTTTAATAATTGTTGTCTTTCATTCCAATCAACAAATGTTTTAAAATCAATTCTTCTAGAGTTACTGTATAGTACCATATCTTGTGATATTTTTGATTTTCCAAACTTATAGGAAAAGTTAACAATTGTATATAAATCATTTGACTCAGTAACTTCAATCTCATTTGCTTTCAAATTTTTTTTCTTTAAATTATAAAATATATCTATATCCCAAGCATCCCAATTCATTGGTTTATCTTCGAACAATTGTAAAACATTTCCATATTGATTTTCTTTTAAGACATTTCTATTAAACTGTTTATCATAAATTTTGTCTAAATGTCCATCTTTATTCCAGCTAATAATATAATAAGGAGTTTGAATTTCATTCCCATCAATAATAAATTCTTCTTCTTTTATTTCACTATTATTTTCGGGCACGAACTCAATAATTTCAGTTCCAAATCCAGGTACTGAATCGATATAAACTTTATAGCCTGAATCAGTTTTGATAGATTTTAACTTATTTTCAAAACTATCAACAAAATATCCTTCAACATTACTATCTAGTAATATATCAATTATATCTCTTCTATTCCAAGCAGATGTGTTAAAAACCGTCCACTTATTTTCAGAGTTACTTAGATTAGTTTTAATGTCTTCATTTAATTTAATAATTTTATCATGTGCCTCAGCATATTCTCTATCAGCATCTTCATAGACCTCTTTAATTGAAGTCCCTGGTATAATATCATGAAATTGATTACGTAATATAATTTTC
>NZ_JBQDAA010000202.1:0-4165 GCF_052089545.1 Tissierella sp. | reverse complement strand
ATTTATATGATAGTGGAAAAATAAATGAAATAGAGGTTGGAACATTTAAGGGATTAGCAACGATTCATTTTTATTTGTTTTCAGATATTTATAATTTTGCAGGAGAAATTCGAACAGTGAATTTGGCGATGGGGAATTTTCGTTTTGCCCCATTAATGTACTTAGAAACTTCTTTACAGTATATTGATAAAATGCCTCAAAGTACGAACAAACAAATTATTGAGAAATAAGTTGAAAATAATATTGCCCAACCATTTCGAGAATGAAACGCTCGAAGAATGCGGATTTGTTTGGATCATATGATAAAGAAATAACTGCAAAAGAATTAGAAAAATTTAAAGATTTAAATGTTGAAATTACAACATCCATACCTCATGCAATAGAATTTATACCAAAAGGTATATCAAAGGCGGAAGGATTAAAAGATTTAAAAAAATCTTTAGGTGTAAAAAAAGAAAATATACTTGCTATAGGAAATAGCTTAAATGATTTAAGTATGTTAGAGTTTGCAGGTAAAGGAATAGCTATGAAAAATAGTGATCAACTTCTGTTAGAAAACTTTGATAATATATCAAAATTTACTAATAACGAAGAAGGGGTTTATGAGATATTAAAGAATATATAATGTATAAAATATAGTGTTGTAGTTTTTTTAGCTACAGCGCTATATTTTTATTTAAAATTGATCAATAGATGGTATAATAGAAAATAAATAAAAAGTTTAATATGGATGTAATAAATATTGATTATTAAGTCTATAAAAAAGCTAGGAGGAGAGTATATGAGTAGAATAGTAGTGGCATTAGGTGGAAATGCTTTAGGGGATGGTCCAAAAGAACAGCTTAAGTTAGTAAAAGAAACGGCAAAACCTATAGTTGACCTAATAGAAAAAGGACATGAAATAATAATTGCTCATGGAAATGGTCCTCAAGTTGGCATGATAAACTTAGCTATGGAAGATATGGATATGCCATTTCCAGAATGTATTGCTATGAGTCAAGGATACATAGGATATCATCTTCAAAATGCAATATATTCAGAACTTAGTAAAAGAGATATAGATAAAAACATAGTGACTTTACTTACTCAAGTTATAGTAGATGAAGATGATGAGGCTTTTAAAGATCCTACAAAACCTATAGGAAAGTTTTACTCTTTAGAAGAGGCAAATACCATAAAAAAGGAAAAAGAATATACTATGGTAGAAGATTCTGGTAGGGGATATAGAAGAGTTGTAGCTTCTCCAAAACCTATTGATATAGTTGAAATAGAATCGATAAAAAGCCTTATAAAAGATGGTCATATTGTAATAAGTGTAGGTGGTGGAGGTATACCTGTCATAAAAAAAGGCAATAGTCTTAGGGGAGTTGATGGTGTAATAGATAAAGACTTTGCAAGTGAAAAAATTGCAGAATTAATAGATGCAGATCTTTTATTTATCTTAACAGCAGTAGATAGAATAGCTATTAACTTTGGAAAGGAGAATCAAATTGATTTAGAAAAGATGAGCATTGAAGAATCTTATAGCTATATTGAGGAAGAACAATTTGCACCAGGAAGTATGCTTCCAAAAGTACAAGCGGCAGTAAAGTTTACTGAATCTAGAAAGGGAAGACAGGCAATTATATCATCTCTTGAAAAAGCTGAAGAAGCCCTTGTTGGAAAAAGTGGAACATTAATATATTAAAATTAGACTAAATAAATAGACCTATAAATAAAAAAGGATAGAATAATTAAACTATTCTATCTTTTTATCTATAAGTTTTTAACTTTTATATGATATAATTAGAATATATATACTTATAAGGGGTGATAATATCTCCACATATGTTTTTTTAGTTTTTTATATATTTTTTTTATTATATCCAATGTATAAGGATATTGTTAGATATAAAAAAGGAGATTACTTTTTAAATTTAAAACATTCAAATAAAAACAATGATAATAAACTAATTTTTAAAAATGTAATGATATTTATAGCAGCTTTTGTATTTGTAGAAGATGATAAATCCGCTTTATTTATAATTGTTACTTTAATAATCATTGCTATCTCAATAATTCAATCTATTATATTGGCTTATTTAACTTATAAAAAAACAAATAAGAAAAAAATGATGGTTAATACATTAATATTTGATACAGGTATAATTTTATTTATATTAATTCTACTGATATTTACTAATATGATTTAGTAAGTGAAAGAAGGTGCTTAGTTGAAATTTAAATCTAAAAATGATCTATGGATTAGTCTTTTAGTATGGATACCGATACTATTTTTTACTATCTATTCTTTTTTCAGAGGTGGGATGATTATTAGAATTATAATGTTATCTATTTTTATATTCTTAGCCTGGATTTGGCTTGGTACCTACTATTATATATCAGAAACGCTACTTAAGATTAAATCAGGACCATTTACTGAAAAGATACCTATTAAGGATATAAGGAGTATAAGAACTAGTAGAAATTCAATTTCTTCGCCTTCACTTTCACTTGATAGGCTTCAAATAAGGTATGAATATGGGAAAGTAGTACTTATATCGCCAAAAGCTAAGGAAAAATTTGTGGAAACTATATTAGAAAAAAATAGTGATATATCTGTTAATATTGAATGAAAAGTATTTAAATAAAAACTGCTTATATCTTGATTTCAAGAATATATTTCTGAAGGGAGAAATAATAATATGGATAACATTAATATAGTAAAACTTAGAAGTATTTCAAATGAAATAGAATTAAATATGATTAAGGCGATATTAGATGATAATAGTATACCATATATTATAAAGAATCATGGTGCTGGAGGACATATGAGAATAATAAGCGGAAGCTCTCAATTTGCTACTGATATTATGGTAGCAGAATATGACATCGATAGAGCAAAGAGTTTATTAGAATCTATAAGTATAGATTAATTAAAATAAATATTGATAGTTGATAAATAAAAATCCTTCCAAATGGAAGAATTTTTATTTATATTATATCTTTTAGTTCCTTATATTCCATATCGAATGCATCTGCAATTGATTTATATACAATATTCCCATCCACTAAATTTACACCTTTTGCCAAAGCTTCATTTCTTTTAGCAGCTTTTTTCCATCCCATATTGGCTATTTGTAGTGCATAGGAAAGAGTAACATTTGTTAGTGCAAGTGTTGATGTTTTTGCTACAGCTCCTGGTATATTTGCAACTGCATAGTGTATAACACCATGTTTTGTAAAGGTAGGATTTTCGTGAGTAGTAGCTTTATCTATAGTCTCTACACATCCACCTTGATCAATGGCTACATCTACGATGACACTTCCTTTTTCCATTTTCTTAACCATGTTTTCAGTTATAAGTTTTGGGGCTTTTGAGCCAGGTATAAGTACTGCTCCTATTACAAGGTCTGCTGTTTCTATTGCCTTTATCATATTATAATTGTTTGAATAAAGTGTTTCTATTTTCCCCATAAAGACTTCTCCTAGATATCTTAGTCTATCTATATCTATATCTAGTACTGTAACTCTAGCGCCAAGTCCTATTGCACGTCTTATTGCTCCTGTCCCTACAATACCGCCTCCTACAACTACTATATGTGCAGGGGGAACTCCTGGTACTCCATCTATAAGTTTACCTTTACCACCGTTTATAGTTTCTAAGTGAATAGCACCTTTTTGAACTGCCATTCTTCCTGCTACTTCGCTCATAGGGGTTAAAAGAGGAAGCAATCTACTTGGAAGCTGTACAGTTTCATATGCTATTGCTGTAGTTTTAGCTTCTATCAGAGCTTTTGTAAGAGATAGCTCATTAGCAAGATGAAGAAATGTGAATATAATCAAATCTTCTCTAAAATATTTATATTCTTCTTCTAAGGGCTCTTTTACTTTTAAAATCATATTTGCATTTTTCCAAATATCTGAAGCTGATTTAAAAATCTCTGCCCCAAACTTTTCATATTCATTATCTGAAAATCCAGCCGAAATCCCAGCACCTGATTCTACATAGATAGTGTGTCCTGCTCTTTTAAATGAATCTACTCCAGCAGGTGTTAACGAAACTCTGTTTTCTTGAGGCTTGATTTCTTTCGGTACTCCAATTATCATTAAGTTTTCCTCCTTTAATATGTTATTATAGCTCGTTGCAGAACTCTACAACTCGCATATTTACTACGTTTATTTA
>NZ_JBQDAA010000201.1:0-4168 GCF_052089545.1 Tissierella sp. | reverse complement strand
TGTAAATAAACGTAGTAAATATGCGAGTTGTAGAGTTCTGCAACGAGCTATATAGTAGATATTAATAAGGAGGAATATTATGACAGCAAATAAATTAATATTTAATAGCATCGAAAACCTTAAAAACCTTATAACAAACAACCTAATTAAAAACACAGACACAATTGTAGAGGCTACAAGCGGGAATACAGGTATCAAGGTTGAAAGTCACAGAATACAAGGTGTTTCAGATGAATTTATTCCGGAAATAGTTAAACTAGATAGTTTAGATGAAATAATATCCGTAGATGATGGAGATTCTATAGTAATGGCTCAAAAATTAGCATCTGACCTAGGACTAGGTGTAGGCATTTCTTCAGGAGCTATTTTTTTTAATTTATATCTTTTTATATTTTATATTTACTGCACTATATATTAGAGTTTTCATTATATAGGTTTTTTATTTGTAATTTTGGGTATATATATAAGATAAGATTTTTAGAAAAACAAAGGAGAGTTTCAATTGAAAAAGAAAGCAAAATTAAAAAAGAGTCTTAACCCCATGAATGTTTGGGCGTTAGCTCTAGGTAGTATAATAGGTTGGGGTGCGTTCGTATTGCCTGGCAACCTATTTTTAAATTCAGCAGGACCACTTGGTACTGCTATCGGAATGACAATAGGTGCTTTAATTATGTCTATAATAGTTATAAGCTATGGATATATGGTAGAAAAGTTTCCAGTTGCTGGAGGAGAGTTCGCCTTTTCTTTTGAAGGATTTAATAGACATCACGCTTTTATTTGTTCGTGGTTTTTAGGTTTATCTTATTTGTCTATAGTTCCATTAAATGCTACAGCACTTGGACTTATTGGAAGATTTATGTTCCCTGGAATACTGCAAAAAGGATTTCTTTATTCTGTTGCAGGATGGGAAGTATATGCTGGCGAAGTAATATTTGCAAGTATAATACTTATTTTATTTGCTTATACAAGTATAAAGGGTATGGAAATATCTGGTAGACTTCAAACTATAATGGCTTTTATAATAGTAGGTGCCATATTTGTTTTAACAGCTGTTTCTATTATAAGTAATAAAACTCAAATAAGTAATTTACAGCCCCTCTTTAACTCAGAAGGCAGTAAAGTTGGAGGTATACTTTCAATAATAGCAATAGCCCCATGGATATATGTAGGCTTTGATTCAATACCTCAAGCAGCTGAAGAGTTTAAGTTTCCACCTAGAAAAGCATTAGGAGTAATGATAGGATCACTTCTTATAGGAGCACTACTATATATATGTATGAATACATTAACGGCTATGGCTTTTCCTTGGAATGAATTTATAGGTACTAACCCAGAATGGGCAACAGGTGAAGCTGTCCAGTCTATTATGGGTAACTTTGGTCTTGTAATATTAGGATTTGCACTTCTATCCTCAATATTAGCAGGAATACTAGGATTTTATATGGCAGGAAGTAGACTACTTCTTTCTATGTCTAGGGCTAAAGCATTACCTCAATGGTTTGGTAAGATACATCCCAAATATAACACACCTAGTAATTCTATAAAGTTTATCTTATTAGTTTCTTTAATAGCCCCTTGGTTTGGTAGACAAGTTTTAAAATGGGTAGTAGATACAGCTTCAGTGGGCGCAGCTATAGGTTACTTTTATACATGCGCTGCAGCATTTAAAGTACAAGTACGTGAAAAAGAAAGTGCTGGTCTAAGGTTTTTTAGTATACTTGGGTCTGTTCTTTCATTAGGATTTGTGGGACTACTTATAATCCCTGGAATGCCTTCTTATTTATCACAGCCATCAAGGATTGCTTTATTTGCATGGATTATACTAGGATTTGTTTTTTATGCATTTTCTTTTAAAACATACAATGAACTTTCTCCAGAAAGTCTTAGAAAATTGATCATAAAAAAATAAAATAAGATTATAAAATTTTATTCTTTAATAAAACTTTATAAATATAAGCTCCTCTTATAGTAAACAGATTGATAAAATCTGATACTAAAGAGGAGCTTTTGATATCTATGATGATAAATAACCCTCTAGCCTGGGAGCAACTTCTACTCCTCATTTTCTTTTTTATATTCCTCAATTTCTTTCATTTTTTTATCCTCTTCTTCATAATATTTCTTTGTTTCTTTTATATTTTTTTCTACACGTCTTTCTAGACCTTCTTTATATATATCATCATATAGAAAGTCTTTTACCATTAATCCTTCTTCATAATTTTGTTTTTCATCTTTAGGCTTTTGTAAAGTTATATCCACGCTATAAAAAGGAAGATTATAATCATCAAATATTTCTTTCACATATTTTAGCCCATCTATCATAGTTTCTTTATCTTGATATTGTGTTTCAAAATATAAAACTAAATGTCCTTGATTCCTACCTATCTCTTTTATATCATATTTTTTGTCTAATTCTAAATGACTAAAATTATTGTTTTTATCCCAAAGTTGTCCATAGGCAATATCGATTGTATCTGGAAAATCATCAACTACAATGTCTACTAATTTACGGTATTCTGAATTTATCCTTTGCCAGGTATTCCATTTGCTGAGTACATTATCTTTATAATTATCATAATGAACCTTTCCTGTGCCTGTAAAATTAATTTCAAAATGAGTGTCTATACTTTTATCTGACCTTGCACGAACAAAATATCTACCATCTTTAAAATTATAAACTGCATCTTCTAATCTTAAATCTAAATCATTATAATTTTTATTTACATATTCTTTAGCCTTTTTATTTACAATCATCTTTGAGATAGGATTTCCAACAAGTCCATTTGCAATAACTAATAGGCCCCCAATAATTGCAAAAGCTGCAAGTCCTGCTAAGATCTTTTTAGTCTTACTTTTTTTAATCTTCATATCTTTTCTCCTTTCCAAAAGCATATTTTAATAAAAAACCTATAATTAGACCAATCATGCATAAACCTGCATATATAGCTGACCAATATATAGGAGTAAAAAATACCCCGATTATCATTCCTTCTCTAAGCATACCTTCTCCTATATATTTTATAAAAAGCCATATATATGAAAAGAAAAATAGGGACATAGCCACATAATATGATTTTTTATCTAATGCAAAATATCCTATTACTCCAATAGCAGGCATAATTAAAATATTATAAAACATATCCATACTTTCAGAAAGTGCTAAGCCTAACATAGAAGTAATTACTATAAATATTATAGAAACTATAAAAAGTTGTTTTTTTATCTTAGATATAATATTGCTTTCATCCATAGCTATCTCCTCATTATTAAAGTTTTCGTAGATTTTCTCACAAGTTTCACAACTCTTTAAATGATCTTTAACTAGATCTTTACTATCTTGACTTGCTACCTTATCTTTTACAAGTGGCATCAAATCCAAACAAGTGTCACAGGATATCTTATTCATACTTATAACCCTCCTTTATAAGCCTTTCTCTTAACTTCCTTTTAGTACGAAAATCAATAACCCTAGCAGAACCTTCCGATATGTTAAATCTACTTGATATTTCATAAAAAGAATACCCTTCTATCCTCATCATAACTATATCCCTTGTTCTATCATCTTCTATAGATAAAAGTTCTATTATTCTATTTGATAGTTCATTTTCAAATAAAAGATTCTCCGGTGAAGAATCTTCCCAAATATAATATTGTATAAATATATCAAGCGATCTAGTATCTTTTTCTCTTCTAAGATGTTCATACCATTTATGTCTTGCTATTGAAAAAAGCCAAGTCTTTATACTAGACTTTCCTTTGAAATTTGCGATCGACTTTATAGCACTAAGAAAAGTCTCTGAGGTTAAGTCTTCTGAAAGAGTTTTATCATGAGTGATATTTATGAGATATGCAAATATATCTTTTTTATATTTTTCATATAAATCTTTTATCATAAAGATCAAATCACCCTTTCATAATATTAGTGTAAACAAATAGTATTTTGTTACAGATTTTTTAAAGTTTTTATATGTTTTTTATCTTTTATCTTATATTAAGCCTACATTTAAAATCATACTCATGAAAATTATTTATATATTAACATATATAATATAGTCACTACAATTATTTATCACATAAAAGCATAAAATTGATTGATTTTTCTCTTTAGGGTTATAAATATAGATAGTTGCAGAATGTGATTTTTAAAAATATCTGTGTTATCCACAAG
>NZ_JBQDAA010000200.1:0-4169 GCF_052089545.1 Tissierella sp. | reverse complement strand
TTAAAATAAAAGCTGAATAAAAGCTATATGATATAAATAAAATCAGGAATATCAAATATATCCCAAAAGTTGCTTTTTCAAATAAAAACTTTGACTCTACATATTCTAATGATTTTCCCATCTCTATATTATTTTTATTTGTTTTTAAGAACTTTTTTATTCTTATTATTTGATAGACTACTGATATAAAAAAGATTGGTATTACAGGAGCTAATATCTGAACCATCCCGTCTTGCATAAATTGAATATCAGTAAACATTCCTCCTAATATTGACCAAGCTAAATATAAATAGAAAGGAATTGTAATATATGAAGATATAAGCTGTCTTTTACCTAAACTTTCCAAGGTGTTGAACTCTTCTTCTTCATCAGTTGATATATCTACTACCTGTGTTCCAGATTTTTTAAAATACACATGAAGATTTCTTGCCTTCATAGCATAGTTCCACCCTACAGACTCACATACAGTTTGAAATTCTTCAATTTCTTCTTTACTCTTTATAGTAAAGGCTGTTTCAACTTCATATGGAGATATAGAAAAATCTAATTCTTCAGGTTCCATCTTTTTATATATAAATATACTTCCTATTATAATCTTATTAATTAACCATCCTTTCTTAGCCATTTGTTCAAAATGTTTTTCTATTAAAGGATAGTTTGTTATATCCATAAAGTTATTTTCTATTTTAAATTTCATCGTTATTACCCCCTACTTTTCTTTCTATATAATAACTATTCTTATAGCTCTAATTTATCTTTAGTTATTTCTATAATTTCTGGATTAGTAAAGTCTTTTCCTTCAAGATAAAATACTTCCTTTCCATTTTTTATTACTATTTCATCATTTTTATAATTTAAAAAATATACCTCTTCTAGCCTCCAAAGATTGTTAGTATCCTTTTTTATCCATTTTTCTTTCATTATTTTTTCAGATTCATCTACTGCTTCTTTTACATCTTTTTCTTTTAAGTCTTGAAATTCTTCTTTAGTGATTCCTATCTCTGATAACTCTTCATCATAGACACCTTCTTGAAAAGATTCCCTTACTTGCTGTAGATGTCCACCTAAACTATTCTTAGCCTGTCTTAAATAGTTATCAAGTAAATTTTCAGCTAAGTTTTCATTTAAAGCATCTCCATACTCCGTTCTTACATATCTATCTCTTTTATCAAAAGATGTGTATTCATAAGATTTAGGAATTAATATACTCCTCTTTTCCATTAGGTCACCAGTCTTTTCCATAACTTGATCCCTAAAATCATTAGATGATATTACCTTATATCCATCTATGTCTGGATCCTCTACTCCATACAGTAAGTTTGTTATTCCAAATCTTCCAACCCCTATAGCTAAAATACTAGCTAAGCCAAGAGTTAGAAAAAATCCTATTATTTTATAATTTCGACTTATTTTAGATGGTTTTACAAATATCCTATATAAGCTTCCCACTATAAGCCCTATTAAGATTAGAGAAGAATATAAAAGTGTAAATTTATTTCTTAAAAAGAAAATTGAATAAATAAAATATATTACAAGCAAAAATATAATTATAAAAAATAAGAAGAAGCTTGTTTTTTCTATATAAAAGCTAGATTTACTAAACTCTATTTCTTTCCCTAACTTTATGTTTTCTTTGTTTATTTTTAAAAATTTTCTAATATGAACTATAGTTGAAAGGGATAATATAATTGCAAATGGTATTATAGGAGCTACTATCTGACTTACAGCATCTTTCATAGTATAAATATTGCCAAATAGTCCACCTAAGATAAACCAGGAAAATAATAATAAAAAAGGTGTTTGTATATAAAGTGATTTAAGTTGCCTTTTTCCTATAAATTCTAAATTGCTAAATTCTGTTTCTTCATCAGTTGATATTTTTTCTGCTTGGCTTCCTGCTTCCTTAAAATATATATGAAGGTTATAAGTTTTAGTGGCATAGTTCCATCCAACTCTTTCACATACCGACTGAAACTCTTCTAAGTCTTCCTTACTCTTTCTAGTAAATGCTGTTTCTATTTCATAAGGCATTATAGAAAAGTCTAACTCTTCAGGATTTATCTTTTTATATATAAATATACTTCCCATTATAATCTTAGTGATTAACCATCCCTCCCTAGCCATCTTTTCAAAGTGATCTTCTATAGATGGATAGTTAGTTATGTTGATAAAATTATTCTCTATTTTGAAATTCATCTTCGTTACCCCCTTTTACAGCACTTGCATCTTTTAATAATTGTTCTAGTCTTTCTATTTCTTTTTCTAATCGTTTTTCTCCTATCCCAGTTATGAGATAAGTTTTTTTATTATCATCATCTGAAACCATTTCTATATATTCATCTTCTTCAAATCTAGATAGAAGTGAATATAGCGTTCCTGGTCCAACTTTTACACGACTTTCTGTGAGCCATTCAATATATTGCATGATTTCATAACCATGCCTTTTTTCTTTTAAACTTAAAAGTATATAGTACATAGGTTGGGTTAAAGCTCTTTTAGCCATATTTACCTCCTTTTTATCTTATAAATCCATCTATATCGAGCCTGGTTATATCGGCACTCGATACATCTATTAATTTTATTGTATATCGGATGTCGATATAAGTCAATGAAATATTATTTGAATATGTAAAATAAGGCATAACTAATAATATTTATGATATAATTAAAAAATAAAGATTTAAAAAAGGAGTGTGTTATTTTGAGAAGATCAACTTCTGGTACTACAGAGTTTTTCATATTTATAATTGTATTAGCTTTAATATTTTTTGTTTTAGAATCCTTAAATATTGTGGTCAATCGTATCTACATAGTTATTCCTTTTTTAATTATATGGATTGCTTTTAAAATGTTTAGGAGCAATAGGTCTAATTAAAAAACAATAAATCTTTAGGAGGTCAATAATGAACGAAGTTATCAGACAAATTAAAGAAAGAAAGTCTGTAAGAGTCTTTGAAGATAGGGAAATCTCTTCATCTATAAAAGATGAGATTTTAAACTCTGCATTTGAAGCTCCTACCGCTGGCAATATGATGCTATATAGTATTTTAGATATAAGTGATAAAGACTTAAAGTCTAAGCTATCCATAACTTGTGATAATCAACCTTTTATAAAAAAAGCCCCTATGGTACTAATATTTTTAGCAGACTATCAAAGATGGTATGATTCTTTTAAGCTAAACAATTGTAATCCAAGAAATCCTGCCCAGGGTGATATACTGCTAGCATCAGCAGACGCTCTAATAGCTGCACAAAATACAGTGGTAGCGGCCCAGTCCTTTGGTATAGGTTCTTGCTATATTGGAGATATCTTAGAAAACTATGAAGAGGTAAAGGAAATTTTAAATCTTCCAGACTTTGTTATCCCTGTGGGAATGCTAGTGTATGGGTATCCAACTAAGCAGCAAAAGGAAAGAAAGAAGCCTATACGTTTTGAAAGGAAATATATAGTACATGAAAATAAATATCAGAGACTAAGTAAGGAAGAGCATACAGAGATGCACAGGATAAGAAATGAAAAAACTAACTCCATCAATAAAAATATAGCTGAGGATATAAAAGCCTTATGTAAAAGAAAGTATATGTCTGATTTTTCACTAGAGATGAGTAGATCAGCTGGCAAATATCTTGAAAACTTTAGAAATTTAGATTGAACAAAAGTTTATAGATAAAGATGTATTGGGAGATGCTTATTATGGCTTAATATATTTAAGCTATGATAAGGCAGGAAAATTTAGTAAAGGTAACGAAGTGGAAATATGGATTGATGGTGCTATTATGGAATCTTACCCCTCACAAGCTAAGGCTAGAAAAATTTCACATAAGGAAGGTGAAATAAAATGAGTACAGCAAAATCATATATATCTAATATAAAAGAAAATATAATTTTGAAATTGTACTTAATACTTTTTTCTTTAATTAATTTTGTGTATGTCTATTTTGAAGTATTAAAGTCAAGATATGTAGAAAGAAATTCACTAGGAGGGACTATAGGAAAAGAACATTTTGAATACCTTACAAGTACTTCTAACATCATGAATTTTTTAGAAATACTTCTTATATCTATGTTTTTAATTTATCTTATAATTACATTTATAAAAAAAGATAAACTAGGAATAAAGTCTTTTATAATAATTAATTTTAGTCTTTTTGTAAGCTTATTTTTTATT
>NZ_JBQDAA010000199.1:0-4199 GCF_052089545.1 Tissierella sp. | reverse complement strand
AAGCATTACCCTTAGATCAGCATATTTATCCGGAAGCTTAGCCTGACTTCTGTGGTAAAAATAACTACTCTTAACTAAATCCAAATTCTCTAGTAAAAGTGCCAATGGATAAAAGGTTTTTAATGCATCAATCACTCTTGTTTTTTCCTTGTTGGAGAGATGTTTTGGATTGATGCCCCATTCTTTTTTACAAGTTCGGCAGACTTTTCCAAGATATCTTTTTCCATTCGTAGTCGATAAACTTCTTGTTTTAAAACATCAACTTCATTTTTCAACCCTTCTAGTTGAGGGCTATCAGGCATATTCGTCATATTAGGTGGAAGCTCCTCTCCGATGAGCTCCTCTTTCCAATCATAGAGCGTTTTACGGGTGACCTGCAGGCGCTCAGCAATTTTTTGGACAGAGGTTTCTCGGCTCACAAGATGGATAACGGCCTCTTTTTTCTGCTCTTGAGAATAGTTTAACTTACTTCGCCTGATTTTACGAGCTTCAGGTGCAAGTTCTTTACACCAATCGCTAAGAATGTTTCTATCTGGATAACCCAACATGCGAACAGTTCTAGAATAATTGCGACCGTATTCGATATAGTGATTAACAGCAAACTGCTTTTCTTCTTGCGTAAATTCACGTTTTCTTTTTGAAGTCTTAGAAAGATCACCATTCTCTTCATATTCCTTAAACCATTTGTATAAAGCTTTTGAAGAAGGATAGCCTAATTCATGAATGACTGACGCCAAAGAGTGTTCGTATTTGATGTAAAGTTTTACAGCTTTCATTCTTTCTTCGTAAGAGTACATGGACATTCTCCTGACTTATAGTTGTCCAAGATTATGTCCGCACCTCCCGCTGGTACATTTCGCTGGCGGTAGTCAGGTATTACCTCCGTCAATTAGAATATCACCTGAATCAAGATATGGTAAAAGACCTTGGATAGTCGAATCTGTACCGTTACCAGCCTGCACCATAAGTAGAATACGTCTAGGTTTTTCTAGCGATTCAACAAATTCTTCCATTGTATATGTCGGAACTAATTTTTTATCTGGATTTGCTGTAATAATAGCTTCAGTTTTAGAGCCTGTTCTGTTAAAGATAGAAACTGTATAACCTTTACTTTCAATATTTAAAGCTAAATTTTCACCCATTACAGCATTCCCACTACACCAATTTGTTGTTTACTCACTGCTTAAATTCCCCCTTTAAATACTTTAATGATTATTTGCTTTACTATCTAACTATATCATCTTTCCAAAAATAATGTTTGTTTATAAGAAAGTAGTACTTTTATGTCGCTGATTTAAACTTGATTTTTTTAAAACTATTATCTTCTCTATTTATATTAGAAAATATATTTTCACCTATCTTTTAGAATATAATATTCACCATATATTATCTTAAAAAATTTGCACATAATAAAAAGTAGTATAATATCCAATTTTAGCGGACACTACACTACTTTTATTTAATGCTTTTCAAATATTAAATAAGATAGTTAAAAAATATTTGTATTTAATATAAAATCACTTTAATAATCAAATGATTTTCTAGAATTACTATTTTTTTAAGTAAACAAATGAATTAATTAATTAATTCATTCGCTGTTAGAAAGTGACCCATAATATCAGATATCCTTGATAAATCAACATTGCCACCAGAAATAACTGCAACAACTTTTTTATTTCTTACATACTTATCCACTTTACCGCTTAGAATAGCTGCTGTAGCAAGAGCACCACCACCCTCTACAACGGATTTAGTTCTTTGGATTAAATCTTTCATAGCAAGTTCAATTTCATCTTCGCTTACTAATATCATATCAGTTACCAATTCATTTACTATTTCAAATGTAAGAACGCCAGGAGTTTGAACAGCACAACCATCTGCTAAAGTAGAGCCTTCTTTATGGGGAGTTATTTTTCCTTCTTTAAAAGAAGCGGCCATACCATGAACACGTTCTGCTTGAACACCTATTATATTTATTAAGGGGTTGAAAGCTTTAAGGGCAACAGCCATACCTGATATTAGACCTCCTCCACCTACAGGTACTATAACAGTATCTACATCCCAGATTTCATCTAAAATTTCCAGTCCTATTGTTCCTTGTCCAGCCATGACATAAGGGTCATCATAAGGTGCAATAAATGTTTCACCTGTCTCTTTTTGAATTTCTAAACATTTTGCTTTTGCTTCATCAAAAGAGTCTCCAAATAAAACAACTTCTGCGCCATAACCTTCAGTTGCAGAAATTTTTGCTTTTGGTGCATCTACCGGCATAACTATTTTACTCCTTATACCTTGTAAGTGACAAGATAAAGCTACACCTTGCGCATGGTTACCTGCAGAACAAGCAATTACTCCTTTTGATTTTTCTTCTTTAGACAAGTGAGATATCTTATTAAAAGCACCTCTAAATTTAAAAGAACCAGTTAACTGCATATTTTCAAGTTTTAAATATACTTCTCCTCCACTTTTACCAGATAAATAAAATGATTTAACTAGAGGTGATATACGAGAATTATTTTTTAAAATAAATTTAGCTTCTCTTACATCATTTATACTAATAGGCAATTTCACATTGATGTTATTCATTAATCAAAGCCTCCAATTCATAGTAACTATATCCACTAGAATCAGCAATTCCTTGTTGTGTTATATGACCTTTATAAATACTGATACCACTTGCTAATCCTTTGACAGAAGTAATCGCATCTTCCAATCCATTTTCAGAAATCCCTAATAAATAACTTATGTTTCCTTGTGCCAAAGCAATAGTTGATGTTCTTGGTGTAGCTCCCGGCATGTTAGGAACAGCATAATGGATAACACCGTGTTTTTCAAAAATGGGATCTTGATGAGATGTTGGAGATTCAATAGTTTCCACAGTTCCCCCTTGATCAATAGCAATATCGACAATTACACTACCTGGCTTCATCGTCTTAACCATATACTCTTTAACGATTTTAGGTGGTTTAGCACCAGGAATCAATATAGTAGAAATGAAAACATCAGCTACTTGAATATATTTTTCTAAATTCTCTGTAGTTGAACTAATTATTTCAATATTCTTTCCTTTATACCTATTTTCAAGATACTCAATACGTTGTTCATTTAATTCTAAAATATATACTTTACAGTTTATACCGAGTGCCATATCAGCTGAGTTTTCAGCAGCGTTTCCTCCGCCTAGAATAACAACTACACCAGGGTCAATTCCATCGATACCTGGTAGTAGAATACCTTCTCCCCCATGCTCTTTCTCTAAATAATACTGTCCTAAGTTAACAGCGCGTCTTCCAGCAATAGCACTCATTGGTTTGAGGAGTTCTAAAACCCCATCAATAGAAATGTTTTCACCGGAAATAGCAGTTACTTTAGCATTAACCATTGCTTCAACTACTTCTTTTGATGCAGCTAAATGTAAGAAACCCCAAATGATTAAATCTTCTTTAAAATATTTAAATTCTTCTTTCATGGGCTCTTTTACTTTTACTACTAAATCAACATTCCAAGCGTCCTTTGTGTCTACTATCATAGCTCCAACTTCTTCATACAAATTATCAGGAAAACCAGAACCTAAACCAGCATTTTTTTCAACAAAAACTTTATTCCCTGATTGAACCAGACGATTAACGTTTTCTGGAGTCATTCCCACTCTTGATTCACCTTGTTTTGGATCTTTTATTACACCAATATTCAATATAATGACTTCCCCTCGAATTAAATTATTATTTTTATTTACAAGCGAACTATATCACAAAGATAATTTTTTCACAACTCAATTATAGTATCATCAGAAAAACACATGGTCCTTATAAAGCTTATTTATATAATAAAGAAAACGTTTTAAAAAAAATATACTAATTATCATTACTTGTATGTTTCCGATAGAATTCAAGACATTGAGAAAAAAATAGCTATTAATTCAGGGTTTGTATATTAGATTAATAGTCTGGTATCTTACATATAAACTAATTATTGTCAAAATAAATTCGCTACAAGAAGTTGTATATTCAATTAGTTATTTTAGAAAGGCTACAAATATTAAAATTAGAAAATGATTAAAAATATCTCCATCTACATATCTGACTTTAAAAACATCGAAAATGCTGATGATAAACTATTCTCAAAAAAAAATGCCTAGTAGCTAATTAATTTTAGCTACTAGACAGTTCTAAATATATAAATTTTCAATCGTATTATTA
>NZ_JBQDAA010000198.1:0-4216 GCF_052089545.1 Tissierella sp. | reverse complement strand
ATTAATATGCAATCCTGGATTTGAAATATCTGCAAAATATGCTTATAGTCAAGTAGATTTAAATGATGAAAAGATAGATACAAATAGGATAATAAAAGATATAAAAAAGAAGGATATAAAAGCAGTTTCACAAGGCATGAAAAATAAGATGGAAGCAGCTATCATAAAAAGATATCCTGTAATAGCAGATATAAAAAAAACTATGATAGGAAATGGAGCGCTTGGAAGCCTTATGAGTGGAAGTGGTCCTACAGTATTTGGAATATTTGAGAGCAAGGAAAAGCTTGAGTTTGCAAAAGAAAAGCTCCTAAAAAAATATCCCTTAACTTATCATTCTAAAACAGTATAAGAGTATAAAACAGCCGCCTCTTGGTAACTATAAACTAAGGAGGTGGCATTTTTATGTATAAAAAAATTAGCACTGATATAGAAAAAAACTTAGATTATATAAAAGAAACTCTCAAAGGCTCAAGTGATTTAATAATAAGAGAGTTTCAAATAGGAGATGTATATAGAGTAAAACTTGCCACAGTCTACATAGATGGTCTTGCAAGTAAAGACTTTGTATCAGACTTTGCTATAAGAAGTCTTTTTAGAGAAGAAGAACTAAAATCCTTTACACTTAAAGGCCTTCAAACCTCTATTGTAAAAGCCATACAAGATGACGGAATAGACTCATCTGACATAGCAGAAATAGATGAATTTGAAGACATCTTAGATGGGATACTATCTGGAGATACTATTCTTTTTATAGATGGATCAAAAAAGGCTATAACCCTAGATACAAAAAATTTTCCATCAAGGGGAATAGAAGAGCCAAAAACTGAAAGTTTAATTAGAGGTCCTAGAGAAGGTTTTGTAGAAATATTAAGATTTAACACTGCTTTAGTCCGAAGAAGGATAAGAGATACAAATTTAAATGTAGAAGTTCATAAAGTAGGAAAAAGATCCAAAACTAGTGTAGCACTTCTTTTTATAAAAGATATAGTAAATCCCAAATTTTTATTAGAAGTAAGAAAAAGGCTTAAAAATATAAATATAGATTCTGTAATAGATAGTGCCACATTAGAACATCTTATAGAAGATAACTACCTTTCTCCATTTCCTCAAATAGAAAATACAGAAAGACCAGATAGTGTGGCGGCATCACTATATGAAGGAAGAATAGCTATAATAGTAGATAACTCTCCATTTGTACTAATTCTTCCAGCAACTATAGGTACTCTTCTTAATTCTACAGAAGACTACTATAGTAGATGGACTGATGCTTCAGTAAAAAGACTTTTAAGATATTTATCAGTTATTCTAATACTTTTTCCATCAGCTCTTTATGTAGCTATAACTGTATATCACCCAGGTATCCTTCCTACTAAACTAAGTTACTATCTAGCGGCAAGTAGGATAAATGTACCCTTTCCAGCACTTGTAGAAGCTCTTATGATGGAGTCAACTATGGAACTTTTAAGAGAATCAGGAACTAGAATATCTGGACCAATAGGCACAACTATAGGAATAGTTGGTGGTCTTATCATAGGTCAAGCAGCAGTAGAAGCAGGCATAGTAAGTCCTCTTATGATAATAATAGTTGCTATATCTGCTATTGCTACATTTGCAGTTCCATCCCATGAGTTTTCAACTGCTCTAAGAATTTCTAAATTTATGCTAATATTATTTTCAGGAGTCCTGGGACTTTTTGGTTTTATGATAGGTATTATTATAATTGGAACTCACATCCTATCTTTAAACAGTTTTGGTATACCCTTTAGTTCTCCATACTCAGGACTTGGGATAGAAGAAGGCGACTTAAAAGATACCTTCATAAAAGCTCCTCTGAAAAGATTATGGCTAAGACCAGGTTTTACATTTCCTAAAAATAAAAAGAGGATGAAAGAAGGGAAAAAGGATGAAAAGTAATATAAAGATTTCTCATATACAATTAAGAGCTCTTATAGTTGCAACAGTTATAGGTGTTGGAGTAATATCCCTTCCAAACGATCTGGCAGTTATTTCAGGGAAAGATGGATGGATATTAATACTTCTTACTTCTTTAATACTCCTGCCACTTATTATTATGATAAATTATATATTTAAAGTAAACCCAGGAAAGGACTATTTTGAAATAGGCAAGGAAACCCTTGGCACTATACCCTTTACAATATGTAAACTTATATTTTTTGCCTACTTAATAGTTTATTTATCCTTTGTGGTTAGGAGGCTAAGTGAACTCATAAAAGCATTTTTACTCAATACTACACCTATTGAAATTATAATATTTTTGTTTATCTTAACTAGTCTTTATATATCAAGCATGGAGATAGACATAATAGCAAGAGCCGGCTACCTTATATACCCTATTATACTAACATTTGTAGGCATATTTATCGTTATATCTATTCCAACAGCAAATCTTTCTGATATGTTGCCTGCATTTCAATCTGATTTTGGAAATATACCTAAGGGCTTAGTAAGTACATTTTTTTCATTTACTGGATTTGAAGTTATACTTTTTGCACTACCCTATGTAGAAGATAAAAAAAATGCCCTAAAGTCTAGCCTAATAGCCCTAGGAACTATTACCTTTATATATATATTGCTTTTTTTAACAACACTAACCCAGTTTCACATAAAACAAATACAGGAACAAAGTTTTTCGCTTCTTATGATAGCAAAGGTTGTAGACCTTCCTGGATATTTTTTACAAAACTTAGATGGAGTTGTTATGGCTATATGGACCTTGGTAGTCTTTGCAACTTTTGCACCTGCTTTTTTTGGCGCTGGTAAAATTCTTTCAAGTATATTTAAAACTAAAAGTCACAAATACTTTTTAATGGCACTTGTACCTTTTATCTATTTTCTATCACTTGCTGCAGACAACTATATACAAGTTAGAACTACTATGTTAAATATATACAATATACTTGGGTTTTTATCTATAGCTGTAGTACCTTTTTTAATATTTATAGTTACTCTTATAAAAAGGAGGAGTAAACTTTGAAAAAAATATCTTTAATAGTTTTAATCTCTAGCCTTATCTTTACAACAGGCTGTTGGGATATGAAAGAGATAAATGAAAGGATACTTCCCTACTCTGTAGGTCTTGATTTAGTAGATAAAGAAGATTTTAAAAATGGAAGATATGAAGTTTCTTTTACATATCCAAATATAAATGCCCTAGGAAATCAAGCTATACAAGAAGATATAATATACTTTTCAAGTATAAGGGCTAACAGCATGTTTGAAGGTGTAAGAAATATAACTGATAGGCTTCAAAAACCAATGTATTTAAGAGATTTAAAAGTTGTGATCTTCCCAGAAAAATTAGCAAAAGATAAAGACCTTATAAAAGAAATAATAGATGGATTAAATAGAGACTATATAGTAAACAAGGTTGTAAATTTTGTAGTTGTAAAAACTACTGCAAAAGAACTTTTGGAAGTAAAGGTGCAATCAAAAAAACAATTGGCCATAGAAGGACTTATTTATGAACTGCTTAGAAACGACCAAGGCTCAGCTAAGTTTATTCCAAGTACCTTAAATAGTTTTGTAAAAGAGATGAGTACCTGTAAAGCTTCTGCTGTACCAGTAACTAGAACTGAAAATGAAGATATAATAGCTGACTCTAGTGCTGTCTTTAAAGACTATGAACTAATAGGTTATATTGACGATGAAGATAGTAAAAACATAATGCTTCTTACAAACAAGATAAAAAACTTTGGAATAAATACAGAATACAAAGGAGCAGATATGGCTTTGAAAACTCCAAGACCAAAAACTAAAAAGAAGCTTATAAAAAGTGAAGAAGGTTTAAAGATGAAATATTCCTTAGAAATAGAAGGCCAAGTAGAACAGTTTATACTCGGAAAAGATGATCAACTAGGGAAAGAAAAAAAACTTGAAGATATAAAAAAGGCCCTAGAAAAAAAATTAGAAAAGAGTATGAGAAAAACAATTAAAAAACTTCAAAGTGACCTTAACGCAGATTTAATAGGTACTGCAGACTATTTATATAAATTTCATCCCAATATGTGGCAAGAAATCGAAGATGACTACGATGATATATTTCCTGATATAGATATAGAAGTAGATATAAATGTAGAGATTAGAAGAAGAGGACTTGTAAAGTAAGATTCTTCGGCAAGCTCAGAATGATAAAGAGGAAAAGATTGGATAGGTTACACTTAATTATACAATAAAAACTCGGACATGATATAATAAA
>NZ_JBQDAA010000197.1:0-4235 GCF_052089545.1 Tissierella sp. | reverse complement strand
ATTTTCTTTGTTGGTTCCAGTCCCATTTCTTGCCATAACTTTTCTTTATGATCATCAAAAAATATTTCTAGTTTTGCTATTTCATTTTTTATTCCATAGTATTTTATCATCATTTCAACTGCTGAGTTATTAAATGGATCTATTTCATATAGCTTATCTAATAGAAGTTTTACAATCAGATCAAGCTTTTCCTTTTTTATTTCTTTTTTTACAAAACTTTCTATTGTATTGAAGACTAATTGTTTATACATTTGTTGTGTCTCTATTGCCCAGTGGTAACCTTCCTCTAAGAAGTCCCCCTTATATATTTCAAGAACTTCCCTTATACCATCTTCATTGTATCTTGCTTCTTCTATTATACTTTCCAAATCTTTTAAATCACTTTCTATTGCTAGGTCTAGCCTGTACCCTTCTTCTGAGTAAATTATAGCATTTGAATACCCTAGTTTTTCTAAAGCTTTTCTCAATTGGTAAACTGTTGTGTGAAGTAGGGTGCTTGCTTTATATAATTCTCTCTCTGGAAAAATCGCCTCTATTATTAGGTCTTTAGATGATGTTCTTTCCATCCTTGTCCATAGATAGACAAATAGTTCTTTAGCTTTTTTAGTCCGCCAATTCAATATTTTCCCTTTACCATCTAAAACTTGGAATCCACCAAAGCTATATACCTTTATATCCTTTGTATTTTTTATATTTTCATTATATATTTCTTTTGCCCTAATTCTTTCTTTTAAGCGTTTTATAGCCTTTGCTAGCCGTTTTTCTTGTACTGGTTTTAATAGATAGTCTATGGCATTTATTTCAAAGGCATCTACTGCATATTGAGAGTAGGCTGTTACAAAGATTATTTCAACATTTTCCAATTTTCCCATAACAATCTCAGCAAGTTCTAATCCATTGACTTGACCCATTTCTATATCTAGAAATATGATTTCTGGTTTTATATTTTTAAGATCTTTTAATAGATCAGTATGGTTGGAATAAGTGGCTAGTATTTCTATTTCTTTATAGGGGGATAGCATATGTTTCAACACTTCTAAGGCCATGGGTTCATCATCAACTAAAACTGTTTTCATTATCTTCATCGTTTCTCACCTCTGGTATTCTTATCTTAATCTTTGTACCTTCTTCTAAACTACTCTTTAATGTTAAACTTGCTCCCTTTAAAATCTTTATTCTTTCCATAACATTTTTAAATCCTATACCGTTTCCATTTCCCTCTAGCAGTTCTTCTTGTTCTTCAGCCGTCATGCCCTCTCCATTATCTTTAATTGTTATACTTATAAGGCCATCTTTTTCTTTTTGTGTTTTTATTTCTATTCTCCCACTGCTGCTAGTTGATATGCCATGTTTTACAGCATTTTCTACTATAGGTTGCAGGGTAAGGGGAGGAGTTTTAGCTTGCAAACTTTCATCTATATCATATATTATTTCTAGTCTTTCACCAAACCTTAGCTCTTCAATTTCTAAATATGCCCTTACTAGATCTAATTCTGAGTCTAAGCTTACAAAGCCTTTTTTTCTATGAATATCTAGTTTTCCTCTAAGGTATACGGCTAAATTATTTAAGGCTTTTCTCGATTTCTTACTGTCTATATAGCTAAGCCCTATTATTGTATTTAGTGTATTGTATAAAAAATGAGGAGATATTTGGGAGTAAAAGTATTGAAATTCTTTTTCTATTCCTTCTTCAGCAGTTGCTTTTATAAGGAGCAAGGATTGAATTCTAGATTTTAATTCTTCTGGATCTACAGGCTTTTTTTGAAAATCATTTGCTCCATAATTGAAGGTAGCTATTAAATTTCTAGTTCTTCCAGATGATGTTAAAATAAGTATTGGAAGTTCTCCCATTGAATAATTTTTACGGATTTCCTTACATAATTCATAGCTAGATATATCTGTTAACATAAAATCTAATATAATTAAATCAATCTTTTCTTTTTTAATAATTTCTAAAGCTTCTTTACCACTACTTACTGTAAGGATATGGTATTCTAGTTCTTCTACTATATTTTTTAGAAATCTTCTGCTAGAATTTTTTTCATCTATTATTAGAATCTTTTCTAGGTCTATATCCTTTTCTCCTGTATCTTTTAATCTATCTTGATTTCCTTGTGGTGTCTCTAATAAGAAATCACTATTGTATTTATAACTTTTCTTTTCCTCTATAATTGTCCCCTTATATAAAGGTAGTGTAAAAATAAAGCTTGAGCCTTGTCCAACAGTTGATTCTACATGTATTTTCCCACCTTGAACTTCAACCAAGTCTTTTACTATGGTTAATCCCAATCCCAAGCCTTCCTTTGTTTTTCCTCCAATGCTCTTTTGAAAAAATATATTAAATACTTCTTTTAGGTCTTTTTCTTCAATTCCTATACCAGTATCTTTTACCCTTAGTTCTGCCTTATTATCAACTGATCTAGCAGATATGGTTATATAACCAGTTTCCGTATATTTTATTGCATTGTCTATCAAGTCATATACTATTTGTCTAAATTTATCATGATCTCCAACAATTAAAGGAAAGTCTTTTTTTATATTATTTTTTAAAATAATAGCTTTGTTATATGGTATTAAGTTTTCTATTTCTTTTATTATTTCTTCTACAATCTCATAAGAATTAATAGGAGTTAGTCTAAGTTTTACCTCTTCATTCTCCATTGAAGAAGCATCAAGTAAGTCGTCTGTTATACGTCTTAATATATCAGTCTCTTGTTTTATGTGAATCAAATTTTCCTGCTGGTCAATGCTTAATAAACCTTTTTTTCCTTCTAGCAAATAGCTTGTTAGGTTTTTTATGTTTTGCAAGGGCCTTTTAAACTCATGAGAAGATTTTATTAAAAACTCATCTTTAAGTTTATCATCTTTTAGTAGTCTTTCAGATAGTCTAGTTGCTCTCTTGTGGTCTAACTGTAGTTGATGAGTCATTAATGCTGCCATACTAAACATGGTTGTTACAATTAAAAATACCGGAACATTCCCCAAACTTATTTCAAAGAATGTTTTTATAAATAAAATTATCCAATAAGAAGACGCAGATACAACAACTACTAAAATATATTCTATTAGGTCTCTTTTTTTATTCATTGCTTTTACTAAAATAGTAAATATATAAATATAGGCCATAGACATTCCAAGTAAAACAAGAGCCTGCATAAATACAAAACTATAAGATATCTTTACTAACTCTAGTATGATAGAAAACAATAAAATTAAGGACATATATATAGTAATTAAATTTGTTATATATTTATTGCTGATTTCTTTGAAAAATTCATGTACAAACCTTAAAAAGAAAATACCTGTTAATATAATTAGGCTTCCTTGTATTTCAGTCCTACCTAATGGTTTGTAGTCATATATTAGACTTAATAACTGTTCATTCATGGTAGACAAATAAAATCCTGTTAAAAGATTAAGTATAGAAAAATACAATAAATATTTATTTTTATTGCGTTGAAAATAGATAATAAGAAAATATAAGCTCAGTGTAATACATACCGTTACCACTAGGGCATCTAATACAAGGCTTTTATCGCTCGATTTTACCATAGTATCAAAATCGCCTATCTCTAAAGATTTAAGAATACCTCCTGATCTATAGTTGAAACTTGTTACATGAACTATTAGTTCTATTTCTTTATTTATACTTTTTTCTGCTCCTAAATTATATTTACTTACAGTTTTAAAGTCACTTTCATCAGTTGAGGGGGTTCCTACTTGTGAAATTTGTTCACCATTAAAAAATATGCGATTTGCAAATCGTATTGTTCTAGATTTTATAGCATAAACCATATCTTTTGGCACTTTTACAGTAAGTCGATATGTACCAGATCCATTTTCTAATGCTTCTTCGTTTAAATATTCCATCCAATTTTCTGGAACATTTATATAGGTTTTTTCTTCATCTTTAAAGTCTGAATTTGGATCTAATAGCTTGCCAGGATAAAACTCCCATTGTCCGTCCAGTCTCACTATTTTTTCCTTATCAATATCCCACTGTCCAAGATCTATCCTGCCTTTTTCTGCCATATATTTAGACTCTTCTTTTCTATAATTTGCTGTATATATATTTACAAATACTAAAAGTATAATCATAAGTGAAATGGCTATAGAAATAATATATTCTTTTTTTACATTTTTAAATATCTTCATCCCCTCCACCTTTCATCCTCTATATTATTAAATATATTAACAGTTTTCTAGATAATTGTTAATATATCTACATTATATAT
>NZ_JBQDAA010000196.1:0-4252 GCF_052089545.1 Tissierella sp. | reverse complement strand
ATCTATCATTATATAAATCATGCAAATATTTATTAAATTTTAGTATTATTACTGATTTATTAGAAGTGTTATTTATAGAAATTATGTCTCCCTTAATTTCCATGAAACTATTTTTAAAGGGATATTTTATAAATAATTCATCACCTATTTCATATTTTTGTATGTTTTTTCTATCATCAATTTTAAGTGCTAAATACCATTCAAAGTTATCTATTATTTTAAATCCTTTAATATCATTTTTTTCTTTTCTTCCAACTGTTTCTTCTTTAGACTTATTAGATATAGATAGTTTGTCATAAGTGTAATTTTCAAAACCCTGAGGTTTAAGTATATTTTCATAACCATCTATTCTATAAGATATTATACCAGAAGATTCACTTATATATGAACTATCTTTTTGATTTATTTCTTCTTTAATATTTTTCTTTTTATCATTTAAATTATCAATACTTTGTCCTAAAAGAGTGTTTTGAGGTAATAAATCCTCCAAATCTTTATCGATTAATATAATTTCTTCTTTATATTTTTTTATATTTTTATAGTTCTTAGAATATATATCTTCTTGAATTTTTTCTATACTTTGATTATAGTTTTCTTTTAATTTTTTCTTATCATTTTTAAAAACTTGATCTTTATTAGTATTTGTTAAGGTAGAAATTGCTTTTTCTACTTCTTTTAATTCTTTTCTTAAAAGATTTAAGTCATTTAGAACTGTAGAATTACCTACTTTTATTCCAGCAGGGATCTTTTTACCTTCTAATATTGAAGTATCTATGTCTTTAGTATCTTCAAGTGTAAAAACCTTCTCACTTTTAATTAATACACTTTGTAGCTCTATTTCTTTTAGAAACACATCTTCTACTGCTAATATTGTATTTCTTTTTATGTTAATTAAAGAAAAAAGTATAATTGTAAATAAGATTATTCCAATGCTAATAATAAATATTTTATATCTTTTTTCTCTTCTTTGTCTATTTTTTTTTCTTTGTTCGTAAGACAATCTTGTCCACCTCTAATAATTAAGAAATTTACCGTATTTACTTGTTATTTTTAATTTTAGTATATTATCTATTTTTAACTTTTTAATTTTATTTTTAAATGTAATAATATGAATTGATTTATTACATTTATTTGCTCCAATTAATGTACCATTTAATTTTTCTTTTTGTGAAGTTACTATTTTAATTTCATCTCCAGATTTTACCTTTTTCCCTTGTAATATAAATTCATTTATATCTATTTCTTTTAAATCTTCTTTAGTTAAATATTTATTTTCAATAATAATTATATTTCTTTTCATATAAACTTTTTCTTTTAAAATAACTAAAATATATCCAAATAAACTTAGAAAAAAAAGTAATAATATAAAGATATATATAAATTCTAACAAGTTCTTTCCCCCTAATTTATCATACTTGGCTTTTATTATAACATATAACGTTGCTATTTTAAATCCTTTTACATTGTTTTTTATTTTATCTTTATTTTGTCATTTATGATAACATTTATTATGATATGAAATATTATATAAAAAAATAAACCAAATGGTTTATTTTTTTATATAATAATAAATATTAATCCTCCACTTCCATCATTTAATATTTTTTCAAGTGCACGTCTTAGCTTTTGTCGAGCATTTTCTGGCATAGTCGTAAGTTTACCATCCAATTGTTCACTTACAAGGTCATATAATGATTTACCAAATATATTTGACTGCCAAATCTTTGTAGGATCTTCTTCAAATTCTGATAAAAAGTATTCCACTAATTCTTCAGATTGTTTTTCACTACCTATAAGAGGTGCTACTTCTGTAGTAATATCTGCTCTTAAGACATGTAATGATGGTGCATTTGCTTTTAATTTAACTCCAAACCTATTTCCTTGTCTATATACTTCTGGCTCTGCTAACTCTAATTCTTCAAGACTAGGACTTACAAGTCCGTATCCTATTTCTTTTGCTTCAGTTAATGCTTTTTCTATTTTATCATATTCCTTTTTTATATTGGCTAGATTTGTTACTAAACTCAATATCTGATAGTCTCCATCTATATTATAACCAGTTATTTCGTTTAATATATCATAAAATAGGCTTTCTTCTGTTGTTAAACTAGTATGGATTATTCCTTCACCTAAATTAATCTCAGTTATAGATAATCCTTTAACCATTTCTAAACTTCTAAGTGAATTGAATGCTTCCTCAACTTGATTTAATTTTTGAAGATCTTTAATTGCTGGTTTTAATGCGTTCATAATAGTGCTTCGTATCCAATGAGTTTTTGAAAGTCCTTCAATCCATCCAGGAACCCTTATGTTTATTTCCTTTATCGGAAACTCAAATAATAATCTTTCAAATATTCTTTCAACATCAGTTACTTGCATATTTAAACAATCCATTATTATTACTGAAACACCATATTTTGCTTCCAAACTTTCTTTTAATGCTATGGTTGTGTCTAAACTTGGATGTTTAGAGTTTAATATTATTACAAATGGTTTTTCTAATTCTTTTAATTCATTTATAACTCTTTCTTCTGCCTGTATATAATTAGATCTATCAATATCAGTTATAGAACCATCCGTTGTTACAACAAAGCCAATGGTGGAGTGATCCTTTATAACTTTTCTTGTTCCAATTTCTGCGGCTTCTTGAAAGGGTATTTCATTTTCAAACCAAGGAGTAGTTACCATTCTTGGAGATGAATCTTCCTCATGTCCTAGAGCATCTTTCACTAGATATCCTACACAATCCACCATTCTAACTTTAAATTTTACATTGTCTTTGATTGTGAGTTCAACAGCCTCATTAGGTATAAATTTAGGCTCTGTTGTCATTATAGTTTTTCCTGCCCCACTAAGCGGTAATTCATCTTTTGTCCTTTCCTTGCTATGATAATCTTCAATATTAGGTAATACTAATAACTCCATAAACCTTTTTATAAATGTTGATTTACCTGTTCTTACAGGCCCTACTATGCCTGCATAAATATCCCCATTAGTTCTTTGGGATATGTCTTGGTATATATCAAAATTATTCATATATTTTCCCCCCTTGTATTTTTAACAAATACTTAACATTATATAATATGTATACGTATATATCTTTAAATTATTACAAGCTAATAAAAAGAATCTGTTAAATTTAACAGATTCTTTTTATTAG
This sequence comes from Tissierella sp., assembly GCF_052089545.1. Classification (GTDB taxonomy): domain Bacteria; phylum Bacillota; class Clostridia; order Tissierellales; family Tissierellaceae; genus Tissierella_A. The sequence continues at coordinate 1,092 of NZ_JBQDAA010000196.1, read as the reverse complement.
CTTGTTTTAAATTGTTATATTTTCCATTTCATGTTTTTTATCTCTTTCCATTAAATTCGATACCGATTCTTTTACATTACTATTTATATATATAACTCTATATAATTCATTTGTTATAGGCAAGTCTACATTATATTTTTTTGATAACATATATGCAGATTTAGTGGTTTTGACTCCTTCTACAACCATACCTATTTCATCTTCAGCTTCTTTTGTAGTATTTCCTTTACCAATTAGGATACCAGCTCTACGATTTCTACTATGCATACTAGTACATGTTACTATTAAATCTCCTATACCTGCAAGTCCCCAAAAGGTGCTTAAGTCCGCTTCCATGGATTTTCCGAGTCTTGCCATCTCTGAGATTCCTCTAGTCATCAGTGCAGCTTTAGTATTGTCTCCATATCCTAAACCATCAGATATACCTGCTCCCAATGCAATTATATTTTTTAAAGCACCGCCTAATTCTACACCTATTAAATCTTTATTTGTATAAACCCTAAAATTTGGAGTCATAAATACATCTTGTATATATTCTGCAGTGATTATATCTTCTGAAGATGAAACAACAGTAGTAGGTATACCCCTTGCAACCTCTTCAGCATGTGATGGACCAGAAAGGCATACAAATTTATTACTTGGCAAAATTTCATTTACTATTTCTGAGATTCTAAAAAGAGTTTCATTTTCTATTCCCTTTGCCACATTTACAATTACTTGTTTTTTATTTACATATTTTTTTATAGATTTTAATACATTTCTTACTCCATGAGTTGAAATAGCTAATACTATTATATCCTTTCCTTCTACTGCTTTTTCTAAATCATTTACTATATTTAAATTTTCAGGTAGGAAAACTTCTGGAAGATATTTGTTATTTATTCTATTATTAAACATATCATGAAACTGTTTTTCGTTTCTAACCCATAAATCAACATTTTTCCCTTTTTTAGCAAGTAGAATACTAAGTGAAGTTCCCCAGCTTCCTCCTCCTAAAATACATATCTTATCATCCATATACTCACTTCCCGATTTTTATTTTATTTTCATTTCCATGAATTAACCTTCTTATATTTTCTTTATGTCTTATAA
>NZ_JBQDAA010000195.1:0-4263 GCF_052089545.1 Tissierella sp. | reverse complement strand
AGGGTAAAGATAATATATAAAGAATTGTTGAGTATAATTGATGAATATAAACCAGATGATTTAGCGATAGAAGAACTATTTTTTAATAAAAATGTTAAAACAGCTATAAAGGTTGGACAGGCTAGGGGAGTTGAAATATTAGCTGCTGCAAATAGAGGCTTAGATATATATGAGTATACACCTCTTCAAATTAAACAAGCTACAGTAGGCTATGGTAGAGCTGAAAAACACCAAGTTCAAGAGATGGTAAAGATGCTTTTAAATTTAAAAAAGACACCTAAACCGGACGATGTTGCTGATGCATTGGCTGTGGCTATTTGCCATGCAAGTTCAATAAAATTTAAAGAGAATTTTAGGATGAAATAGGAGAGAAAATACTTATATGATAGAATTTATAATAGGAGATATAGTAGATATAGATGAAGATTTTACAATAATTCAAAATAATAATATGGGATATAAAATATTTTGTTCATCAAACTCGTTAAAACAATTAGAAATAGGAAAAAAAGATCAAATGATATATACTCAATTAAATGTAAGAGATGATGGTCTTTTTTTATTTGGATTTGTGACTATAGAGGAAATGAATATGTTTAAACTCCTTTTAAGAGTTTCTAAAATAGGGCCTAAGATTGGTATAGGTGTCTTGTCTGCTTTAACTCCAAATCAAATTAAAATCGCAATTATGAATAAAGATATACCGACCTTATGTAAAGCTCCAGGGATAGGTAAAAAAACAGCTGAGAGGATAATATTAGAACTTAAAGATAAAATAGATGTAAACATAGATTTAGAAATAGAAAACTTAAATGAAGTAGGAAGTGGATATAATGAGTCTGTAGAAGCACTTATATCTTTGGGGTACTCAAGATATGAAGTAGAAAAAAGTATAAAAAACTTGAATATAGATAGTATGAATGTAGAGGATATTATTAGAAATGCTTTAATAAAACTTTCCAAAAACTAAAGGAGTAATTATTTATGGAAGATGGACAAAATAGGATTGTGTCTGGAGGATTAACAAATGACGATACTGAGTCAGAATTATCTTTAAGACCTAAATGGATAAATGAATATATAGGACAACATAAAGCTAAAGAAAAGTTAAATATATTTATAAAAGCAGCAAAAGGAAGAGAAGAATCTTTAGATCATGTACTTTTACATGGACCACCAGGTCTTGGTAAAACAACTCTTGCAAACATTATAGCAAATGAAATGGGTGTAAACATCAAAGTAACTTCTGGACCAGCCATAGAAAGGCCTGGAGACTTAGCTAGTATACTTACAAATTTGGCGCATGATGATGTTTTATTTATAGATGAAATACATAGAATAAATAGAACTGTAGAAGAAATACTTTATCCTGCAATGGAAGATTTTGCACTAGATCTTATAATAGGAAAAGGTCCTTCTGCAAGAAACGTAAGATTAGATTTATCTAGATTTACATTGATCGGAGCAACAACTAAGGCAGGACTTTTAACATCTCCTTTAAGAGATAGATTTGGAGTGCTTTTAAATTTAGAACTATATAAAACTGATGATTTAAAAGAAATTGTAATTAGATCTTCTTCTATTTTAAATATAAAAATAGAAGAAGAAGGTGCTATAGAAATAGCTAAAAGATCACGTGGTACACCTAGAATTGCAAATAGATTATTAAAGAGAGTAAGAGATTATGCAGAGGTTATGGAAAATGGTGTCATAACACTTGATGTAGCTAAAAAGGGACTCAAGATATTAGAGGTAGATGAACTAGGTCTTGATGCGGTAGATAGAAAAATACTTTTAACTCTGATAGAAAACTTTAGAGGACGACCAGTTGGTGTTGATACATTATCTGCTGCTACTGGAGAGGAACGAGCAACAATAGAGGATGTTTATGAACCCTATTTACTTCAAATTGGATTTATAAATAGGACTCCTAGGGGAAGAGTTGCAACTAAAAAATCATATGATCATTTTAATATCCCTTATATTGAAGAATAAAATTAAAGTAAAAGGATGGAATTATGCAGACAAAAGACTTTTTTTATAATTTACCAGAAGAATTAATAGCTCAAGTACCACTTAAAGATAGAACTAAATCAAAGTTGTTAGTTTTAGATAAAAAATCTGAAAAAATAGAACATAAATATTTTAAAGATATAATAGATTATTTAAATAAGGGGGATACTCTGATATTAAATGATACCAGAGTACTTCCAGCAAGATTATTTGGAAATAGAGTAGGAAAAGATGAAAAGATAGAATTTTTACTTCTTAAAAGAGATGAAAAAGATACATGGGAATCATTAGTAAAACCAGGTAAAAAAGCTAAAATAGGTTCACTAGTTGAATTTGGTAATGGACTTTTGAAGGCAGAAGTTGTAGGTATAGACAGTGAAGGAATAAGAAAACTCAAATTTAGCTATGAAGGAATATTTGAAGAGGTATTAGATAGGTTAGGTGAAATGCCACTTCCACCATATATAAAGGAAAAACTTTCAGATAAGGAGAGATATCAAACGGTTTATTCTAAACATTTAGGATCAGCTGCAGCTCCTACAGCTGGACTTCACTTTACTGATGAACTTTTAAAGAAAATAGAAGAAAAAGAAATTAATATTGGTTTTATAACACTTCACGTGGGGCTTGGAACATTTCGGCCTGTTAAAGTAGATGATATATTAGATCACCATATGCATTCAGAATTTTATACTGTATCTGAAGAAACGGCAAATTTTATCAATAGAACAAAGGAAAATGGGAAAAAAATAATAGCTGTTGGAACAACTTCAGTTAGAACTCTTGAAACCTTATCTGATGAAGATGGATTTGTTAAAAGTGGCTCTGGTTGGACAGATATATTTATATATCCAGGATATAAATTTAAATTAGTAGATAATATTATAACTAATTTTCATCTTCCAGAGTCTACTTTATTGATGCTTATAAGTGCATTTACATCTAAAGATTTAATTCTTAGAACTTATAAGGTAGCTATAGATGAGAGATATAGATTTTTTAGTTTTGGAGATGCTATGATAATTAAATAATAGGAGGTGATGTTTAAATATGGCTATTAAATTTGATTTAATAAAGGAAGCAAAAGATTCAAAGGCAAGATTAGGGAAAATAACTACACCACATGGGGAAATAGAAACACCAATATTTATGCCGGTGGGTACAAGGGCTACTGTAAAAACAATGACTCCGGAAGAAGTAAAAGATTTGGGAGCGCAAGTAATACTATCTAATACTTATCATTTGTATCTAAAACCTGGACATGAACTTATAAAAAATGCTGGGGGACTTCATAAGTTTATGAACTGGGATGGACCTATCTTAACGGATAGTGGGGGATTTCAAGTATTTAGTCTGGGAGATCTAAGGAAAATCAAAGAAGAAGGTGTTAATTTTAGATCTCATATAGATGGTTCAAAACATTTTATAAGTCCTGAAAGATCTATTGAAATTCAAAATGCATTGGGATCGGATATAATGATGTGCTTTGATGAGTGTACGCCTTATCCTAGTACTTACGAATACACTAAAGCATCTATGGAAAGAACTAGTAGATGGGCTCAGAGGTGTAAAGATGCTCACACTAATATAGAAAATCAAGGATTGTTTGGGATAGTTCAAGGTGGAATGTATAAAGATTTAAGAGAACAAAGTGTTAAAGACTTGGTAGCTATGGAATTTCCTGGGTATGCAATTGGTGGTTTAAGTGTAGGAGAACCTAAAGAGATGATGTGTGAAATATTAGATTTTACAACCCCATTACTTCCAAAAAACAAACCTAGATATAATATGGGAGTAGGAACACCTGATTATTTATTTGAATCAGTAATTAGAGGGATAGATATGGCAGATTGTGTAATGCCTACTAGAATAGCCAGAAATGGTACTGTTATGACAAACCATGGTAGACTTGTTATAAGAAATGCAAAATACTCTAAAGATTTTTCAAAATTAGATCCAGAATGTGAATGCTATACTTGTAAAAATTATTCAAGGGCATATATCAGACATTTATTTAATGTTGATGAAATTCTAGGTGCTAGACTTGCTACAATTCATAACTTGCATTTTTTAATAAAGCTTATGGAAAATATTAGAACTGCTATAAAAGAAGACAGACTTATGGAATATAAGGATGAATTTTATAAAAAATATGGATATAATTAAAAACTTTATCTTTTTTAAGGTTTTTATTGTATAATAATATTAAAAAGGAGGGGAAAATATGAACCCACAACAAATTCAAGGATT
>NZ_JBQDAA010000194.1:0-4315 GCF_052089545.1 Tissierella sp. | reverse complement strand
CACTGTTAAAGTTACCGCACTAACTGTTTTTATAGTTCACATACCAATTTTTTTAACCTTCATAGAACACCTCTGTATTTTATTATTTTAAATCATTCTATCACATTTTAACAATTAAGAGGTATGGATATCCATACCTCTTAATTGTTTTATTTTCATTAAATATCAATATATTAGTAAATATACCCGTAAAGGAATACTTCACAATACTCCCTATTTATTCTATACCAAGAATAAATATTCCTAACATAATAATTCCTATTACCATATATTGATTCCTTGTTAACTTTTCTTTTAAAAATATTCTAGAAAGTATTATAGATACTATGCTATACGAAGCAATTAGAGGCGCTGTGACTATTGAATTTTCAGCCATAGCAAAAATATAAAAGAATTGTCCAAAAGTCTCAAAGCCAGCCGCTGTAAGTTTTATCTTTTCTCCACTAAAGGTAAGTTTTTCTTTTTTAATATATTTTACATAAATAAATGATAAAATACCTACTATTAGAAAGGTAAGTCCATATGAAATATTTGCCTCAGCTTCCGACAATATTTTATCTAAATAAAACCCATCTAAGAATGTTCCTATTCCATCTATAATAGCATATAGAACTGGTATCATAATAGCTGTAAAGCTTATAATGTGTTTCTTTTCCACCTTATCCTTTTCTTTTTTTTCATCTTTCTTTTCTAGTTTACCCAGAAGTATAATTCCAATAGTAATTATTGTAACTGCAAAGAATTGTAATTTACCCATAGTTTGTCCTAAAAATATAAATGTCAAAACTGCAGCAACAGCTCCTGATGAGTTGCTAAGAGGAGATACTATTGAAAGCTCTAGATACCTAAGTCCGATATATCCTATAGTCATAGATAAGATATACATAGAAGATACCGGTAAATATTTTATTATATTTACAGGATTATAAATTATACCATTAGATAAATTATATAATATGTATAAAAATGCATGAGTCCCCATTACAAGCCCTACCATTATAACGATTTTATAATGACTTAATTTATCTTTAGGATCAGTACCCATTTTATAAAATAAATCTGCTGTTCCCCAAGATAATAAAGCAATTAATGCAAATATAAACCACATATAAGTCCCCCTTTTTTTAAAAACTATAACTATAATATCATAATTTTAACTTTAAAAAAAGTACATTTAAAGGTTTATATTTGCATAGAAAAACTTAATAAATTATCATCATTATATTTTATAATAATAAGGAGTTCTATCCCTTTATATCACTATCGTATGGTTTAAAAATCTTTTGTAAATAGTTTCTTTAATATATTAACATTTCTATCAAAACTTAAAGGTTTTGTAGCAGGTCCTTTCAAAATATCACCTTTATATGTGAATCTAGAAGCATGACAAGGGCAGTCCCAAGACCTTTCAGCAGAATTCCAGTTTAACTCGCATCCTGCATGAGTACAAGTTGTATTTACTAAATGTAGTTTCCCGTCATCGTCCCTAAATGCTCCAGTCCTTTCTCCATCAATTTCTAACATTTTTGCTTGACCCTGTTTTACATCTGTATCTTTAGATGGTTTTGAAAGTTTCCCACTTATTAATTGGCCTCCAACATTTATATTTTCTGCTGCAAACTTTTTAATGGAAGCCGCAATGGTCTTCCGAGATGGATCATATACATCTTGCCATGGACTTTCCTTACCTACTATTAAATCTCTTAAAATCATAGAAGAAACCATACTATTAGTCATACCCCATTTGCCAAAACCAGTAGCTATATAAATATTAGGAGTATCTGGGTTAAACTTACCTACATAGGGAACACCATCTAAAGTCATACAATCTTCAGTAGACCATCTATATGGAACATCTTCAACAGTAAATATATCCTTAGCAAAATCAAATAAAGCTTCATAATGTTTATTTGTATCCTCACTTTGTCCAGTTTTATGATTTTCACCAACAACTAGTATTAGTTCCCCGTCCTTAGTAGGCTGAGCTCTAAGAGATCTAGGTGGATCTTCAGCATTTATATACATTCCACCTGGAAATTTTTCCTTAGTTTTAATAGCTAAAACATAAGATCTTTGTACATAAATTCTAGAAAAATATAAGCCTTTCTTATTATAAAAGGGGTAATGGGAAGCAATAATTACCTTGTCAGCAGTAACTTTTTTATCCTGTGAAGTATTTATAATATACTTATCATTTTCTGTGTTTAACTGGATGGCTCTTGTATTTTCATATATACTAACTCCTTTGTTTACAAGTTTTTCAGCCAAAGCTAATAAAAACTTTCTAGGATGAAATTGTGCTTGGTTTTCAAAAACCATAGCGGATTTGATTTTTATAGGAAATGGTATTTTATCAATCAATTTAGCTTTAATCCCTAAGGAATTTACAACATTTACTTCATCTTCAATTTTCTTTTTATATTTTTCTTCCTTTGTGTATATATAAGACTGCTGTGTAGAGTAATCACAATCAATATTATTTTCATCAGCAATTCTTTTTATTTCGTGGATGGCAGTTTCATTTGCCTCTGCATATTGTTTAGCCAGTGCATCTCCCATTGTATTTTTAATTTTATCATATATTAAACCATGCTGAGAAGTTAACTTTGCAGTTGTACGGGCTGTTGTTGATTCTACAATGTTTCCAGCTTCAAGTATTGCTATATTATAACCTTCTTCTTGTAATTGATATCCACATAATATTCCTGCCATACCTCCACCAACTATAGCAATATCGACATTTATGTCTTTATCTAAAGTATGATAATTTGTCTTTTTAGTAGACTCTATCCAATAAGAACTTGGCAGATCTTTAAATATATTTAAATTATTATTCATTTTTTTCCCTCCATTTATTAATATATCTTTATAATATTCTTTACATTTTTACGTAAAACATACTAATTTATCAATTTTATGATATATAATGGTATAGAAATTTCAAATTACTTATATTATTTATAAGACCGAGTAAAATAAAAATACTTCCCTTGGTATCAGATTTGTTATTTAATCTGTACACTACAAGGGAAGCATATCAATTTTATAAAAAGTAGTTTTTTATTTATTATTTATTTTTTTATGAATGTCTTATTCTTTTAATACTTATATCTTTAAGTTCATCTATCTCATATATTTTATCTAGTACAGAAGCTGAGTAGGTAAGTTTTATATCATGAACATCCTTAGATTTTATAGCCTTTTCTTTTAAGCAATTCCATGAAAAACCAGTTTCTGAATGTACCTTTTTAGGATATTTATAAATCTCTGTAGCTATTAAATGTGTAAGTATAGAGGTTGTAAGTATATCTATTGCTTCTTTATAGTTTTCATAGTAGTCTTTTAAAATAATCATAGCATGTATACTTGTTATACAGTGCAAAATTACTATATTGCCTTTTTTATAATATAAAGGAACAAGTAAAGATAAGAGTGATTTTATCTTTTCATCTGCATCCCCTTTTATAATAAAACCCTTTTCTAGATATATTTTACTATTATATAATCCTTTTATTCTTTGGCCTAATGTATTATTATTATTTAATATTTCTCTTATTTCTACATCACTTGATAAACTTTTTATTTCTTTAAATATATCATCTCCCACAATCTCTCTTTTAAATAGCTTCGACTCTCTATAAGCTGTTATATAATAAGCTAATCCTCGTATAAGTTCTTCTTTAAGTTTTTCTTTTTCATTATATCCTTCTACTCCATAGGCAACCCTTATAAGAGTATGAAAAAGTCCTGAACTCATTCCAAATTTGTATTTATTTAGGATCTTTTTGGTAAGCTCTTTTATATCTTCTGTTTGAGCCTTTTCTTTTAATAAATCTAGTGTTCCCTCATATAAGCTTCTATTTCCCAAGGCTTCTTCTAAAGAATTAGCCTTTTTATATTCTTCTTTTACCTTATCTATACGTGCATTTTGTAGATATTTCTTTGTGAAATTATCTACTTTTTTATCTTCTTCTCCTGATAGTTTATACACTGCCCATTGTGCCATTGGCAAATGATTTACAAGCCCTCCCATGTACGGAGAGTATTTTTGTCCTGTTTCATTTATTACATTTTCAACCTTCATATGTATACCTCTTTTCAATACTTTATTTTATAGAACACATAATTCTTATACCCATTTTTTATTCTTTAATCACAAAAAAATTCTAAGGCTGTGACAGCCTTAGAATTTTTTATCTATTTTGAATGATTGTATCTTTTTTCTACTTCACTCCAATTTATAACATTCCACCAAGCTTTAACATAATCTGGTCTTTTATTTTGATACTTTAGATAGTAAGCATGTTCCCAAACA
>NZ_JBQDAA010000193.1:0-4334 GCF_052089545.1 Tissierella sp. | reverse complement strand
AAACTAAATCTGTGTTAAGTAGATTATTGTCTAAAAAAGGGTTGCCATTCCATTATTTTACTATACAATTATAAGAACAGTGTATAAATTTGATTTAAGAGACAATAGAAAAATAGGAATAATAGTATTTGTATTAGTTGTCTCTGAGGTTGAATAAAAATGGTTAGAAAGAAAAACAAAAAATATTTATGTTTCAGGTTAATAATGGGGGGCGATATGTTGGATGAAAGAAAAAAACAAGGTATGATAGTAGGAGTAGTAGCTTTAGCAGCTATCTTTATAGTGCTTTATTTTACAAGGACATATATAGGGTTCGATAAAAATGAGCCACTAAAAGTAACTTTTGTAAATGAAGGTGAAATATATAACTATGATATTTCGTATTCCTCTGATACATATAAAAAGATAGAAGATATAATAGAAGAAAAATTTTATTTACCAGCTGGTAAGACATCATCTCCTTATGATGATTTAAGTTATATTACTATTTATTTTAAGTCTGATGGCAAACAATCGGAGATTAAGATTGTTTCTGATGGAAGAGTATATTTGAATGACGATCATATACAGTTTAAATTTGATACAAGAAGTGAAGGAATTTATGAGGATTTAGAAAATATTATTTCTAAATTATAGATTTATGAAATAATTTAAACTTTCTTTTATCATATAATATTATTGAAATTATGGGAATATTAAAATATAATATAGACTATAGAAATTAAATTAATAAATGTTAAATACTATAACTAGATTTAATATGGAAAATTTAAAAGAAACTATAGAGGAGGCAGTGTATGAGTATAGATATATTTGAGGAAATGGGAAAGAATGGTACAGAACAAATTGTATTTAACTACAACAAAGAAACAGGGTTAAAATCTATAATTGCTATAAATGATACTACACTAGGACCAGCCATAGGTGGATGTAGAATTTTAGACTATAAAAGTACAGATGAAGCTCTTAAAGATGTTCTTCGTCTAGCCGAAGGCATGACATATAAGTGTGCAGTGGCAGGAGAAAACCATGGTGGAGCCAAGACTGTAGTTATTGGAGATGCTAAAAAGGATAAAAATGAGATACTATTAAGGGATATTGGAAAATTCATTCAAACATTAAATGGAAGATATTATGTTGGCCCGGATGTTGGAACAAATAGTGATGATATGGTTGAAATTTCAAATGAAACGGATTATGTTGTAAGTCTTACTGAAGAACATGGGGGATATGGGGATCCTTCAAGACCAACAGCCTATGGAATTTATATGGCCATGAAAGCTGCTGCTAAATTTAAATATGAAAACAATTCATTAAAAGACAAAACAGTAGCAATTCAAGGATTTAGTAAGGTAGGAAGTATTCTTACAGAGTATTTGGTAGAAGAAGGAGCAAAAGTAATTGTAAGCAGTAGGAGTGAAGAAAGCACTAAAGAGATTCTTTCTAAATATCCTAATGTTAAAGTAGTAGACGCAGACAAGATATACGACCAAGAATGTCATATCTTCGCACCTTGCGCCTTAGGCGGTGTAATTAATGAAGAAACTATTGAAAAATTTAAGTGTGAGATTATAGCAGGTTCTGCAAATAATCAATTAGCTGATTCAAAATCTGGAGATCTTTTACATGATAAAGGTATAATCTATGCACCTGATTTTCTTATAAATTCTGGCGGACTTATATCTGCGGCGGACACATTGGATGCAGGAAATGTTAATGTTGACAGGGTAATGAGTAAAACTGAAAAAATATATGATTTAACATATAAAATTTTAGAAATTAGTAAAAAAGAAGATATCCAAACTACTGAAGTGGCTAATAAAATAGCAGAAGAACGAATTGCTAATATTAATAAGCTTAAAAGAAAGTATATAAGACGATAGTTTAAATAAAAAAGAATCTAGTGAAAATTAATTTTCACTAGATTCTTTTTTATTTTTCTTAATTAGAAAGCTTGCAACTAAAGCTGTTATAGGAATGGTAAGGATAAGCCCTATACTTCCTGAAAGAGACCTTATTATTTCTGTAGCTATAATATCTAAATTTAGTATCTTTGTTATAGATGTTTCATATGCCATAAAAAGTAGTAGGACTGGAATAGAACTACCTGCATAGGCTAGGATCAATGTATTTGTCATGGTTCCCATAATATCTTTTCCTACATTCATACCAGATTTGAATAGTTCTTTTTGACTCAAATTATTGTTGGCTTTATGGATTTCATCAATAGAAGAAGAAACTGACATTCCAACATCCATTATAGCTCCTAGAGCTCCTAATATTATTCCAGAAAACAGAAGGTTTTTAAAACTAAAGCTAATACCTTGTGGTATATGCATAAGCATACCGGCTTCTTCAGCGTGAAGACCAGTTAGTTTGATTTTAGTTCCTATGTAGTAGGATATAAGGCCTGCTATTACAACACCTGATATTGTACCTATTATGGTAGATATAGATTTTTTGTTTATTCCTCCTATAAGAAATATGGTGATTATAGTAACGCCTATAGAAATCATAATAGATATAGGTATAGGGTTTGCTCCTTTAAGTATGGCTGGCAGTAGTATATATAGGATAGATGCCATAGTTAAGGCTAAAGATATAATAGCTTTTAAGCCTTTTAATCTACCTATTACAAGAAGCAATACAGCAAATATAATTGCTAGATAAAGCGTATAATTAACTCTATAGTAGTCAGATATAAAGGCGGCAGCAGTATTGTCCTCATATTCTTCTATCATAACTACTACTTTATCGCCCTTTTCTACTACTATATCGTATACTTCATTGTTGGATAGATCGTTTTGTATTTCAAAGAGCTCATCTTTATATTTTCCGCTTAGAACTTTTGCTGTTACAAATTGAGTTCCTCCATCAAAAGAATCAATATTGTTATCTTCTATTGGTCCTGCTTCTACTATTACTGCTTTTTCTGTTAAGTATTGATCTTCTTCAACTATTTCCTCTCCATATACTGATAAAGAAGAAAAGGTTAGAATTAATGTTAATATAAATATAATTTTTTTCATATGTACCCCCGCTTGTTTTATCTTGTTATTTTAACAGTATACTATATATGGATAAATAAATAAAACCATATTTAAAATAAGTAAATATTTTACTAGCTACAAAAGTCTTCTAACTTTTATAGCTAATTTTACTTGGATAGTTTACCTAGAGTCTATTTTAAGATATACTTAAAGATACGATTAAAGATTAGGAGTGGAATGATGGATAATAAAAAATTGATGGTAATAGATGGAAGTTCCCTACTTCATAGGGCTTTTTATGCACTACCTCTTTTGACTACAAAAGAAGGGGTTTATACAAATGGAGTTTACGGATTTTTAACTATGTTTTATAAGATAAAAGAAGAGTATGACCCAGCTTATATTTGTGTTGCATTTGATAAAAAAGGGCCAACCTTTAGACATAAAGAATATAAAGAATATAAAGGAACAAGAGATAAAAGTCCTACAGAACTAGCTCAGCAGTTTCCGATGATTAGAGAAGTTTTAAAAGCTATGAAGGTTGTAGTTTTAGAGATGGACGAATATGAGGCTGATGATATAGCTGGAACTCTTGCAAAGATAGGTGAGAAGGAAAACTTTGAGACTATACTTGTTACAGGTGATAAGGACTATTTACAACTTGCAACTGATAAGACAAAGGTTCTTATAACTAGAAAAGGCATAACAAATATGGAAATGTTTGATAGAGAAAAAATAAAAGAAGTTTATGGTATAAGCCCTGAGGAGCTTGTAGATCTTAAAGGTCTTATGGGAGATAAATCGGACAATATTCCAGGTGTTCCAGGAGTTGGTGAAAAGACTGGTTTAAAACTTGTAAAAGAATTTAAGAATATCGAAGGCGTATATGAGAATATAGATAAAGTAAGTGGAAAAAAACTAAAAGAAAACTTAATAGAAAATGAAGCCATAGCATATATGAGTAGACGACTTGGTCAGATCATAACGAATGTAAATTTAGAGGCAAGTATAGAGGATTTAAAAACTAAAGATCCAGACTTCGAAGAGCTTTTAAAGATGTATGAAGAGTTTGAGTTTAAAAGACTCTTAGATAAGATACCAGAGGAGTATAGGGAAGTAGAAGAAGAAATAGATTTCCATATAGAACATCAAGATATTGTAAGTAATGACTTTGATGATTTAGTAGATTTAATAAAAGAAAATAAGAAGTTTTCATTTAAATTTCTTATAGAAGATTCTAATTATATAGAAGATAATATATTAGCTCTTGCTATAAAGGTAGAAAACGAGCCCACATTTTATATTGATTTAAATGAGTCCTTAGAAGAATTTGTTGATAGCTTT
>NZ_JBQDAA010000192.1:0-4358 GCF_052089545.1 Tissierella sp. | reverse complement strand
AATTAGGACATAATCATAAATGTTATAATAGGACATTATCATATGTTGATCAGAGCTCTGGACTAGTAAAAAAAGAATTTGTTGACAAATAGATTTGTATTTGATAATATATTAGGGTATGAAGCCGCTCAGTGTGGGTTTAAGTGAAACATCACCTAACATTGGCGAGACTTGGTTAGAGGAGGTGCCGTCATAATGTATGCTGTTATAGAAACAGGTGGAAAGCAATATAGAGTACAAGAAGGAGATGTTCTTTTTGTAGAAAAATTAGACGCTGTTGAAGGAGATACTGTAAACTTTGATAAAGTTCTTCTTATGTCTAAAGATGGTGATTTAGTTGCTGGTAAACCATATGTTGAAAATGCAAAAGTAGAAGCTAGTGTTGTAGAACAAGGAAAAGCTAAAAAAATAGTAGTTTTCAAGTATAAAGCTAAGAAAAACTACAAGAAAAAGCAAGGACATCGTCAACCATTTACTAAAGTAAAAGTTGGAAAGATTGTTGGCTAATTATGATTAAAATTAAACTATTTAGTGATCCTTTTGAAAACATCACACAATATGATATAAAAGGCCATGCAAACTTTGCTCCACACGGAGAAGACATAGTATGTGCGGCAATTTCTGTACTGTCCCAGACAACACTTATGGGTCTTGTAGAAGTTTTACAACTTGAAAAAGAAGAAATTTTTTATAAAATAGATGAAAATACTGGATACTTAAATGTAAAATTAAAAAATATTAAAAATAAAGAAAAGGTAAAAGGAGCTCAAATACTTTTACAAACTTTTAAACGAGGAATAGAATCGATTCAGGATACTTATCCTGGAAACTTAAAAATAGAGTACAGGAGGTGCGACAGATGATAAAATTAAATTTACAATTATTTGCTTCTAAAAAGGGAGTAGGTAGTTCAAGAAATGGTAGAGACAGTAGAGCTAAAAGATTAGGTGTTAAAAGAGGAGACGGACAATTCGTTTTATCAGGAAACATCATAATGAGACAAAGAGGAACTAGAGTCCATCCTGGCACTAATGTAGGTAAAGGAAAGGACGATACTTTATTTGCTACTACAGATGGAGTAGTTAAATTTGAACGATTAGGCAGAGATAGAAAAAAGGTTAGTGTATATCCTGCAGAAGAGTTAGCGTAAAATAAGCTTACCTTAAGGTAAGCTTATTTTTTTAAATATATATAAGAAAGATAATAAAGTTGAAACAATATACAGATACTATTTAAAGACTAAACAAATAATAAAATATAAGTATCTAATTAAGGGTGATAAAATGTTTATAGATAAAGCGAAAATCCATATAAAAGGCGGTAAAGGTGGAAATGGTATAGTAGCATGGAGAAGAGAGAAATTTGAGCCTTCTGGAGGACCTTACGGTGGCGACGGTGGCGACGGTGGCTCTATCGTTTTAAAGGCTGATGAAGGAATAAGAACTCTTATGGATTTTAGATACAAGAGGCATTATTCTGGTGAAAACGGTGAAGATGGTAGAACTAAAAAACAATTTGGTAAAGGCGGAGAAGACATATTTATCAAAGTTCCAGTTGGAACAATAGTTAAAGATGAGCCAACTGGAACAGTTATAGTAGATTTAAAAGAAAAGGACCAAGAGTTTATTATTGCAAAAGGTGGAAAAGGCGGTAGAGGAAACGCTAAATTTGCTACTTCTACAAGACAAGCTCCAGGATTTGCAGAACCTGGAACAAAGGGACAAGAAAGAAATGTAATACTTGAGTTAAAACTACTTGCTGATGTAGGTCTTATAGGATTTCCTAATGTAGGTAAATCTACATTTTTATCTATGGTATCGGCTGCAAAACCTAAGATTGCAAACTATCATTTTACAACTTTACAACCTAATTTAGGAGTAGTCAGAGTTGATGATGAGAAAAGTTTTGTTATAGCAGATATACCAGGATTGATTGAAGGAGCATCTGCAGGAGTAGGACTTGGACATGAGTTTTTAAGACATGTTGAAAGAACTAGGGTATTGGTCCATATATTAGATGTATCAGGTATGGAAGGAAGAGATCCTGTGGAAGACTTTTACACCATAATGGAAGAACTTGTTGAATACAATCCTAAGTTAAAGGATAAACCGCAAATTATAGTGGGAAATAAGATGGATATACCAGGTGCAGAGGAAGGACTTCAGAAACTTAAGGAAGAGTTTAAAGATCAAAAAATTTATTCTATTTCAGCAGCTACTAGTCAAGGGGTAAAAGAGTTAAAGTATGCTATATGGGATGTACTTTCTAATACTGAAATAGATTATGATAGCTTTGATGAAGAAATGTATGAAGAAGTAGTTGAAGAGGATGAATTAATAGTTACAAAAGAAAACAATAAATATATAGTAGAAGGAGACAGCATAGAAAAGCTTTTAGAGGGTGTATATTTTGATGATGTAGATTCTCTAAGACATTTCCAAGAAAGCTTAAGGAAGATGGGTATAATTGAAAGACTTGAGGAGCTTGGAATACAAGAAGGAGAAGCAGTTTTCATTGCAGGATATGAGTTTGAATTCTTCCACTAAAATTGCAGAGTAAAAAAGGAGGTAAAGTATGTTAACAGGAAAACAAAGAAGTTATTTGAGATCGTTGGCTCATAACTTAGATCCACTATTTCAATTAGGAAAACATGGAATAAGTGAAAATTTCATCAAACAAATTGATGAAGCGCTTGAAAATAGAGAGCTAGTAAAGATAAATATATTAAATAATAGTATGATGGAGACAGAGGATGTATCTAAGGAACTTACTGAAGCATTAGATGCTGAATTTGTACAAAATATAGGTAATAAAGTAGTTATTTATAGGGAGTCTGAGGAAAATAAGGAAATAAATTTACCTAAATAAAAACTTTGGAGAATAGATATGAAAATAGGGATAATGGGAGGAACTTTTAATCCAATTCACTTAGGACATTTAATCCTAAGTGAATTTATAAGAGAGGAAGCTTTATTAGATAAAATAATATTTATTCCTACTGGTAAGCCTCCTCATAAAGATTATAGTACAGTAGTAGATGGTTTTCATAGAAAAACAATGACAAAACTTTCTATAGAAGACAATCCATACTTTTCTTTATCTAGCATGGAACTAGAAAGTGAACATATAAGCTATACTATTGATACTATGATGAAACTTAAAGAAGAGTATAAAGACGATGATTTATTTATGATAATAGGTGCAGATTCTTTACTTCAAATTGAGACTTGGGAAAAATATGATAAGCTTTTAAAAGAAACAAACTTTATAGTAGCTGATAGACTTGTAAAGAATAGTAAAGATCTTTTAAGAGAGATAAAAAGATTAAATATCAAGCATAATGTAAAAATAAAGCATTTACAAAGCCCTATTATAGATATTTCTTCTACTAAGATAAGAAATATGATAAAAGAAAATAAATCAATTAAATATTTAGTAAAAGAAGATGTAAATAAATATATATTAGAAAACAATTTATATAAATAGGATGTGAACCTATTGATAGAAAAAATAAAAAAGGATCTCCTTATAAATATATCAAAGGATAGATATCTGCATACTTTAAGAGTAGTTGATACATGCAAAAAACTAGCTATAAATCATAATATGGATTTAGAAAAGACTACAATTTCAGCTTTACTTCATGATAGTGCAAAGTTTATAAAGAAAGAAAGGGTTGTAGACTTAGCTAAAGAATTTGGACT
This sequence comes from Tissierella sp., assembly GCF_052089545.1. GTDB lineage: Bacteria > Bacillota > Clostridia > Tissierellales > Tissierellaceae > Tissierella_A. The sequence goes on along the minus strand of NZ_JBQDAA010000192.1, from coordinate 654 downwards.
ATTAGATAAATCAAAAAAACCTTATAATACAGAACTACTTCATGGACCACTTGCTGTTAAAATAGCAATAAGTAAGTATGATGTGGTAGATAAAGATATATTAAATGCTATCAAGTATCATACAACTGGAAGAAGAAATATGAGTCTTTTAGAAAAAATAATATTTATGGGAGACTATATAGAACCGCATAGAAATTTTGAAGGAATACAAATAATAAGAAATTTAGCATTTGAAGATTTAGATAAATCTTTACTTTTAGCTTTAGATACAAATATAAAGTTTTTAATAGAGAGTAAAAAAACAATATCTATAGACTCTATAGATGCTAGGAATTATTTAATAGAAGAAAATTTAAAAAAAAGGAGATGAATATATGATAAATGTTGAAGAAAAACTAGCTATAGTAAAAAAAGCTTGTGAAGACAAAAAAGGTATAGATCTCAAGGTCTTGGATATAAAGGAATTAACTACTGTGGCAGACTATTTTGTCATAGTAAGTGCGAATGCATCTACTGGAGCCAAAGCTATAGCAGATGAAATAAGTAAACAGCTTTCAGAAGCAGGATATGATGAAATAAAAAAGGATGGCTATTCAAGTGGAAGGTGGATTTTACTTGACATTTCTGATATAATAGTACATGTCTTTCATAAAG